>CAZJMX010000003.1:0-143775 GCA_964547345.1 uncultured Smithella sp. | reverse complement strand
CCCCCCGGAACATCGATTCATACAAAGCCGTTGTTTATTTACTGCCGTTAAAAAAATCAACGCGTCCACCCTCTTGACCGTCCGTGCTCTCTGCGGTTATTTCCCTTTAAATACCGCAGTGCGCCGTTCGATAAAAGATTGTAGCCCTTCCTTCATATCTTCACTTTTCATTACAGTTGCCAAATCCTGAAAAATAGCCCTCTTGGCGGCTATCTCGCCCTGCATTTCCGCTGTGCGACAACTTTTCAGAATATTTTGTACGCCCAGCGGTGCGGCGCTCGCCACGCAACGTGCCAGTTCCATCGCTTTTTCCAATTGTTTTCCCGGCTCAGTCAGATGCTGAACCAACCCCAGACGGTAGGCTTCCCCGGCGCTCATTTCGTCTCCTGTTAACATATAGCGCTGAGCGTTGCTCCAACCAATTTCTTTGGGCAGCCTCAGCGTAGCGCCCGCGCTGGGAAAAAAACCCCGACGCACTTCCAGCATGCCAAACCGTGCATCGGTCGCCGCCACACGGATATCGGTATTCAGCATGATTTCAAAACCCCAAGTATAACAGTACCCCTGTATGGCCATCACAATGGGTTTGCGGCAGCGCGCCTCACTCATCACGTAAAACGGATCAATTTCATTTTTGTCAGCCAGCGGAAAGACTCCTCTCCCGCTTGAAAATTGTTCCGACCAGTCGGTCAGTTCCAATCCCGATGTAAAATGAGGCCCCACCGCATAAAGAACGCCGACTCGTAAATCGTCATCTGTATCCAATTTGTAATAAGCTTGCGCTACTTGCGAATACATCTCGCGCGTCATGGCGTTTAATTTTTTTGGCCGGTTGATTTCGATAAGCAGAATGTGGTCTTCGATTTTAATATTGATGGTCATTTACTTTTATTTTCAAATCCTTACAGAATATCACTGACCGGCAGTATAATAAATGAGCGTTTCCCTGTCAACGCAATAATCCAGCTTGAAACATTTTTATTAGCCGGGTAAAAGTCAGATTACATCATCTTTTGGAAGTAAAAGCATAAAATGCAGGCATTTGCCGGCTTTGCTGACGGAGAAAATGAATCATTTGTCGATTGTCGGATTATTTTAAATATCAAGAAGTCAATGCTCGTTATCTAAAGCGTGGTGTCATCCGGCCACACTTCCAAAAGACATACAGCCGCCGGATTACCGGCAAATAATTTCACCGTAAAAGCATCCGCCTGATACATGGGGACTTTCATGGCTCCCCCATCCATCGCGTCATTTTTGCACCTTTACAACTTTATAGCCGCGTTTGCGCAAAAGATCGACCACGCTGTCGGAACCGGCCAGATGCGCCACACCGACAATAATCATAGTATTAACCGGCCCCGAAATTTCGCGTTCGATATCTTTGATCCATCGTTTGTTGCGGTTGACAATCAGCGTCTGATACAGTTGCGGATAGCTCTTCAACTCCCGGAGACTGAACGCCTCGATACCGGCCTCGTCGCCAATACGCCAGGCCTTGAGAATCTCAGCCAGTCGGGCATTGAGATCTCTTAATTCATCGATGGTTTCATTGACCTGCTGTTCACCCATTCCTCCATCCATCATCGTCAGATAACCGATCTGCTCATCGACGGTTTCCAGGGCGCCCAGACCTTTTTCGTCTCTTTTTGCCTTTTCATGAAAAACCTGATCCACGCCATAGGCCTGCTCTACGCCGATCTTGGCCAACTCCTGCATGGTGAGCATGATGGAAAACATCCAGGGACGGAAAATAGAAAATTTATCACAGTCATGATTGCGCTCGCGGCAGAATTTTTGAACTTTGTTCCAGACGGCCGGACTAACATGATCTTTGAGTGTTGAACCATCCGTATAAAGCGCCGCAGCCAGAAGCTTCTGAACATAAGCCGGCTTTTCCATTTCGTCGAGGGGCGCTTCAAAGATAATGCGCCTTGCCCGGCTGTAGGCGATATCAAACTCAGCAGGCAGCGGATGATCCGACGCCCGAAGCACATGACAGGATCCGGCCAGATAAACCGTGGCTTTCGGGCCTTTGATTTCCCAGACGGAACTCTCCGCCTGAACCAAGACCACCGTAAAGAATACCAGCAATAAAACCAGCATCGTCATTCGGACATATCGTCTCATATCATTTCCCTTCGACCTGTTAATCATCCATCAACCCCGATTACATCCGGGTGATGTCCGCAACCATCGCGGCGGCATCATGCACACACGGTTTGCAAATTAAATTAAAACACTCGTTGTCTTTAAAATACGCCTGCCCCTCCGGCGTAGTCAGATCGCATCCGCTCAACAAGTCCCGGCAGTGGCAGGAACCGTGCCTTTCAGAAAAGCGGTTCATAAATTCCCGGATTTTCGTATACGTCAAATCCGTCTGTAAACGCGCATCGTTTTTCCCCCTGCCGAATTTCAGGCCCAGCACCAGAATCCCGCCGGATACGGCGCCGCATACCTCTCCCTTTCGTCCCATGCCTCCGCCAAAACCGCATGAAAGTTTCAGGGCGCAATCGGCATCCAATCCCAGGTCGTCACAAAATGAAAACAAAACAGACTGAGCGCAATTATAACCTTCCACAAATTTTGCCTCGGCAATTTCCGGGTGTGCTTTCATGACTCGTCCTTTCATTCAAGTTTTCTCTTTTGACAATGACAACGCTTGCAATGAATATGCGGCGCAAGAATAACATTTTTGTCATAAGAATCAAATGATTTGATTATCAACCCTCCACAGGGGACAGATCCCCCCTTTCAAACGCCGGACGCCTCATATCATCGTCCCCCTTGACAAACCCAAATATAGTTGTATAATACAACTATTATGAAAAAGGACAAAACTCATCAAAGCGAATTTATGGACGTCTTCATCGGGCTTGTGCAGGCGACTCGCTGTTGCAGGCAGGATACGGCCTTCTGCGGCGGTGTGACCTTTCATCAGTTTATCGTTCTGGATGCCGTGGCCAAAAACAAGGAGATTAAGATGTCGGACCTGCATGATCTTCTGGCCGTGGAAAAAAGCACGACCACCCGTCTCCTGAATCCCTTAATTGCCAAAGAGCTTCTGAGAAAAGAACCATCCGACTCCGACGCCAGAGCCGTAAGCCTTGTCCTGACAAAAAAAGGGGCGAAAACGCATCAGCAGGTTCAATCTTGTCTTGAAGATTTTTTCGGCAAAATTGCAGACCATCTACCGCAAGGGAATCAGGATGAAATTTTGCAGTCTGTGCAAACGTTCATCGCCGCCATTAAAAACGCGGCCAACGTCTGTCATTGCTGTAGTTAATTTGAGTGAGGACATCAAGTATGGAAGAAGATAAAAAGAAGTTAAGCCTGACCGGCAAATTTGAGTTTCCGATGATTCAGGAGCAAATCAGTTGCGGTTGCGGCACGAGCGCCACACCGGATGCTGTTCATGCCATGCCCCGCCTGGATCAGTCTTTTGTTTCGGGATCAATGGTCACGCAAGCAGGCGAGTTACCCAAAGTATCCTCAGCACTGACGCGGCAAGACCGGTGGGGAACGATCAAGGCCCGCTTAAACGTCGGCAGAATGAACTATGCGGTTGACCCCGGCCTTTATGCTCTGGGCCACCCGGGAGACTCATCGCCCATGCTGGTTACCGCCAATTACAAAATGAGTTTCGACTACCTGCGACAAGCGCTCGCAGGCCGGAATGCCTGGATTCTGGTTTTGGACACCAAGGGCATCAACGTCTGGTGTGCGGCGGGGAAAGGAACATTCGGCACGCAGGAGCTGATCAAACGCATCGAGAGCAGCGGTCTGAAAGAAGTGGTCAGCCACCGGAAGCTCATTGTGCCCCAGCTGGGAGCGCCGGGAGTGGCCGCGCATCAGGTCAAGCAGTTTTCCGGATTCAAGGTTTACTACGGCCCGGTGCAGGCCGCCGATCTGCCCGCTTACCTTGACGCGGGGTTGAAGGCCACCCAAAAGATGCGCGTCATGCCGTTTTTGATGAAAGACCGGGCGATCCTCATCCCCATAGAACTGGGGGGAACGATGAAACCTTTAGCCATCCTATCGCTTATGGCTTTATTGCTTGCGACCATTCTGGGACCGGGCAGCGCCTTGAATAATCTGGCCCAAAACGGCGTGTTTGCCGTTTTGGCGCTCGTCTTGTCGGTGATTGCCGGAGCGGTGGTACACCCCTTGTTGCTCCCCTGGCTTCCGGGGCGCGCCTTCTCCTTCCAGGGATTGATCATCGGACTTACGACCGCCCTGGGACTGATCGCCATGCGCGGGATCGACTGGCATTTATGGGGGGGACGGATAGAGGCTGCCGCCTGGCTTTTGATCGTTCCGGCCATTGCAGCCTATCTGGCGATGAACTTCACGGGTTGTTCCACTTATACGTCGCTCTCCGGCGTGAAAAAGGAAATGCGTTTTGCCCTGCCTGCGCAAATCACAGCCGCGGCTTTAGGGGTGGTTTTCTGGATTACCTCTTTGATTTTGAGTTAGGAGTAAAAAAATGGGAAATCTTACTTATCTTAAAGATGTCGTAACCTTGGAATTGGACAAACAAAAGTGCATCGGCTGCGGGATGTGCCTGGAGGTCTGCCCGCACAGCGTTTTCCAAATGAACGGCAAAAGCGCGCAAATTATGGATCGCGACGCATGCATGGAATGCGGCGCATGCAGCCGAAACTGCGCGGCGGGCGCCATCAGCGTTCAATCCGGCGTGGGCTGCGCTGCCGCGGTCATCAACAGCCTGCTGGGGCGGGAAGGCGAATGCTGCTGCGGACCTCAAGCCGATCAAACGGGATCTGCGAAAGGCGGCGGCTGTTGCTGCTGAATTTGCGTATTTCGTGAGCAGCGAAAGCAATTCAACTGATGAATAATATTTTTGATATCTTTTAAGCGCTTGACTTTGACCGACGTTTTTTGTAATACGTTTCCGGTCTTCTCATGTGACCCAAACAACTTATGAATACCGGAACCGGGCAAAATTTATACGATCTGACCAATTCTAAATGTCATTTGGCATCTGTGCGCTTTTTTCATCCCCGCTTCCCTCAAAACAAAAACATTCCTGCGGTTACGCGGGTAAAGGAGGATATAGATCATGGCACAAAGTAACACGCAGGCAAGCAGGTTGCCGGTTCTCGGCATCAACAGTTTAGGACGCATCGGTAAACTGACGCTCTGGCATCATGTAGGCAGAAAATATTTCAAAGAAATCGTGATCAACCTGGGCCGGGACGTCGGCACGGGAATGGAGACGATTGCCCAGTTGATTGAAAAAGATGCCACCTACGGGCTGCTCCACCGCTTTCTGTATGGCATCAAGGCGCAGCCTCTCATTCAGATTACGGATGAGAAAAACGGCAAAATGATCATCGACGGCATACCGGTCACCATTTTGCGACAAGAAAGAAACCCCCTCAACATTCCCTGGCGTCAATACGGCGCGGATATTGTTGTGGATTGCAGCGGTACGTTCAAAGATCCGACCACCCCCGTTGACGATAAAAAAGGATCGATCCGGGGCCATTTAAACGGCGGCGCCAAAGTGGTCATCCACTCCGCACCGTTCAAGATTAAAAACAAGGCCCTGTCCACGCCGGAGGACGCCACCACGCTGATTTACGGCATTAATCACACGGCCTTTGACCGCAAAAAACACTTTCTGGTGTCGGCGGCATCCTGCACCACGACGGGACTGGCGCACATGGTCAAACCGCTTCTGGAAAACGAGGAAACCAGCCGGATTCTGACGGCGTCCATGTCGACGATTCACGCCGTCACCAACACACAAAGCGTTCTGGATAAAATGCCGAAAGCGGGTGAATCGGATCTTCGCAAGACGCGCAGCATCCTCAATAATATTATTCTGACCTCCACCAACGCCGCCAAGGCGCTCATTGAGGTCATTCCGGAGGTTAAAAACATCGGTTTCATGGCTGATTCCATCCGCGTGCCCACCACCACGCTGTCGCTGATTGTGCTGAACGCCACGTTCCAGGCACGCCGCAGCGGCAAAGGCGACGCCGCCAATATCGACACGAAAAAGCTCAATGAGATTTACCGCAAGACGGCTGACAGCAATCCGGAAAAGCTCGTGCGCTTTACGATGGATCAGAATGTCTCAACCGATCTGATCGGCGAAGATGCGGCCGTGATCATTGAAGGCCAGTTCAATCACACACGAACCGCCTTTATTCCCGTCGATCTGTCCCACATTCCGGATCTGCCTGAGGCCCTGCTCCAGACTATCGGCGATAAGATGCTGAAAGTTCCGGTCGTGCATGCTAAAATTTTTGGCTGGTATGACAACGAATACGGCAGCTACACCAACCGAATGGGAGATCTGACCGTTTATATTCACAAGAACATTTCTTAGGCGATTGCCAAAAGAATAGCCCCGTTTTCCGGAAGCCGGAAAACGGGGCTATATGGTCTAAGGATGACCGTCTCTCCGAAACGCCGCCTTTCATATTCAATCAAAGTGATATATGGTGCCCCCATGTAAATGTCCGGGAACATCCGGCGCACAAATACCAGATAAAGGGAATCAGCCTTGTCGCGGGAAACTCAAAACACAAAGGGCTCCGACGAAGATCTCACACAACAATTAACCCGGTTGGAGGCCGAAAATAAGCGGCTGCGGATGCAGTTCGGATCAACCGCCAAACAGGTGCGCGAACTGGGCGAGTTTCTTCAGATCATGCTCAGCCTTTCTCCCTTCGGCATCTGCATCATTCAGGACGATCAGTTGATCTTTACAAACAAGGCTTTTTCCGAGATTGTCGGTTTTTCCCCCAGGGAGATCAGGGAGCTTTCGCCCTGGAACATCGTCTTCGAAGAAGACCGGGAACATGTCCGCAAAAGCGTCCGGGCCATGCTCAAAGGTCAGGCGGAATCTTTTTTCATGTTCCGGGTTCTGACGCACGCAGACAAGATCAAATGGATTCTGGGATCGGTCGCCTTCATCCACATGAACGAAAAACGCGCCGTCCTGGGCAATTTTGTGGATTTAACCGAAGGGCGCGTCATGCAACTGGCCTATAACGACACACTCACGGGACTGCCCAACCGCAAGCTGATGATGGATCGTCTGGAGCAGGCCATTGTCACAGGCAAACGAAGAAACAGCAGGCTGGCCTTGCTGTTTATCGATCTTGACGGTTTCAAGGAAGTCAATGACCGGCACGGTCACGAGATGGGGGACAAGCTGCTCATCGAAGTCGCGCGCGGACTCAAGGATGTCGTGCGCCGGGAAAACGACACGATCTCCCGCATCGGCGGGGACGAATTTCTGATTCTTCTGACGGATATTCTTCAGCCGGATCACATTGAAGTCATCATCCGGCATCTCTTTGAAAAGTTCGCCGCCGCCGTCCCCATCCCCGGCTCGGATCTGGAAATCCCCGTCACCTTTAGCGTCGGCATCGCCGTCTATCCCGATCACGGCGACAATTCCGATACCCTCATCCGCCATGCCGACGAGGCCATGTATCAAATCAAGAAAAGACCGGAAAAAAACGGCTTTTATTATTTCAGCCCCTGACACAAAATCATCCGGCCTATGGCGTTGGATTTAAAGCGTGATGGAGTAGTGCTTGTCCGTTTCCCGTTCGTGCCGGCCCAGATACAAAGAACCGCTCCAGCCGTCGATGCAGATATAATCGCCCGTTTTGATGGTATGCTGATCAATGGTCGCATAGCCTTCACTTTCATATACCTTGAGTTTGCCAAGCCCCACCACGCCGACTTTGCTGAGTTGGGGAATCGTTACGGCGGCGTGAGACGTCGCGCCGCCCTTGGCCGTCAAAAGCCCCTCAACCTGCAACAAGACGCCAACATCATCGGGCACCGTATCGGGTCGCACCAGGATTAAAGCCGTTTTGGACTCCTTTTCGCGGAACTCTTTGATGTCCGCTTCGGAATAAACCGCCCGGCCGCAAAGCGCGCCGCCGCTCACACCGATGCCCGTCCCCGCAAGCGCCGCATGCAAGGAAGGTGTATCTTTAAAGCGCCTAAGGGTCTTGGTTTTGACCTGATCCATGTCACGGGTCTGCAGCAGATATAGTTTTTCTTTTTCAGGACCTTCAAATGTGAATTCGATTTCCTGGTGATTGAAGCCTTTTTCGTAAATCATGATTTCCGCAATTTTCACCAGTTCGGCATAGATCGCCGGAAAGTTGGCTTCCAGGGAAATACCCGTGTTGCGATGTTCGGTCTGCCGCTGTTTCTCCGAGATGGGAAACGTCGCGACCAGACCGGAAACGATATCGTCGCCCTGAACACCAAAGATGAAGTCGCCGTAGAGCGTCACATCGGATGAGGTGCTTTTCGGATCGCGTGTAAAAATGACGCCGGATCCGGACCGGTCATGAAGGTTGCCAAACACCATCGCCTGCACGATAACGGCAGTCCCCCACTCATCGGACAGACGCATCTGATGACGGTAAATTTTGGCCTGCTCGGAATACCAGGAATCAAAAACCTGTAAAATAGCGTGGCGCAACTGCCGCATCGGCTCGTCCGCAAGCGGAATGCCGGAATCGAGAATACCTTTTTTATACGCCAGCGCGATTTGCTTCATCGCTTCCGCAGGAAACTTGATTTTGCGGTCCACGTCGTATTTCTGTTTGAAGCCGACCATGATGGCGTCAAAGAAATCGCGGCTCATCCCCTGAAACATGCCCCACGTCTGCAAGAAACGGCGATAGGAATCCCAGGCCGCCCAGGCAAAATCATCTTGGGTGCTGAGATTTTCGGCAATGGATGCATTGATGCCCACGTTCAAAAATGAGCGCATCATCCCTGGCAGCGATACCGTGGCGCCGCTGCGCACCGACAACAAAAGCGGGTTGTTGCGGTCGCCGAACTTGCGGCCGGTTTTACGCTCTAGCTCGGCGATCTGCTGGCTGACACGCGCGGCCAGATCACTGAAGACATACCGGTAGCCGTAAACGGCGTCATACCCCCTGAAAACTTCCGTGGTAATGATGAACCCCGGCGGCACGGGAAAACCAAAGGCTTTGAGCTTTTTGAGAAAATATCCCTTATTGCCCAGAAGGATCTGATTGTCGAGCCTGGCGTTTTTTTCGGAAATGGAAGAGACGGCCAGGTCGGGATCATAGGCCATCAACAAGTTGAGCATTCTTTTATTGTCCTTGAATTTTTCCAATTCCGCATTCAGGGTTTTGATGACGGCATGAACAAAATTATCCAGCACTTGCAGGCCGAAAGCCGATGAAATCATGCCGCGGAGAAAATTCTCCGAATGCTGATAGACCAGTTCATCGAGCTTGAGTTGTTCGTTTCTCGTATCCGCCTTATCCGGCTGCGGATGGATCTGACGGACGATCACCGGCAGATTGACGCTGTGCGCGTCGATATAATAATCGCGGATAATATCCTGAATGCCTTTGGAGATGAACCGGAAAATATCCACATACTGATCCGCCGAAAACTGTTTGACGGGCAAGGCGCTGGTGACAAACCGGACTTTGGCCACCAGCCCTTCGGTGGAGATGCCTTCCAGTTCCAGAGCGCCGACGTAATGCCACAGATAGGTGTGAATCTTCGAGATCGAACTTTTGGTGATGAATTTGAGATTCAGCGATTTGACCAGTTCTTCAAACAGCATCTTCCCCAGCGCCTCCAAACGAAGCGACAGGCCCAGCGCATCAAATTTTTCCTCATGATAGGTGCCGTACATGGACGGAATCCCTGCGGCGATATGTCGTTTGTGATAAATATTTTCAAAAAACTGCGTTTTTTGTCCGGAAAGAATCCGGGCCTTGAGCGCGGTCAGGAATTTCAAAATCACCTTCAAGCTGCGGTAATAGTTTTTGGCGGAAAGCGACCGCTTGAGCGATGAAATATCCTGCTTGGGGAAAGCGCTTACCGCTTCCAGATCCTTGAGCAGATCAAAATACTGTGGAAAATATTTTTTATAGATGAGCTGATAAATGCGGATCATCAAAAGCGCCCGCTCCCGATCCATATCGGAAATATTTTTAATTTTAGCAAGCTCCCCGGCCGTTTTTGTCTTGTCCCATTCCAGAAATTTACGCGGATCGTTATTTGCCTGCGCAAACAGCCGGGTGAACGCCTGCTGCATGCCGTCGAAATACCGGCCGGTGTTGTGCACCTGATCAAACACCTCTTCCGGAATGTGCTTGCGGATGAAGTGTTTGTCGCCGCTGTGCCAGTAACGGAAAATATCTTCGGCAAACTCCACCAGAAGGCTGTTGCTCTCCACATGGGATTGCTTGCGGAAAAAATCAATCAGCCGATCGTTGCGAAACGACAGCTCGTCGACGTGCGTGGTGATGTCCCGAAGCTCCCCTTCCGCGCCGATTTCACTGAAATACACGGGGAAAAGGCGCAGAAGCTGTTTGATGAGATTATACGCGGGCGCAATGTCCGCATTGAGCAGGCGGGAGATGTCCCGCTGGATGAGATCCGTATCGCGGATGAAAATCCCGCCGATTTTCAATTGAATGATGAGAGCGGAGATTAATCGTTTTGTCCAGCGCGGCTTCATTGCAATAATTTCCAGCCAGGCGCGGATCGTGCGGATGTGTTCGGGGTTGACGCAAACCTGCCACTGCGCAGTCGATCCCGAAATATTCGGATATTCAAATCCGTAGGCGATCAGTTCATCAATGAACGTATCCACCAGAGGATGCGCGTTTTGCGCGAAGACCTCCCGCGCCGTCGTCACGATGCAGTCGATGCCCGCGCCGCGGAATTCGGTTTGCGACGTATTTTTCTTCAAAAATGCGAAAATCTTGCGCACCAGATCGTCGAGGTTTTCCTTCTTTTCTTCCTGAAAAACCAGTTTGAGCAGATGATTGATTTCCCTCATCGCACCTGTGTGAACGTCCCTGAGCCCCGGCACGGACATGATACCGAATAGAAAATCCAGCTTGATCAGTCGCCGGCCTTCGTAGGCGCTCGACTTCCCCAGCGCGTCGGCCACATTCAGGTAGCCGTCCAGAATCTGAAAATAATCCGGCAGGGCCAGATAATCATGAATATGCCCGGACCCATGGATGTCGCGGCCCTGATGCGGTCGCAGCGCATCCAGATCCAACAGCAGCTTGCGGTAGCGCTGATGGCTCAGCGGCCCGATCAGTTCCGCATAAGCGCTTTCGTCAAATGGCTCGCCCCGGTTCGCGCCGACCAGCCATAAGGCGGGGTCGGGTTGAGCCAGCCAGTAGGAATAGGTCGTTTTGAACATTATGTAGAGCAGACGGTCGAATTCGGGCGCGACAGGCTCCACCTCTTTATCCGCAAGCGTCCGGATAATGCGCTTGAGGTGCGACGAACATTTTTTATAAAGCTCCGATTCCCTGCCGGAGATTTCCAGAAAAGAGGAAATCAGCCCAGGGAATAGCGACAGGTTTCTTTCCAGAAATTCATTGCTGTGGGTGATGATTGCATCCGCGTAGTCAAAGAGATAGGCCATCGCGCTGTCTTTGATATCGTCGGATGCGGATGATTTCAGAATATCAAAATAAATCGTGAGCAGAATGGAAATCGCCTGCAAGGCTTCCGGATGGCTGTTGTAGATGTAAAAATCGCCGATGGAAATGGACTTGAGTTCCTTGAGAACGAATTCCCAGTTGACATAGGGATGATTGAGCTCGGTGAGGAGATCTCGCGTTTTTTTTTGCAGACCGTAATGATCCTTGACAATCTGCAGAAGCGGCGCGTACTGCGGCGGAATCAGAACATCCACCGCCGTTCTTTCCAGATTGACTTTCAGCGCCGAAGAAACCCACTGACCGTTTTTCTCAGCGGGCTTTGATTTTGTCGTCATCATAGGATTGCCCTTCCCGGATGAATAAAACAGAATTTACGCCGGATTTCAAGGCGTAATGCCTGACGGGTCCGGCAAAGCCAGGATTTCACATCTACTCCGGAGACGAACTCTTCTTTGTAGAACGCTTTTCCAGAAGCACGACCATCAGATGAATCATGCCGGCGCAGAAAAAAGCGATGATGATCGTCAACAGATATGTAAAAAATGCCGCTGTCCATCCGCCCATAACATCCTCCTGTGTCTATTTTGCAAGCAAGCTGCAGTAAATACCGGCAATGATCGCCGTTGTGATAACGCCGCTGATATTAGCGCCCAGCGCCTCCGGTAAAATAATAACCGTTTTGCTGGCTTTGGTTACCAGTTTCTGGGCCACCTTGGCCGTTGTCGGCACGCAACTGACACCGGCAATGCCGATGGCGGGATTGTATTTGCCGCCCGACGTGAAATAAAGGATATACCCGGCCATAATGCCGCCGATCCCGGAAATCAAAAGCGAGAGAATTCCCAAAAGAAGCAGGGGCAGTATTTTGGGATCCATAATCGTATTGGCGTCGCAAAGCACGCCCAGCAGCAATCCCAAAAACATCGTGGACAAATAAAGAACCGGCCCCTGTAAAAGATCAATATACTCTTTGACGCCGGATTCCCGGACAACAACGCCAAAGAACAAGCAGAAAAACAACGGCGCCGCAACCGGCAGCAGGAAAGACAAGAAAACGCAAGTAACAACCGCAAAGAGCATTTTCTCGCCGGAGGTAATGTTTCTTTTCTTTTTGGACGGCGCAGGCTTAATCGCCATCAGTTTTTTCGGCACCAGAAGCCTGACCAGATACGGATAACCGCCATAGGCAAAGCCCAGGTAGAGATAAGCGATGATGGCGATGGGAACAAAGAGTTCCGGCGCCAGACGCAACGAGGTGAACAGCACCATCGGGCCGTCCGCGCCACCGACAATAGCAATCGCCGCAGCCTGCTGCGGCGTATAACCGAACATCTGGGCAATCGGAAGCGTAACAATGGTCCCCAATTCCGCGCATAAAGCGATGAACATGCTCTGAAAAGGCCGGACCATGACATAACCCACATCTAAAAGAGCACCGATTCCCATAAATACCAGGCAGGCGATCAGACCGTTGCTAAAGGTAAAAGTATAAATCGGCTGAAGCCAGTCAATTTGTAAAATAGTCATCAGCTCAGCTGCATTTTTCACGGCATCCACCGTCGCACCGGCTTGCGCTTCGACAAAGAGCGTGCCCATGCCACCATGAAGATTGAGGGGATCAAAGAACATAATCGCCGCATTCACCGTCGCCATGCCCAATCCCATCGGGATCATGAGCAGCGCCTCCAGAATGCCCTTTTTACCCAGATAAATCAGTAACAAACCCAGCAGGATCAGAGCGATTCTCGCGATGGCGATCTTCGGGTTATGTGAAAATGAATCCGCCAGCGTTGTGGCACCCTGAAAAATATTGGCAACAGCCTCCCAAGTCATGGTTCAGTCTCCTTTTGCAATGGATGTATAAAATATATACAAGCCACGCACAGCGTGTGAAGAGTCCTAGCATACTGCTTTTTATCAAGTCAAATTATTTTTTCATTCAGTCCGGTATAAATCCCCAGCAACATCCCAACACACTGAAAAACAGGCGTAACGGCATCACGGGCCCGCCGTCACGGATTGGCCTCTGGTCCGGAACAAGTGTATAAATAATAAACAACATAATTTTCACCCGGACTTGACCGCATCCGGCGATTGTTATATGCCACGAACTAAGAAAGGCGGATCTATCCGTTATGAACTATAAAAGCGTAAACGATGTTCAACAAAGACTGGAACAGGCGGACTACATCCCGTCGCGGGAAATCGCCACGGTCGTCTTCCTGGCCCAGGCAACCCAAAAGCCCATTTTAATTGAAGGCCCGGCAGGCGTCGGCAAAACGGAACTGGCCAAGGCGGTGGCCCGCAGCCTGGATCGGGAACTCATCCGCCTGCAATGCTATGAAGGCCTCGACGAAGCCAAAGCCCTTTATGAATGGGAATACGCCAAGCAACTGCTCTATACCCAGATGGTGAAAGATAGAATCAACGACATTATCTGTGCGACGGCGACGCTCACCGAAGCGGTGGATCAGATCGCCGCACAGGAAGATGCCTTTTTTTCCGAACGCTTTATTCAACCACGACCGCTCCTGCAAGCCATCAGTTCGGAAAAACCCGTCGTCCTGCTGCTCGATGAAGTCGATAAGTCCGATCCGGAGTTTGAAGCGTTTCTGCTGGAACTCCTCAGCGACTTTCAGGTTTCCATCCCCGAACTGGGAACGCGCAAGGCCGTCAACATTCCCTTCGTTTTACTCACGTCCAACAACTACCGCGACATGAGCGATGCGCTCAAGCGTCGCTGCCTGCACCTGTATATCGACTATCCGGCGCGCGAGACGGAAATCGCCATTATCCGGTTGAAGATTCCGGCCATCGAAGAAGCGCTCTGCACCACGCTGGTAGATGCGATCCGCAAAATCCGCACGCTCGACCTCAAGAAAAGCCCCAGTATTTCAGAGACGCTCGACTGGGCGCAGTCGCTTTTGGCCTTGCAGATTTCCGAACTGACGCCGGACGTTCTTTCGGAAACCCTCAACGTCATCTGCAAATACCAGATGGATTTGGAAAAAGTCCGCAAAAACCTGGATCGGGTCGTTTCGTGACCGGGGATGTATGGTCAAATTAATTCAGCAATTCGTGTCCTGCTGCCGGGCGGCGGGGCTGCGTGTCTCCACCTCCGAAGTGCTCGACTGCCTCAACCAGATGAAGCTTATCGATCCGACCGATGAAACGCAATTCCGGGCGCTCGTTCGCGCCAATTTCGCAAAGAGCCTGAGAGACTTGCAGCACTTTGACCGGCTGTATCATCTTTTCTTTCACGAGATGCGCCTGGATATGGGCGACATCAAGCAGGCAGCCAAATGGAATGATCAAATTCATCAGGCGGCCAGTCTGCTTAAGGAAAAGCCTCATGACAATCCCGTTTACGATGCCGTATTGGATTTTCTCGCCGGCAATCCCATGCCGCTCTTGACGGAGATGCGCCGGATTCATGCGGAATCGGATGATCAGCCGTCGCCGACCCGGTTTAATTTCGGGCCGCTGGCCAGCCGTTTCAATGTTTTAATGCAAATTACCAACGCTGCTTCCGCCGCTTCCGCCCTCATTGAGGAAAATTATTTTAAAGTGGCCCCGCAAACGCTCCGGGACCTGGCCTCACATTTTGATGAACGTCTGAATGCCGCCCGTTCCATCTTGATGTATGAACCCAGGCCGGGTGATACAGGGACAAAAAAAGTTAAAGCCTATGAACAGCGCATCAAAGACCTGGGCGAAAAAGCCTTTTCGTCTTTCACAAGGCCCGAAATGGAAGAGATGCGCGAAGCGATAGACAAGCTGGTGCGCAAGCTGAAAAACGTTGTCAGCCGCCGCTATGCTGTGCGGGACCGGGGAAATCTGGATGTTAAAAAAACCCTGCGGCACGCAGCCAAATACGGCGGTGTGCCCATCGACATCCAGTACCGCCGCAAATCCATGCGCAAAAGCCGGATTGTCACGCTGTGCGACGTGTCCGGCTCCGTATGGGCAGCCGCCCGCTTCATGCTCAATCTCCTCTATTCTCTTCAGGATTGCTTTGACAAGGTCAACAGTTTTGTCTTCATCGATCAGTTAACGGACGTCACGGCCATTTTTGAGGATAATGATATCTCCGAGGCGATCCGCGTTGTGATGGAAGAAGCAGACGTACGTTATAATGCCTCGACGGATTACGGTGAAACGTTCCGCCATTTTAAGAGAGACTACCTGGATCTTCTGACCAAGAAAACCACACTGATCATCGTCGGTGACGGGCGCTCCAATTACATGAATCCCGAAGATGCGATTCTGGGACAGATGCGGGAGAAATGCCGCCGCGTCATCTGGCTCAACCCCGAAGCCGAAAACCTCTGGGGGACGGGCGACAGCGAAATCAGAGCCTACACCCATCACTGCCATGAAGTCCGCCCCTGCCGCAACGTCAATCAACTGCTCGCCTTTATCGAGGAACTGGTTTTGTAACCTGATGACCTGAAGGTCACACGAGGTCATAAAAAAATGGAAAAGAAGGAAACCAAAACATGCAGACTCTCATCGCGGACTTCGCCGCCAGGCACGTGGCAACCCGGCCGGATTTGCAAAGCGGCGCGGAATTTCCCATCGACCTCTGGCAAAAAATGGGCGAGGCAGGACTTTTCAAAATCGGGATCGCGGAGATTTACGGCGGCGCGGGCGGCGGGTATCTCGACCTGCTGAAATCCGGAGCGACATTTGTTCAAAGCGGATACAATCCGGGCCTGGCCCTCTCCTGGCTCTACCAACAAATGATCGCCCGCGCTATCCTGGGAACCTTCGGAACACCAGGACAGCAACGGACATATATGCAGGCGCTGGCCCACGGCAAGATCACTTTGTCTTTCGCCGTCTCCGAACCGGGACGCGGCGCACGTGCCAAAATGCTGACCACGAACGCTCACCTCCGGGAAAACCGCTATGAGTTAAGCGGTGAAAAAACCTATTTAACCAACGGCCCCATCGCGGATGTATTTATCGTCGTCGCCGTCACCGACGACACGATGGCGCACAAACGTTTTACTGCTTTTATCGTGCCGCGTGAAACCTGCGGCCTGACCGTCATGCCGCCTCTGAAGCTGAACTTTTTAAAACCTTCGCTCCATGGAGGAATCAAGCTCGACCATTGCAGGGTCGACCCCAACGCCATGCTGGGCGCGGAAGGCGCCGCCTGGACGGACATGGTTGTCAGGCTGGGTGAAATTGAAGATGTCGTCATGATGGGTCCGGCGCTGGGCGGCATGTCCGCGCAATTGGACATGCTGATTGCGCCCCTCAGACATTCTAAAGCAGCCACGGATCGCGATTTGCAAGGCGAGATCGGAAATCTTCAGGCCCAGCTTACAACGCTCAGGATCATCGCCTGCGAGGCGGCAGGCAGACTGGATCGGGGCATCGCATCCCCCACGCCTCTAGTCATTACCTTCTCACAACTGGCCGCCTGGTTTCAAACCTCCATCACCGCATGCATCAGCCGCTGGAATAAGGACATTGGC
The DNA here is from genome assembly GCA_964547345.1 of uncultured Smithella sp. Taxonomy (GTDB): domain Bacteria; phylum Desulfobacterota; class Syntrophia; order Syntrophales; family Smithellaceae; genus UBA8904. The sequence goes on along the minus strand of CAZJMX010000003.1, from coordinate 126,827 downwards.
GAGAAATACACCCTCCTGCAACGGGACATGGAATCGCTTGTGACTCTCAGAAAAAGACTGCTGCAAATCCGGCAGGAGAAAATCGGCGCGGCTTTGCTGAAATCCGGCTCCGATGAATCTGCGTAGGGTGATAGTGACGCAAGACGCCTGTCAGCCCCCGGTATATTCATTCATGATCTTTAGTTTTTCAATCATGAAGCGGCGGACCCATTGCGCCGTTTCTTCCGGCGTCATTTTTTCAAACGCCGCATAGGGAATTTCTTCAAATATTTTGATGTAGATTTTATGCACGCCGGTATGGTCAAGGCTGTATTTGGGCAGCGCTTTATTCGTACCGCTGATGACAACCGGTAAAATGGGTATTTTTTTCTTCTGCGCCAGTTGAAATGCGCCCAGCTTAAAATCCTTGATCTCACCGTCGGGAGACCTTGTTCCTTCCGGAAACATGAAGACGGAACTTCCTTCGTCCAGATGGGTTTCACAAACGGCGAGCATCTTCTCCACGCTCTCGCGGTCGCCGCGCTTGAGTTTCACGTAACGGTTGAGTGTCATATTCCAGCCGATCAGCGGCATGCGGAACATTTCAATTTTGGACACCCACTTAAAATGAAAGAATAAGCGGAAGGCCACCAGAATATCCAGCTGGGACTGATGGTTGGACACGACCATGTAGGCGGCGTCCTTCCGGACATTCTCGCGCCCCTCGATGCGAATCGGCCAGGACGGCATCATCCAGGTATAAAGAGACGCCCAGAAGCAGGTAAACAAATGCAGCATCCTGAGCCGCCGGTCAAAGGGATACGTCACGACGCGCAAGAATAGGGCCATCACATACAAAGGGATGGATGAAACAGCGATAACCACCAACAATCCATAGCCGATCAATTTATTTATCATATGCAGTCCAGCTCTTTCCAATTTCCGGTCAGGCATCCGCCCGGATGAGTCGGAGTATAAAAAGAAGCTTTCCCCGTGTCAACACGATTTGTCGGACTGTAGCGAAAAATCCGGCCGTAAAAAGACGCGTGGATGATGCTTTCCGGTCATGAATGAGCTTGACAGCCAATGGTGATCCGAATATAAATCAAGCGGATATTTTAAGGGGTCTGGCACCAAAAGACTTTTTCGGATCCCCCTATTCAAAATAATGTCGTACGGAAGCGATATATGATGATCTCCAAGTCGGGAAAAAAGCGTATAGAGGCAATGGTCGAATCGCTCAAAAAAACCCTGGCCGGGGATGATTTCGCCGCCTTGGACGTTTCTTCCCAAAATGACGAATTGGATGAACTGGCCCAAACGATCAACGCCCTTTTAAAAATTACCAAACCCGCTTCCCCCCCCCAAACAAAATCCGCCGACAACGAAGAGCGTTACCGTCGCATTCTCGACACCATCGAAGAATCCTATTTCGAGGTGGATCTGCAAGGCAACATGTTATTTTTCAACGACGCATCCCCTCGTGATACGCGTTATTCCGGAGCAGAGATCCGCCGGATGAATTACCGGCAATTTACCGACAAGAGAAATGCAAAAAAAGTTTATAAAGTGTTTCATCAGGTTTTTCTCACGGGAAAGCCGGTGAAAGGATTTGACTGGACCGTCACTCGCAAGGATGGAAGCAAAATCGACGTCGAATCCTCCGTCTCGCTGATGCGCGACGAAAACGGCCGCCCGCTCGGTTTTAGCGGAATTTCACGGGACATCAGCCAAAGAAAAGAGACGGAACGCCGCCTGCGTCTCATTACAGAGAATATTCACGATGCCATCTGGACACGGGATTTTGATCTCAACTACACGTATTTAAGCCCCTCTATTTTTCGCTTGACCGGTTACACGGCCGAAGAAATCATGCAGGCGCCGCCGAATTCTCTTTTGCCGCATGAAGACTATCAGCGAATTCATCAGGAACTGGTGAATCAACTGGAGTACGCCAAAGCGCATCCCTTTGAAAAGGGAGAGACCTGCCATCGCGAGATTCAGACCCGGCATAAAGACGGACGCGAGATCTGGCTGGAAATCAGCGCAAACTTCAACCGGGATGAAAACGGCATTCCTTTCGAGATCATCGGCATCACCCACGACGTTACCGCCCGCAAAAAAGCCGAGGCCGCGTTTAAGGATAGCGAAAAGCGCTACCGGATGATCGTGGAGAATATGCACGACACCATCTGGACAATGGATCTGAACCTCAATTACACCTATCAAAGTCCGTCCGAAATCCGCGTGACCGGTTATACGCCCGAAGAAATCATGAATATCCCCATCGACAAAGCGCTGACGCCGGAATCCTTCATCCGCGTCTCTCAGTTATTCATCGAAGAACTGGAAAAAGAGTTCAGCGGCGAACCTGTCAATCCGGATCGGTCGCGCATCATTGAAGTGGAAGTTTATCATAAAAACGGCGGCACAATCTGGCAGGAAATCTCCGCGTCTTTCAGCCGGGATGAAAACGGCAAACCGCTGGAAATCATGCTGGTCGGCCGGGACATCACTGCGCGCAAAAAAATGGAAGCGGCCCTCAAGGATAGCGAAAAACGCTACCGGATGATCGTGGAAAACATGCAGGATACGATCACCCTGCTTGATCTCGATCTTCAATATCTCTATCAGAGTCCGTCCGAAATCCGAGTGACCGGTTACACGCCCGAAGAGATCATGCAAATTCCGATTGAAGAACAGCTCACACCAGAGTCTTACGCGGAGGGCATGAAACTGCTGGCCCGGGAGATAGAAAAAGAATTCAGCGGTGAACCCGTCGATCCGCACCGATCCATCAGTGTAGAGATAGAATGTTATCGCAAAGATGGCGGCACGGTATGGCTGGAAGAAACCGTCACCTTCAACCGCGACAAGGGCGGCAAACCGGTCGCCATTCTGATGGCCGGAAGAAACATCACCGAACGTAAAAAAGCCGAACTGGAAAGAGACAAACTGGCGGCGCAACTGTTTCAGTCCCAGAAAATGGAAACGGTGGGACGTCTGGCCGGCGGCGTGGCACACGACTTCAACAATATGCTCAATGTCATTCTGGGCTATATTGATCTGGCCAAGATGCGCCTCCCGACAGAAAATCCCATTTATTCCGATCTACTGGAAATCGAAAAAGCCGCCACCCGTTCACGGGATCTGACGGCCCAGCTTCTGGCTTTTTCACGTAAACAGATCATCAGTCCGCGGGTGGTCAACCTCAACGCCCTGGTTGCAGAAACCCAGAAAAGCATCACCCGCCTCATCGGCGAAGATATCGACCTGAAGTTTTATCCGGGCGACGACCTCTGGGCCATCAAGTTTGATCCCGTTCAAATCGAACAGATTCTCATCAATCTGGCCGTGAACGCCCGTGACGCCATGCCGCAAGGCGGCAGACTTCTCCTGGAAACATCCAATGTCGAAATCGACACATCCCTCTGTGAAACGCAACTGGACATTATCCCCGGCAAATATGTGCTGCTTTCCGTAAGCGATACCGGAACGGGCATTCACAAAGAAAACATTCCGTTCGTCTTTGAACCGTTTTTCACCACCAAAGATGTCGGCAAAGGAACGGGGCTTGGCCTGGCGACGGTTTACGGTATTGTCAAACAAAATGACGGCTTCATCAGCGTTTACAGCGAGCCGGACCGGGGCAGCGCATTTAAAATGTATCTGCCCCGCACCGACGAGGCCCCTGCGGTCACAGGAAAACCCTCCGAGCAACCCGCGCAGCCCGGGTCCGGAACCATTCTGCTCGTCGAGGACGATGAAATGGTGCTCAAAATGGTCTCCGACATGCTGGAAGCCCTGGGGTATATGGTCATCGCCACGGAAAATCCGCAAGATGCCCTGTCGCTGTGCGAGAAAGCCGCCGCCCCCATCGATCTGGTCATTACCGATGTGGTCATGCCGCAAATGAGCGGCAAGGAGCTGCGCGACAAACTCATCGTTATCCGTCCGGATTTGAAAGTTCTTTTCATGTCCGGTTATACGTCCACTATCATTGCCCAGCATGGCATACTGGAAGAAGGCATGCAGTTCATTCAGAAACCTTTCAGCATAAACCTGCTGGCCGAGAAGGTCAAACAAATGATGACGGCAAAAACATGAACCTCCTATTCCAACCGGCGCAAATACAAAAGATGGCGCTTCCCAACCGGTGGGTGCGCTCAGCCACTTACGACGGCATGACCGATCTTACAGGACAGGTCTCGACCCGCCAGATCCAGCTCGTCTTAGACCTCGCCGCAGGCGGCACAGGCCTGATCATCTCCGCCATCATGTATGTTCACCCTCTGGGTCAGGTTTCCTCCTTTATGAACTCCATCGCACAAGACGACATGATCGAAGGTTTGAAGAAGCTGACGGATTCGGCGCATGCCCACCGCGCAAAAATCGCCGTTCAGCTTCATCATGGCGGTAGGGAAGCGCGCTTTGTCAAAACGAAAAAGCTGATGCCCGTCGCTCCGTCTGTGATTGAAAACGATCCTTTCTACAAGGGGCCATACCGGGACATCTCAGAAGATGAGATCCTGGAGGTCATCGAAGCCTTCGGTCAGGCGGCAGTAAGGGCCCGCAAGGCGGGCTTTGACGCCGTACAGATTCACGGCGCCCACGGCTATTTGTTCAGCCAGTTTCTCTCGCCTTTTACCAACAGAAGAAAAGACCGCTGGGGCGGAACGCTTGAGAACCGCCTGCGCCTGCATCGGGAGGTTTACACGGCCATGCGCCGCCAGGCAGGCCCCGACTATCCGCTTTTGATCAAACTGGGCGTGGAAGACGGCTTTACGGGCGGGCTTGGTTTTGCCGAAGGCATTGAAGCCGCGCGGATACTTGCCGACACGGGCTACGACGCGCTTGAGATCAGTTCCGGTGTGCGTGGCGAAACATACGAGGGCACGGAGTATAAGACAAAAATACACAAGCCCGGACGTCAAGGTTATTTCCGCGCCTGGGCAACAGAAATTAAAAAGCAAGTGAATGTTCCCGTCATCACCGTGGGAGGCTTCCGGTCGCCCGCCATGATGGAACAGATTCTTGCCGGAGGCGGGGCTGATCTGGTCGCCCTTTGCCGCCCGCTCATTGCCGAACCGGATATCATCAATCAGTGGAAAAATGATCCTCTCAAGAAGCCCGTGTGCGTCTCCTGCAACAAATGTCTGGAAGCGCTTCATCAGGGCACACCCCTGCACTGCGTCGTCCGGACGGCTGATAAATAGTAATTATTTTTGCAAGAATCAAATATCAAGGAGGCACACATGGGAAAAGAAATTGTCATTGTGGACGGGGTGAGGACCGCCGTCGGACGAGTGGGCGGGACACTTGCGCGTTTCCGTCCGGAAGAACTGGGCGCTTTCGCCATCCGGGGACTGGTGGACAAAACCGGCATCGATCCTCTACGGATTGAAGACGTGGTCATGGGGCTTTCCAATTCGTGGCATGCCGCCTATAATCCGTCGCGCTGGGCGGTGCTCAAGGCGGGCCTGCCTTACAGCGTTCCCGGCGTCACGGTGGAACGGCAATGCTCATCGGGACTTCAGTCGATTAACTTTGCGGCCACGCAGATTCTGGCAGGCCTGGGCGACATTTACATTGCGGGCGGCATGGAAAGCTGGAGTTCAACGCCCTGGATGCTGCCGCGCGCCGATTCCGCCTATTCGCTCACGCCGCCCCAGATCATCCGCCGGGAAACCGCACCCAATCCCGAAGACTCTCTGGTCATGGGTGTCACGGCGGAAAATCTGGTTAAAAAGTATCAACTGACCCGCGAAGAGCAAGACGCCTTTGGCCTGAGAAGCCAGGAGCGGGCGGCCCGCGCCATTCAAGCGGGTTACTTTAAGGAAGAAATTATTCCGGTGCGCGTGCCTCAGAAAAAGGGAGAAATTATTTTCGACACGGATGAACATCCCCGTGAAACCACCATGGAAAAGCTGGCCGCTCTGCCACCGGCTTTTCTCAAAGATGGCACCGTCACCGCCGGATCGTCCTCGGGACGAAACGACGCAGCGGCGGCCGTTCTGGTGATGACGCTGGATAAAGCCAAAGCACTGGGCTTCACGCCGAAGGCCCGCTGGGTCACCTGCGCCGTGGCGGGCGTCGATCCGAAAATCATGGGCATCGGCCCGGCCTACGCTATACCCAAAGCGCTTTCACGCGCAGGGTTGAAAATGCAGGACATGGATGTGATCGAAATTAACGAAGCCTTTGCGGCGCAGGTTCTGGCGGATGTTAAAGAACTGGAAGCGCAGGGACATTCGGTGGACAGGGAAAAGATCAACCCCAACGGCGGCGCGATTGCCTTCGGCCATCCCAACGGCATGAGCGGAACCCGCATCGCCATCTTTGCGATGAATGAAATGAGGCGCAATAATGGACGCTATGCCATTTGCTCATTGTGCATCGGCGGCGGCCAGGGGCTCGCCACCATCTTCGAAAGGATGTAACCATGAAAATCGACCTGCGGGATATCAAAACCATGGGCAGCGGACTTTTAAGGCCCGAAGGTGTGATGGCCCAAGATGACGGAAGCATTCTGACCGCCGATGGACGCGGCAGATGTTCACACATTGACATAAACGGGCGCACAACCTTTTTCGGAAGCTTGGGCGGCATGCCTAACGGCATCTGTGTCGATACCCAGGGAAACTGCATTGTGGCCAACATCGGCAACGGCGAAGTCCAGTCGGTCGCGCCAACAGGCGCGCACACGGTTTTGCTGACGGAGGCCGAGGGCAGGAAAATGTTGACGCCCAATTTTCCTTTTCTTGATTTTGCAGGAAGGCTCTGGGTTTCGAATTCCACGGACAACCCGGACATTGACGCCTCCTTACAGGGTGCGATCCCGGACGGCTGCCTGATCGTCATTGCGAAAGATCAACCACCCCGCATCGTCGCGAAAGGTATTTGCTTTGCCAACGGCGTCGCGCTGGACGCGGCGGAAGAGTTTGTCTATGTCGCAGAAACGATGCAACGCCGCGTGCTGCGCTACCGAATTCATCCGGACAACAGCTTGGGCATAGCGGAAGTTTACGGCCCGGCCTTTCTCGGAAGGTTTGGTTTTCCAGACGGCATCGCCTTTGACGAAGCACAAAACCTGTGGGTCGCTTTCCCGGCGGCCAATGCCATCGGCTGCATTGATCCGCAGGGCATACTGGAAATTGTCGTGCAAGATCAGGAAGGCTCCGTAATGAATCGTCCGGCCAATATCTGTTTCGGCGGAAAGGACCGCAAGACGGCTTTTATCGGCAGTCTCGGCGGGATGAATGTTCCCTATTTTGAAGTGCCTTATCCGGGAATGAGGCTGGTGCATCAGAAGAAATAGGCGGGTAAGCTGTAGGCTATCAGGCGACAGGAACGCAGAACAAGGGATCTTGCCACCCGTAGGGGTGGTCTTTAAATTGAAAGGAGAAAACGTATGGAGTACAAGAACATTATCGTATCGACCCAGGATTTCGTGACAACCATTGTTTTGAATCGTCCGCCAATGAATTCAGTCAATCTGGGAATCCGGGAGGAACTTTTTAACGCCGTAAACGAAATCGAAAAAAACAAAGACACGCGGGCTGTCATCATTACCGGCGCAGGCGACAAGGGTTTCTCCGCCGGCATGGATGTCGCAGACATCGCCAACATCACAAAAGGCCCCAACGGCAACGAGATCATGAACGCCATATCCCGTTCCACCAAACCCTACATTGCAGCCATTAACGGGCATGCGCTGGGCGGCGGATGTGAAACGGCCATTGCCTGCCACTTCCGTATCATGACGGACAATCCCAAAGCGTTCATCGGACTGCCGGAAGTCAACCTCGGCATTACGCCCGGCTGGGGCGGCATTCAGCGTCTTCCGAGACTTCTGGGAAAACCCAAGGCCCTGGATATCATCCTTTTCAGCAAAAGGCTTTCTTCTTCCGAAGCCCTGGCAATCGGTTTGGTGGATAAGGTGGTCCCGGCGGCCGATTTAATGAAAGAAGCAACCGCTTTTGCCGCCGCTCTGGCCAAAAGGCCGCCTCTGGCCGTGGCTGCGGTCTTAGATGGCATGAGCGTGGGAATGGATAAAGGCTTCGCTGAGGGACTGAAACTTGATCTTGAATGGTCAACCAGACTGGGCGCCAGCAAAGACGCCGTGGAGGGAATCACGGCATTCCTCCAGAAACGCGAACCGGTCTTTACCGGGGAATAAGATCCCTGAAAACAAAACAGGCAGTGTTTGAACACTGCCTGTTTTGTTTAGTCGCCGCACATTTCCTGACGCCTTATCCCTCACGCCGCCGGGTCTCTTTTCTCCGCACGGATTCTTCCTGCACGGATTTCGCGAAGAAAATCATCTTCGTTCAAAACCGGATTTTCGAACACGGTCACACAGGAACCGATGTTGAGGATTTTGTGCGCGTCGCTGCCGCCCGTGCCGGGAATCTTCATCTGCTCCATCGCTTTTTCCACCTTGCTCATCGCGATGTCACTGTGGTCGGGATGGCAAAGCTCAATGCCGTCAAGCGGCAACCTGTAAATCAGATCCCCCGCGCCATAGTAATGGGATTTGCCGCCGCGCGACAATTTATACGGATGCGCGGCAATAATCACACCTCCCTCTTTATGGACGGTTTGAGCCAGTTGCATGGCGGTCTTTGTTTTGGTGAGGCTGCGTTTCAGCCCGAAGATCAGATATTCCCCTTCGGAACGGCCTTCGACATCCCGGGCATGGATTTCCTGGCCGTTAATCAAAACAATGCCGCACTCCGCAGCGGCGCCTCGCAGCTTGCTGAATTCCACATCCGGCCAGCGCATACCGTGTTCGGTGAGCGCAACACCGTCGAGACCTGCCGACCTGGCCTGGCCGATAATCTCCTCGTACTGGATAAAAGAACAGCCGGAAAACCGGCGGGTATGGATGTGAATATCAAACACGTTCATAGTCAACAGCCAAAAACAATACCTGTTTTTTCTTGATCATCTTTTGTTGGTCCATTTCAACTGGAATTCGATTTCCTCGTTTTTGCCTTCCCGCTCATGCTCCACGGAAAACATCGCGCGAGGCGGCACCGATACTCTCTCGCCTGCAATCATAATTGCAAAGCGCTCGCCTTTTTCCAGAGCGTCGGCCAGACGGCGCAACTTGGCAACAAATTCAGCGGTGGTGTAGCTTGCTTCCAGATCTCTTGATTTCTTTTTCATCGTCAACTCCTTTCTTCTCTCTCAATACCCCCAAACAAAATTTTCTGTCAAGCCCGAGGGATTATTTTATGGCTTTTACCGGAAAAAATTGTTAAAAGGCAGTCCGGCAATGGGGACAGCCGGAAACTGACGGCAAAAATCGGTTATATCCTTAATTTAATTGATTCAAAAAACAAAACAAGGAGGATTTCTTACCAGAAGACAAAGGACAACGGGATTTATAGTTTGCTTCATTTCCATCGCTTTTAACCAAACTTGAGGAGGGAAGTTAATATGGCAGGAGAAGTTACTTATGCATCAAAACCGTGGTTGAAGTCTTACGACAAAGGCGTTCCTGAAAAAATTCAATTCGAAGAAATATCCATGCCCGACATTCTGGACAGAACAGCGGGTAGATACCCGGACCGTATGGCGCTGAATTTCCAGGGCTATATCCTGTCTTACAAAGGTCTCAAAGACATGGTGGATCGATTTGCCACCTGCCTTTCCGAAATGGGCATCAAAAAAGGTGACGCCGTTGCCATTATTCTTCCGAACATGATTCCCTGCGTGGTCGCCTATTACTCAACGTTGAAGCTCGGCGGCATTGTTGTCTTGAACAACCCGACCTATTCCGACCGCGAACTTGAACATCAACTCAACGATTCCGGATCAAAAATTATCATTACCGTCGACCTGCTCGCCAACCGGATGATCGATTTACGCCCCAAGACAAAAGTTAAACAAATTATTGTAACATCGATTGGAGACTATCTGCCGTTTCCGGCCAGTATTCTATTCCCGCTCGTTGGTAAGAAAAAGGGGCTGCTGCCCGCAACTCCCGTCAAGCAAGCCAATGATGTATTCAAATGGAAGGATTGCATCGCGAAATCCAACCCCAACTCGCCCAAGGCCAAGCTTACTTTTGCAGACACGGCGATGTATCAGTACACAGGCGGGACCACAGGCGTCTCCAAAGGTGTTATCCTGACACATGCCAATATCAGCAAGCAGGTCCAGCAGATCAACGCCTGGTTCCCGATGTTTGCCACCATTCACGGCAACAGCCTGGGCGCTCTGCCTTTCTTCCATGTATTCGGCATGTCCTGCGCCATGAATTTTTCCATTTACAAAGGATGGGGCGATATTCTGATTCCCCGGCCCCAACCGGAACCGCTTCTGGACGCCATCAAAAAATTCAAGCCGACATTCGGCGCTCTGGTGCCGACTATGTATATCGGCATGCTGAACCATCCGAACATGAAAAAAACAGACGTAACCTGCTTCAAGGGGTTCTTCTCCGGCAGCGCCCCCTTGCCCGTGGAAGTCATTCATGACTTTGAAAAGGCCACAGGCGCCGTCATCGTGGAAGGCTTCGGCATGACGGAAACGACTCCCGTGACTCATACCAATCCCTTTGGCGGCGTTCGTAAAATCGGCAGTATCGGCCTACCCATATCGGATACCGAATGCCGGATTGTCGATCTGGAAAAAGGCGAAAAGGATATGCCGGTAGGCGAACCCGGTGAAATGATTATCCGCGGCCCGCAGGTCACCAAGGGTTATCTGAACCAACCTGGGGAAACCGCAACCCTTCTGCGCGACGGCTGGTGCTATACCGGTGACATCGCGACGATGGATCAGGACGGCTATTTCTATATCGTGGATCGCAAGAAAGATATGATCATTACCGGCGGCTTTAATGTCTATCCCCGTGATGTCGATGAGGTTTACTACGAACACCCCAAAGTCATGGAAGCCTGCTCTATTGGCGTGCCTGATGCGAAGAGAGGCGAAAACATTAAATTGTTCATCGTTCTGAAAGAAGGCGAAACGGCAACGGCCGCAGAAATGATTGAATACGGCAAGACCAAACTGGCCACCTATAAGCTGCCTACCGAAGTGGAATTCCGCAAGGAATTGCCGAAATCGACCGTCGGCAAGGTGCTGCGCAAGGAATTGAGAGCGGAAGAACTGGCCAAACGCAAGAAATAGCCGGTTTATGGCGATCACAAAAAAGGCTTGCCCGGACGGGCAAGCCTTTTTTTTCATGATATGCTACTTTTTTATTTGACGGAAACAACGGCACAAGGCGCTTCCAGAATGATATACTGAGCGTTGGAGCCGAAAAGAAGCTTGCCGACTTTGGATCTTTTCTCAATTCCGATGATGATTTCATCGACTTTTCTGTCCACGGCAAATTCAACAATATCTTCTCCGGGTGTCAGGCCGCGCACCAGAATGTGGGTTTCACAGGCAATGCCCTCAGCATCCATACTCTCCTTGACATACGCAAGCTGCTTCTCAACCTTCGCCAACTCTGTTCTTTCTCTTTCCGACACTTTTTCCATGGAGGTGGCGATATAGAGCGAAGCGTTAAAAGCTTTGGCGTGTTTCTTGGCGATGTCCATTACAGCTTGATCAACCTCCAGACCTCCTCCGTATGCAACTAAAATCTTCATCATTTTCCCCCATCATTCATCTTATTTATTGTATTCTAACAAAAACATAAAATATCTATTCCGTATCTTGGACGTGATTATAAGGAAATCGGCATTTAATGTCAATTGGTAAATTTTCTTGACAGGCCGGTGCTGCTTTCACTATAGTTTTGGCGTAAAAATCAGGTAAAGGCTGTTTCTCCAGTCGCCATCATTTAAGTTGATCAACATCAGCGGAGCAAACATCATGACGGAAACAAAAAAAGAAAACCGCGCAGCGACATCCCTCGAAGCGCGGCGTATTGTTGACGTCTGCTGCTCTCTGGTCGAGGCGACCCAGGATTCCATTTATGTCGTGGACCGCCGCTGCCGCTATCTCTACGTCAATCCTCATCACCTGGCGCGCTTGGGCGTTGAGGCAAATCAGTTGACCGGCAAATCCTACGCGGACTATCACTCGTCTCAAGAAGCAACCCGATTCGCCCAAGATGTGGCCCAGGTCTTTGAAACAGGGGCATCGTTTCAAAAGGAGCATCACAGCGAGAGAGACGGGCGCGAATTTCTGCAAACCTTCAGCCCGGTCCTGAGCACGAAGGCGGGAAAGAACAAAGTTACCGCCGTATCCGTGATTTCCAAAAATGTCACCGAATGGAAGCTTGCCGAACATCTCTACACAACGCTTGCCGAAAAGTCGCCCATCGGCATTTTCATTATTCAGGATCAACGTTTCGTGTGGATCAATCGCCGGTTTCAGGACAACACCGGATACACGGCCAGGGACATCCTCGGCGCCGATTCCCTGTTTATGGTCCATCGCGACGACCGCGAACATGTCCGGCAAAACGCCCTGGCGATGATGCGCGGCGAGTCCATCGCCCCCTATGAATACCGGATCGTCACAAAAAAAGGGAAGATTTTGTGGTATGTGGGAACCGTCACGTCCATTGAATTCAAGTGCAGGAAGGCCACCCTGGGATCTCAGATGGATATCTCGCTGCAAAAACGCGCCGAAGACGCTCTCAAGCAAAGCGAAGAGCGCTCCCGGTCGATTGTGGACAACATCGCCGATGCGTATTACGAAGTCGATTTAAGAGGAAACCTCCTGCTCTTCAACGAAGCCTACCTGAAATTATTCGGGTACCGGCGCGCCGAGATGCTGGGGCTCAACTTCAAGCGTTATGTGGACAAAAAACATGCCGATATCGCCACACGCACCTTCTCGCAGGTATTCAAAACAGGAAAACCAGTCAAGAAAATGGAATGGGAAATTATCAATAAAAGCGGCGTTTCCCGACAAGTAGAATTGTCGGTCAGTCTGGTCAGAAACGCGCAGGGCAAAGCCGCGGGATTTCGCGGAATCATGAGCGACATCACCTTGCGGCACAAGGAAGAAGAAGCCATCCGCAATCAGGCTTTTCATGATCACCTGACCGGCCTTTCCAACCGCATCCTGTTTTACGACCGGCTGAACATGGCCATCAAGCGCGCGAAGAGATCCCATAAACTGGTCGGCGTACTGATGCTGGATCTCGATCATTTCAAGGATGTGAATGACCGCTGGGGACATGCCGCAGGCGACACGCTGCTTCGGGAAGTTGCCGAAAGGCTTTTGGCGATTGTCCGGGATACCGATACGATCGCCCGCCAGGGCGGGGACGAATTTTGCATTGCGCTGCCGTCTCTCAACTCGCATCACGACGTGCTCCAAATCGCGGAGAAAATTGTCGATGCCTTCCACCTGCCGTTTCATCTCGACACCGGGACAGCCCTGGTGACAACCAGCGTGGGCGCGGCTTTGTACCCCGAAAACGGGGATGATTTCAGCACGCTCATTCAAAAAGCGGACAAAGCCATGTATCGCGCCAAAAATCTGGGGCGAAACCGGTATTGTTTTTTTGAAGACCCTGCGCCAAAACACAAGAAAGGAAACTAGATCATGAACATCGTCGTCCTTAATGGCAGTCCGAAAGGCGATCTCAGCGTGACCCTCCAGTATGCCCGCTATGCGGCAAAAAAAAACCAGGGGCATACTTTTACGTACTTTTCCATCGCGCAGAATATCCGGCGACTCGAAAAAGATGAAAAAGCGTTTGCGGAAATTATCGAGGCCGTCCGAAAAGCCGATGCGGTGTGGTGGTCCTTTCCGCTTTACTTCCTACTGGTAAGCTCCCAGTACAAACGCTTCATTGAGTTGATCTTTGAACGCAAGCAGGAATCAGCGTTTGCCGGGAAATACGCGCTTTCGCTTTCCACCTCCGTTCATTTCTTCGATCACACGGCGCACAACTACATCCACGCCATCTGCGATGATTTGCAGATGCATTTCCTGGGGGCTTATTCCGCCGCCATGTATGATCTGATGCAGAAATCGGAACGCAAACGATGGATCTCCTTTGCTGAAAATTTTCTGGACGCCGCCTCCCGGAAGATTCCCACGGCGCGCGTCTATCCACAACTTGCGGGAAAAAGTGAAACCTACCGGCCGGGTGCTCCCCAAGCCGTTCACGATACGGCGGGCAAAAGAATCCTGATCATGAAAGACGGACAACAGCCGTCGGGTAACATTGATGCGATGGTTGATGCACTGACCGGAAATTTCCGTGGATCCGTCGAGGTGGTTAATTTGATGGACATCGACATCAAAGGCGGCTGCCTGGGCTGCTGCAAGTGCGGGCTTTCCAACACCTGCGACTATGAAGGCAAGGACAACTATATTGATTTTTACAATGAAAAAGTAAAAAAGGCGGATGTGGTGGTTTTCGCAGGCGCTATTCATGACCGGTATCTTTCTTCGCGCTGGAAGATGTATTTCGATCGATCCTTTTACAACACCCACATGCCCACGCTGATCGGCAAGCAGGTCGCCTATCTGATTTCAGGCCCGCTGGGACAAATTCCGAACCTCCGTCAAATCCTGGAATCCTATTGTGAATTTCAAGAAGCCAACCTCGCGGGCATCGTTACGGATGAAGCAGGCGACTCGCATCAAATCGATTTGCTGCTTTCGACCTTGGCGAGCGCCGCCTTGCGAACGCTTGCAGACCGCACCTCGCGCCCCATGACCTTCCTGGGCGTCGGTGGACGGAAAATTTTCCGCGATGAAGTTTACGGCATGCTGCGCTTTGTTTTCCAGGCGGATTACCGCTATTACAAGAAACACGGATTCTTTGATTTTCCACAAAAGAATTACAAGGCACGGCGCATGAATCTGTTCATGATGCTCATGACAAAAATTCCGCCTGTTCGGAAGAAGTTCTTAAAGATCCTCAAGGAACAGATGGTGAAACCGATCAAATTCATCGCCGAGAATCGCTAGCGTACGCAACGGGGAGACGGTGATGACTAACGAAGACAAAATTTATTTAAGTGACCTGAACCTGGCGGAATACACGCGGGAAATGACCCGCTGGAATACCGAAGGAGAGATTGTTGAAAAGCACGATCTTTTATTGACCCGGGGAAAAGGCAATTTCCCCACCACCAGCGTCGCCCTGAATTTAAACCGAACAAACAAAGATTCCGGCGCCGACCTGTTTGATCGCATCCGGTCATTTTACAAAAACAAAAATGCATCGTTTAGCATCCATATCCGGGGACACGCGGACGCGGCGCTGGAAGCCAGCTGCCAAAAAGAGCAACTGATCCCGATTTCCGACGCACCGGGTATGGTCGTGGATCATCCGTTTGAGAACCGGACGGTTCCACCGGGGATTGAACTGCGCCCGATCACCACAATCTCCGGCGTGAAGGATTTCGCGGAGGTGACCACGCAAAGTTACCAGAGCCTCGGCATGCCGACGTATGTCGGCGACCATATTTTCGCAACCCCCGAAAGACTCATAGGCCCCCACAACTACCTGATCGTGGCCTATGAAGCAGACCGGCCGGTTTCCGCCGCGATGATCCTATTTTCACACGGCATCGCCGGCATCTATTGGGTAGGCACAAAGGAGAGCGCCCGCGGAAGAGGACTGGCGGAGGCCTGCGTCAGAAACGTTGTCAACGAGGCGTTTGCATGCGGAGCAAGGCTTGTTGTCCTTCAGGCCAGCAAATTCGGCGCGCCGCTTTACCGGAAGATGGGATTCGAAGAGATGACCCACTATCCCTGGTATGCGCATTTTGAGAAATAACCAAGCAGAGCGAACGAGACGCGCAGCCTGCTCATGACCCGCACGGCGCAGAACATCAAAAGCCACTTTGGAAAGTAACCGCATCATCGGCCATTTTCCCACAAATAACTTAATAAGGATATAAAGATACCCCATGATATACCTCGCTCCCCTCCAGGGGATCACCGACAGAACTTATCGCAACCTGTTCCCCGTTTATTTTAAGGGCGTTGATCTGGCCATTGCGCCATTTATCCCCTCAGTGAAGAAAATGAAACCGGCAAGTAACCTTCTGCATGAATTTTACCCTGATAAAAATACGGGAATTCCCACGATACCGCAGATCATGAGCTCTAACCCGGATGACTTTACCCATCTGGCCAATCGATTATACGACATTGGATGCAATACAATTAACTGGAATATCGGCTGTCCGTTCCCCATGGTGGTGAAGAAGGGCAGAGGGGCGGGTATGCTTTGTTATCCGGACCGGGTCGAATCTTTTCTTGAAAAGACGATGCCGGCCTTAAAACCGAAATTATCGATCAAACTCAGGATCGGGTTTACCTATCCTGACGAGGTGTTGCAGCTCATCCCGTTTTTTAATCAATATCCGATCGAGGAGCTGATCATCCATCCGAGAACGGGTGTCCAAATGTATGAAGGTGTCGTCGACCTCGATATGTTCGAGCAGTGTCTTAATCTCTCGAAACACACGGTGGTCTATAACGGAGACATCGACTCTTTTGAGAAGTATGAGCTGCTTTCCCAGCGGTTCGGATCGGTCGAGCGGTGGATGATCGGCAGGGGCCTGATCGGAAACCCCTTCCTTGCGGAAAGAATCAATTTTCATACGGAGAAACCTTATTCTGAAAAAATCAAAATCATGAGGGCTTTCCATGATCAATTATTTGCTGAATATTTAAAAATATTGTCCGGCCCTTCACATATTACCAACAAAATGAAAGAAATCTGGACCTATATGGGAGGCTTTTTTGAAAACGGAGAAAAAATTCGAAAGAAAATAAATAAAACACATCACCGGGATAATTATGTTGATATCGTCAACAAGGTTTTTGATGAGCTGGTTTGATATTTTGAAAATGAAACACCATACACTCATCCGACCCCATTCGGACGAATCAACTTTTTTTCGCAAAACGCAGGAAAACCCGATAGTCTCCGGAATGGACGTCTTTCGGCAAGGAGGCGCTGTCAGGCACGAGGAGCATCAGGATGCTCCCGGTGTAAGGGTCCTGTCCGTTGTGCAGGGTGCGACGGTCCTCATCAACCGGAGCGGCAAGTTCTCCGCTCCGTCGGGCGGAACGAATCTTCAGCATTCTGGCTTCCACCAGACCTCCACCTGCCGTCTCACTTTTGTTCGTGGTATTCTGCATTTTGTTGGCCGATCCGATGACGATTTCCATATTTCTTCTCCTGGATATATTTATCTATATTGATAATACTATATCGGATTAGCGCTGATTTTCTTTAATGAGAAGGTCCTTCCTTCTTCCGTAATGCCTCACAAAGAGTATGCTGGAAAATCCGGCGCAAAGCAGGCCGCCCGCAGCCCAGGCGCCGATGCCGATGGCTGTGGGAACCAGATAGAGGGCAGCAGCGCCTGCGGCCGGGCCGATAAACAGGCCCACCCCGATCATCGCCTCATGAAGGCCGGCATTGGACCCCTGATTCTTTGTCACATTCATGGAATAATAGAGGGAGGAGTAATAGATGAGTCCAATCGACAGGCCGAAGCCAACTTGCGCGGCCAAAAGCAATCCGATCGATTGCGACATGAGAAATCCGAAAAAGCAGATGATCATCAGGAGACATGCCCCAGCCAGCCATCGAAAACGGTAATGCCAACCTGTCCATCCCCAGCAGACCGCAAAAGCAAATAGCCGGGCAAACATCCAAAGAGAGCAGACCATGCCCGCCATACCCGTTGAAAGGGAAAGTTTTTCCGCAATGGAAGGAATCAGAGGGATGACGGTATTGATCGCCACATAGGAAAAAGGGTTGGCGATCCAGGCCATCCGAAGAAACCATTTGGCATCCGTGGGACTCACCGCAGGGGTCAGGGGGGCTAAAGGACATGGCCGATCATTTTCTTTTTTCAACAATCTTGCGGCGTATGGCAACAGGGCAAGCTCGAGAACCGTAAGCCCAAGGGGAAGCCAGAACAAACTGGCCATGCCCAATTTCTCAATCAGGATACCCGCCGTGAAGTATCCTACGGCACTGCTGGCAGCCCAGGTAACATTATAGATGCCGACCCTCTTCGCAAGCATCTGGCCTGCCCGGTCACTGATCAGCGTTTCCAGGGCCGGCCAGATGCAACAAACCCCCACTGTCCACAAACAAAACACCATGATCTGCGCCGTTGAGGCAGAAAATAACATGCCCAGGGTAAGCGATAAAATAATGCCGCAGCAGCCAATGTAGAGCATCCGGATGCACCCATAGCGCTGGGCCAATTTTCCGCCCTGCCAGGCTGCGATAATATAGACAAAGCCGCCGAGCGCCGCCGTCAGCAGATTCTCCACCTCACCAAAGCCGAATGTACGCCGCAGATAAAAAAAGATAAAATTGGAATAGTAAACGGCGGCGTAACAATTGATGCATTCGATGAAATAAAATAAAATTTTAGATCGACTGATCATGATCACCTTTCAAAAACAGAAACCAGGACAGCAGGTTTAAAGTACGAATTTGCAGTGGCAAGAAAGCACGAGGCATCTCCGTCATAATACAAGGGTGTTTGCCAGGATGAAAGCGAGGTCCTGTATGATTCACAAAGCCCTCCAATGCGACACTTGTCCGGCATCCTTGCATCACCCGATTAAAAGCACCAGATCCACAACGATCATCCCGACTATCGCCAGACCCGCCAGTATATCCAGTAAGACGGTTATCCAACCGAGATACTGAAACCATAACCCCGCGAAGATACCGAGCAGATAGCCGGCAAGAAGCCCCGCTGCGCCGACCAGCAAACCGAGAACCGGCAAATGATGCAGAGCTCCAACAAATACACCGGCCGTCAGGCCCAAGACGATGAAGAAGAAAAAGAAACCGATCAGAAACCTGTCATAGGAAGGTCGCTCTCCCCGCCATGAAGATATGCTCTGAATCAAGAGAGCCAGAAACCCTGCAGCGCCGAGGCCGGCCATTACCCAGCCGATGAGTGAACGCTGAATGAGCGCCTTTGGAATCCCGATAACCAACAGAGTCAGGCAGATGACCAGCGCGAGATAGGGTTCAAATGACGGAAAGCCCGACACGGCCCTCTTACCCGGCCGCAGACGGTTCCACAAGACATGGGGGAAAAAGCGAAGATGAAATTTAAGGGATAAGAACCCGGGCGGAGAATCTGTGCTCATATTTTTCAATTCCTGCGGATTCTGAATCAATCAGCCGCCTGTCTGTTCAACAGCTCCGGCGCCATTATCAATTGGTACTTGGGCGGCGTTCTGACCGCTGAGCTTTCGGCCATCACGGGTAATCATGTAGCGGCCGCTCTCTCCAACAACTTATCAAGAATTGCCGGAACCGGCGTTTCAAAATGCATGCGTTTGCCCGTGATCGGGTGGGAAAATTCCAGTATCCCGGCATGCAGTGCAAGACGACGGATCGGATCCGTGACGGCTCCGTATTTTTTGTCACCGACAATGCTGTGCCCCATGTCCTGAAGATGAACTCGAATCTGATTTTTTCTGCCGGTTTGTAATTCAACTTCCAGTAGCGAATATCGCTCATTGCTTTTTATAACACGATATCGGGTAATCGCTTTTTGTCCATCCCCCGGCGTAGGGGATGAATACACTTTCAAGGATTTATTTTCTTTAAGACAGGAAACGATTTCCCCTTTTGTATTTTTGACAAGGCCTTCGACAACCGCATAATACAGTCGTTTGGTAACGGCAGCATCCCAATTGTCCTGCAATTTCTGTTGAATCTCTGCACTTTTTGCAAACATCATGACACCGGAGGTGTCACGATCAAGGCGATGCACAACGTACAACTGTGCCTGAGGATTATTTTTCCTGACATAGCTTTTCAAAATACTGAAGGCTGTTTCCGCACTTCCTTTTTCGGTAGCAACCGAGAGAAGCCCTGCTGACTTCTCAATGACCATCACATGTTCATCTTCAAAGAGGAGATTCATCTTCCGGAGCGTGACGTTCTGTGACGTTTTTTTTCTCAGAATCATCACTTCCATTCCCGGTTCGAGCTGATAGTTGAACCAGGTGACAACCTGACCGGCGATCATGATCTGTCTGTGTTCAAGAAGCGATTTTACCGATTTTTTACTCCGCTCAGAAAATGATTCGCATAGGAATTCAAGAAGCTTAACCTTCCGCGTTACACGCAAAGTCGCCTGATAAGACTCTTTTTTATTATTTTTAATCATCTTGGTTTCAGTTTTCCACTTCTTTCTGCTGATAGCTATTCAATCCTATTTTAATCTCTTCCTCATCAGGGATAAAAAAATGGATTGATGAAATTGATCATTGAGAAGAACCTGCTTTTCAATGAAAGCAGTATAAGAAACGCGCTCTTGTATGTCAAGGAAATCATGAACATGCTGCTGACCATTGTAAAAACCAATGGCAGACGAAACCTCTTTTATGCTTCGGCCACACAGTGATGTTGTCCCAGACGCAAAACAGGGTCCTGACGGTAATATTCTTTGAGCACCCGATAAAGATCGGGCGAGTGCTTGAACATTAAAAGGGGTTGGTCAAAGAATTGCTCAGTAGCCACAGCAAAAAATTCAGCTTCATTCGTCGCCCCGTAGGCATTGAGAAACGATTTTTTGCCGCGTTCGGCATCATGCTTGAGACGTAGATATTCCCTTTCGAAGGTCTGAACCCAATCGCGATATTCAGCCCGGTCTCTGAGCGGCGGTGTGCCGTCTGCCGCACCGTCGAGCATATCCAGCTTGTGAGCGAATTCGTGATAGATCACATTATGGCCTGACTCAGGATGGCGGCCGCCTTGCAGCGCCGCGTCCCAGATAATGATGACCGGGCCCTGCTGGAAGGCCTGACCAAGAATCGGATGGCTCAGTTCCACCGGCGCCGTCGCGTTTTCAAAAAAGCCAAGTTTGCGTTCGGGCGGAACCACGGTAGAGGGATAGATGATGATGGTCTCGACATTCCGATAAAAATTGTGGGGCAGCCCCAGAAGAAGCAGACAAGCCTGAGCGGAAATGGTCACGCGGATTTCGTCAGACAGATCAAGACCGCCCGCGCCTTCCCAATTTTTTTCAACGATAAATACCTGGATCAACGCGCGCAGTTGAGCGCGCTCGGTGTCATTCAGCATACAGTAATGGGCAACGTTACGCCGTACAATGTCTTCCCACTCGGCTGGAAATGGCGCGTCTGTAAGCTTTTTACGACGATGATCGGCAAACCACTGAAACAAATTTTATCCCCTTTTTTTGAAATGTGGATTGTTAAGTATGCTGTCCGGGGAATTCTGTCTAGCAAAAAATTGGCGGGATAGTTTTTGATAATTTGTTTTCGGCTTACGGTCTGAGTTTAACAGAACCGATCCCTCTATTCACACCCTAGGCCCTAGCCTGCGTGGATCTCCATGATCTGTTTATATTTCTCGGGATATTTTCCTGCGCAGGTTTGCTTTGGTCAGTGTTGTTTCGATAATGTAACGAAGAATTGCTGAGCTGGTATGAAACTGAAGACAATGGTTCCTTGCCGCCTCTCCCATCTGTTTTAATTTATCCTTATTGCTGAGTGCATTCTTGATCATATGATATAAATGGTCACCTTCATTACCGTAGTAAAAACAGTGTTCCCGGTCCATTAACGGCTGATGTCGAATAATAGTCGGATAGTTAATGACAGGAACGGATCCCGCCATGCAGGCTTCATAATGGCGGTAACAATCCCAGCCACGACCATTAGGAGACCACACAAGCCACGATCGTGAGCAATAATCATAAAATTCATCAAAAGGTATTCTGCCGGTGAGAAAGTGGATCTTATAGCCTTCTTTGGAAAGTTTTTGTAGATTTTTTGCGCCTTCTTCCCTCACTGTAGAATTAATATCTCCGCAGAAGAAAACATCAATATCTTTCGACGGAGCCAACTTGTGTTTTGCAATACGATCTGCAATGCCCAGACTAATGGGATACATTTCTTTAAAGGCCTTCTGGTAAAAAGCGTTTCCTCTGATATTTTCCAGAGCATTACTTCTTTTGTTGGCATTTAAAAACAACAACGTTTTATCCTGAGGCATTTCACGCATGAAATAGCAGTCCCCTCTTTTAAGCAGGTAAAAATCCTCCTTGGGGATGCGCGGGCGGTCGTCGCTGTTTACGCCGGCCAGGGGGATGTCGGTGCCTCGCAGAAGCCAGGGCAGCAGGGATAATCCGATTGCCGGGAAATTGAAAAAAAGAATATCCAGAAAATTACGGATGTTCTTAAAAAGGGATCGGTCGTGAAGATAGATCGGGTAAGGATTGCTTCCCGCTAAAATAAGATCATAATATCCGTTTTTTATCTTCTTGCGAAGTTTGAAAAACAGCGAAAGAGAAAAGAGTTGCCCATGCTTATATCGGATATTGATATTCTTTTTATGAATACTGATACAATCAAATTTTTCATGATCATAACCCAGGAATTGTCCTATTTCGCCCAATGCCAAGATTTTGCATTCCATAACATTTTTATCCATAATGCCATGTTCTCCGATTATTTCACAAGATTCAAAAGAATCGAATGATACGCTTCAGTCAACGTAGAGAGATTCAGATGATGTTACTGAAAGAGCTATCATACTGTTTCATTAATAAAAACCAAATATCCATTCACTATTTTCATACGCAGCTAATCGAATATCTCGAGAAGGTATACAGAGATACTCCGGCGCAATAGGGGACCGGGGGACTTCAAAATATCAATTGATATGTTTTGTGCGAAAAAATGGCAACGGTTCATTAGTCATTTCTGATTTTCAATATCGCCCTCAATCAATAGAACACCCTTCATTTATGAATTCACGAAACACAATCAGGGTAGGCCAAAGAAAAACAAATCATCGGATCGATAGCCCAAATAGGGCACTGTCCATATTATTTTGATATATTGAAGCACGTCCACTACTGCTACCGCGGCACTGGGCGATGTTGCCAGAGCCAAAGGCATGACTCAGGTCGCCAAAAAGGCGGGGCTGGGTCGTGAAAGTTTGTATAAATCCTTATCTGCAAAAGGCAACCCGGAATTGTCAACGGTGCTGAAAGTGATCCATGCGCTGGGATTAAAATTGCAGGTTAGATCCGGGAAGACACGAAACGCAGTGTAGAAAAGGCAATTTAGTGGAACGAAACTGGATTGATATTTTGAATGAAGCACGTCCCCGAGCGGCCCCCCCTTTGGAATCTTTCTTCAGATGATCAAGAAATAATTGAATTTTTAATTCATTTGGTTTAACATGCTGGTCATTGGAGAGACGAATGAACTTGCTTGCCCAGCCGGCGTAAAAAGGAATCTGGTTTTCCGAGGATAATTTACATTCGGCGATGTACTTTTGGAACTCCGGCAAAATACGACTCATTGGTGCACCTCCAAAGAGATTTTTTACCACATTTCACAAAAACCCGTAAAAGACCGGCTCGGTATTTTCTGATAATAAGGACCTTTTACCGATACGGTAATTTATATTTAGCTGATTTTCAACAAGTAATTTGAAGCATTAAAAACGATTCCAAAGTTATTTTGCACCCGAAACCGGGTTTTACCGGGTCGGTATATTAAATGTTGTGATCGGTGAACGATATATAAATGAGTAATTGTGTGGTGGCATCTTGATAATTCAGCGGCATTTGAAAATGCCGGGTTTCAATATAAGCAGTAAATAAAATAGTGGCAGCGGCAAGCAAATCCTTTCTCGGCTAATTCTTCGGAACTGAGAAAGCGGAGCTATAAAAGACAAAGGCGAAGTAGTCGTAGTGGCAAAACAAAGAAAATCACAACAAGGCGCTGCAGCCGATCGCTGGCCCTTGGCCAGCTCCGGCTGAGCTCTGCGTTATGTTAATCTATATTCATAAACCCAATTCAAATACTCGTTGATCGCACCTTGCACATAATATGCTTTCCCAAACTCACCATCATCTCTATATGAGGAAATTACAACTGTTGTTCCGTTGTATAATGGGTACGACTCTAACCCAACAAGAGTGCGTGTTTCTCCGATATTATATTTATGCCCAGATTTTTCCGTTTGAAAGATTTCGGCGGATATAAATCCACATAACAAGCCGTTACACGCGGACTGCGCGGACTTGTCGCTTGTTTCAAGCCTTGTGTTCCCTTCATCATTTGTGGTATCTGTCATTTCAGTGCTCCTTCGCCGCTTGCCGGTGAACTAATCGTTCTGATACAGAAGTTAGAAATATTTAGATGTTTTGATATGAAAGACAAATAAGCACAACAACATTTTCGAAAAACAACTGAACACAAAATAACTTATAGAACTTATAATTATCATTTGAAAATTTAAAGATAAAATTCAGGAGGCTATAAAAATGAAAAAAATAATGATCGCTATAATAGTAATTGCATGTTTTCTCGCGTTTATGCCAAGCAATCGCGCTCTTGCCGACGACAGAAGTATGGAATTGGTGGTTGATGTAGTTGCTCTTCCTTTTAAAGCGCTTTTTGAGCTTGGCAAAATAATCAAGGGTGCAAATACCGATTCCGACCTGGTTTTGGGTAAAGAACTAGAAGCCTACAAGATCAACAGTAAATATAAGGTCTTGGTCAGTGATGGCAGCTATAAAAAAATACCTAGCATTATCTTCTATGCCTACAACGATAAAGCAGAATATTTTTATCATATCGGCTTTGAAAAGAATAATGCCGAAGATATGCTAGAAATCAAAGATTTCAATAAAATTAATATAATGGAAAGAAAAATATTCATCAAAAAAATTTTTCTAAAGTACCACAAACTTGATCTCGGGGAAATTGACACCACTTCCATTCCCGCTCCGGCAGTGCCGCCTGCTTCTGCTTCAACAGCCGAGCCGAAAAAAGATAATCAATGAGCAAATGTGATTGTTGATCAGAACAAGACCAATACACCCGATCGCTGCGCTCCGGGTGATTTTTTCGTTGTGGCAAAACCAAATGAATAAAATATTCTTCACAGCCATTGTATTAATTGCCTTAGTGTCTTGCGGACGGAACTAGGACGGAACTAGGGGACGTACTTCAAAATATCAATGTGAAAAGATTAACGCCCATCAACACCTGCCCTGATTGCTTCCTGTCTCCTTTACCCCCGCTAGTTCAAATATCAACGCCAGCAAACCATCCAACGGTTTGCTGGCGTCAATTAGAATTACTTATTTTCAAACGAGCAAAGCCAGCCCGACTCGTAAATTTATTAAATTCCTACAGAAAACTTTTCCTCATAAATCTTCTCCAGCTCCGCGAAGGCTTCCAACGCGTCGGGGACTGCTAGGGGACGGGGGACTACTAGGGGACGCCTTCAAAATAGCAATTCAGTTTCATTCAATCAAGTATGGCGAATTCGGTGGACAAAGTAATCGCTGTCGGAAATCTTCCGGGCGGAATGGCATCGGGGAAATATCGCTGTTGACCTGCCATGTGATGTTACGGCTTTTATTTCTATCTTCAAATCTGTTCCCAATAATATCTGTTGAAACAAGAGCGGGAATGACACCGTTTATATATTTTATTGCCGGAGTAATCGTCACTTCCTTCTTCTCAAATGACGGCGAAAATGTTACTTTCTACCGACTTAAATTTTCAGGTTTCAAAATGACCAAGAGAGGTGTTCTACGCAAAAAGTTATATTTCTGGTTGACATGAATGCCTTTTTTATAAGCTGTGAAATGACAAGGAATGCTTCCCTTCATGGAGCACCGGCTGCTGTGGCCGGTGATCCGAAGAAGCGTTCCGGCATCATTCTTGCCGCAAACTATGAAGCAAGGTCACGCGGTGTCAGGACAACCATGGTTCTTCATGAGGCGTTAAAGCTTTGCCCCAGATTAAGCCTCGTTCCGCCGGATCATCATTTCTATCAGCAAAAATCAGAAGAGGTCATGGATCTGCTTGCCAACTATACGCCTGTGCTGGAACAAAACAGCGTTGATGAGGCGTGGCTTGATATGACCGGGTGTGAAGGATTATTCGGCAACCCTGCGGATGCTGCAAAACATATCATGGAGGAAATCAAAGACCGGCTCGGACTTTGGTGCTCCATCGGAATTGCTGAAAACAAATTCCTGGCAAAAATGGCGGCGGAAATGAAGAAGCCCCTCGGCATCACCGAACTATGGGAATCGGATATTCCCACAAAACTCTGGCCGCTTCCGGTAAGAGACATGTATGGCATTGGCGCTAAAACCGCTGAAAAGCTGGGCGGCATGAAGATTAAAACGATCGGGGACCTGGCAAAGATTGATGTAAACCTGCTTGTTAAAACTCTCGGGAAAGGCGGCCATGAAATTCATCTGCGTGCCAATGGGATTGATCATTCCCCGGTGCTTGCCCGCCAGATAGATGACATAAAATCCATCGGGCGCTCCACAACACTGCCGGAAGACCTATCCGACATCGAAAAAGCAAAGCTGGTTTTGATGGCGCTTGCCGATGACGTCGGCATGAGGGCCAGAAGGCATGACAAAAAAGGCCGCACGGTGCATATCACCCTGAAATATTCTGATTTTAAGGTCGTTACCCGGCAGACAACCCTTCCGGCAACCTCAACCACCAAAGACATCTATCAGGCCGGTTGCCATCTGCTTGAACAAAACTGGAGCCGTTTTCATCCGGTAAGATTAATCGGAATAAGCCTCTCGGGATTTCATGAAGAAAGGTCTCTGGATCAGCTGTCGCTTTTTGACCCCAAGGAAGATACGGTCATCAGCGATAAAAATAAACGAATCGACAACGCCATGGACAAAATAAGAAACAGGCATGGATCTGAAATAATAACCTTTGCCGCGTTGATTAAGAAAGAAAAAAACGGCAGGTGATTTCTTTTGGCCCTGGCTTTTCCTATAACGCCCGTATTGAATTCCGGTTCCGCCGAAATTCCTTTGACACGACCGGACCTTTTTCATATACTTAAAACAAGGAAGCGTCCGGCTCCATTGCACCTTCCGAAAACTTCCGTTCTTAAATTCTTAAAGGAGAGTCATATGAAAAAAATTACAATCAGTCTGATCCTTGGTTTATTTTTCCTTGGCAACGGCTGGGTGCATGCCCAGGACCAACTGGTGATCATCTTCCAGGATGGAACGTCGCAGACCATGACACTCAGCAGGCCCGCCTACAGTATTAAAAGCATTAATTTCCAGGGTGGCATCAACTCGTCTAGCACCGGCGACCGGATCGATGTGGTTGCCGGCACCTATGGGAAGAACTGCGGCGCCGGCAACGGAAACAAGACAGACCATCTGGCCCGCGCCTGCAATGACCGGAAACGCTGTGAATACATTATCGACTACAAGGTTATCGGCGATCCCGCCGTGGGATGCGCCAAGGATTACATCGCCTTGTGGCGCTGCGGCGGCGATTCCACCGTGCATAGCACATCGGCTTCACCGGAGGCAGGGTTCCAAAAACAGATCACCCTCACCTGCCCCAGATAATCTATTCGTCGCTCCCTTGGTCTTCCAGGTTCAAGTCATATTGATGGTGTGGAGTTTCAGTAGAAAATCCTTGAACTGTTCCTTCGTCGTCTCTTTGATGGACTCGAGCCGAACAATCACGGCCTTGTTGTAAAAAGTATATCCATTTTCGATGCTTTCCGGATCATTGTCATCGTCAATGAAGCGTTCCATGAATTTCATGGCGAATTTTTTCGCCTCTTTTTCATCTTTTGCATTTACTAAATAGTGATGATGGTCCAGATCATCATCGGTTGTCTCGCTAATTTTAATCCTGTAGTCAGGCATCGTCTCTCTCCTATGGTTAATATGAAATTTTGATTTATATACTCTATTCGTTTCGCGAAGGCAATCATCCGGGCCGGTATTTCTTTCGAGTTCATGAATTCCGATGACACACGCATCGGAGGCCGGAATCAGATTATTCTAAAATGCTCCGGACATCGGCCATAGCCGGTGTGACAATTGTGGTTTTTTTACGAAGCCATCATAACCAGGGTCTTGAAATATCAGTTTTTTTCAACCCTGATTCAAATGACATCTGGTGCCATGTCGATTGCCATTCCTTTTGCGTGCCGGAAATATAAAGAACTAATGAAATAAAATCAAGAAAATATGACTGACTCACACACTGTGTTTTTTAGGTCAATAAATGCGTCTTGACAAAGAATGGCTTTCCGTTTACTTTGCAACTGGTAATACCACCAGCCATACAGAAGGAAGGAACATAAAAATGCTTGAGCAACTGATGGACCCCATCAAAACAGAGAGCCTCAAGGATGTGTTTGTGATTCGCTTCGAAGAACTGATCCTTTCCGGAAACTTTAAAATCGGGCAGAAGCTGCCTTCGGAAAGAGAGCTGGCCTTGCAGCTTGGCGTGAGCCGTCCGGTCGTACACGAAGGGCTTGTGGAGCTTGCTTCACGGGGGCTTATCTCGCTCAAACCCCGCGTGGGAGCCATTGTCAATGACTACCGTAAAGAAGGGTCGATCACGCTGCTTTCCTCGCTGATCCAATATCAAAAAGGGACGCTGGAACCTGCGCTTCTGGAAAGTCTACTGCAACTGAGGTTACTCATGGAGCCGGAATTTGCGCGCTTTGCCGCCCTAAACCGAACCCAAGAGCAGCTCCAGGAATTCCATACCCTACTTAAAGAGGAAGAATCCACCGCACACAAGAACGTCCGGAAGATTACGGATCTGGATTTTGAATTTCATTTACTGATCGCTGTTGCCTCGGGCAATACGGTTTATCCCCTTCTCCTCAATTCGTTCCGTCAGGTTTACACCAATCTGTCCGGCCAGTTTTTCAGGGATTCGCATGTGATCAGTACCGTGCACCAATACCACCGCGATCTGGTGCGGGCGATTGAGCTGAAAGACGCCTTCAAGACCGTATCGACAATGAAAGCCATCATTAGTCATGGAGAGAAATATCTCCGCAACATGATTGACAAAGAAGAATAGCCCCCAGGGGCATCTTCTCTTTTAAAGGGAGGTTGATATGAAAACCGCTGCAGCACCCGAACTCGTCATCAAGGAGCCCAAAGGATTGTCCGACCGCATCCAGTGGCTTCGCGATTACTATTTCCGGGGCACGGAGCGCGCCTGGAACAACGAGTATACCGCGTGGACGACTGGAACGCCCTGGGATATCATTTATAATGAGCTGACCTTCTATATTGTGCCGGAGACCTATACACTGCTCAACACGCTGGGCGCTTCCTATCTGCAGGCGGCACGAGTCGTCGGCCTGCATCAGGATTTCTGGAACTGGCCGCAGGTGGTGAGGCGCGCGTGGTTTGTGCGCGAAGTCATCGTCAATCATGTGCCACAGGAAATCCTGCCTGGCGATCTTTTGGCCGGCGCACGATTTAATATTCAAACCTCTCTGTGTTTCACGAAAGAAGAGAGTCGCGAGTGGCAGTATCTGGTCAAGGGAAAAAACGGCGCCAGAGCGCAGATGAAATGGTTTCACGATCACGGCTACGGCAATGCCGGGGCAACAAGCGGCCATCTGATTCCGGGACATGAGCGTCTCTTGAAAATCGGATGGAAAGGGGTGCATGCCGAATTGCTCTCCTGCTACAATGCACTGGATGACCAGGAATGCCGGAGCGCAAAAGGCGCGCAGCTCAGAGCCATGATGATATCCGCAACGATGGCGCGGGACCTGGCTTTAAAATACAAAGATCTATGCGCGGAGCTTGCCAAAAACGAGAAAGACCCGGTTCGCAAAAACGAACTGACGCAAATGGCAAAAAACCTGGGCAAAGCGCCCTGGGAACCGGCGACAACTTTCTGGGAAGCCCTGCAGGCGCTGTGGATCAACCACATGCTGGTGATGACCGATGAAAACTATCCCGGCGCAGGCATTTCGTTTGGCCGGGTGGACCAGTATCTTTACCCCTACTACGAGCGATCCGTTCGTGACGGCATGGATCGGGAATTTGCCAAAGAAATTTTGAAATGCTTCTGGGTCCATTCCAATACGGCCTATGACGCCATGATCCGCAACGGCAATCAGGGGATTACCGCAGGCTTCGGCCAGCTCATGACGCTCTCCGGTCTGGGCAAAGACGGTAAGGATATGACCAATGATCTGACCTATGTCATTCTCGAAGTGATCGATGAGATGTCGCCCATTCTGGAACCCAAACCCAATGTGCGGCTGCATCGCAACAGTCCCGAAGAGCTGTATGACAAGGTTGTGGATATGATTGAATCCAGCCAGGGAGCGCCATTCCTCTTGAATTTTGATGAACGCTCCATGGCCGGCATGATGCTGGAAGCAAAAAAGGCGGGACTAACCCGTTTGATCAACAAGGACAATGTTCATGAATATGCCCCTGTCGGCTGTCTGGAAAACACAATGGTCGGCAATGACCGCTCCGGCACGGTGGACAATAATCTTAATCTGCTCAAAGCAGTGGAACTGGCGCTGACCTCCGGCAAAGACCTCCTGCCCTTCACCGATCCCATGACCGGCAAAACTCAAAAGCCCCGTCAGGACGGTCCCCGAACCGGCGATGCGGCAGCTTTTAAAACCTGGGAAGAATTCTGGGAAGCCTACGCTGAGCAGACCCGATACATCATAAAAAAATGCGTGGATTTGTACGAAGCTTCGGAATCGATCCGTGCGCGATTCTTCCCCACGCCGTATCTATCCTGCATGATTAAAGGCTGCGCGGAAAAGGGGAAAGATGTCACGCAGGGCGGGGCGGAAATCAGCTTCACAACCCTGGAGGCCGTGACTTACGCCACAACCGTGGATTCGCTTCTGGCCATTAAATATCTGGTCTTCGATAAAAAAGCCTGTGCCATGACGGAGCTGATTGCCGCGCTCACGGCCAACTGGCAGGGCTATGAAATCCTTCAGGCCATGGCGAAAAACCGTGCGCCCAAGTACGGCCGCGACGACGATGAAGCAGATGCCCTGGCCCGTAATGTCATGGATCTCTGGTGCGAAGAGACCTGGAAGCACAGCACCCAATCGACTAAACGCCGGTTCCGTCCGGGCATGCTCAGTTGGAATTACTGGGCGGGCGACGGGTTTGTTATGGCGGCAAGCGCGGATGGCCGGGCGAAAGGCCAGTTTCTTTCCAACGCCATCTGTCCGGTGAGTGGCGCCGACAACAAAGGTCCGACAGCCAATGCAAACTCGGTGGGCAAGGTCCTGGGGGGCAAAGCCATCGACGCTCCGGGCGACTGGGAAGATTATTTTAACGTACTGCCCAACGGCGCAAGCCACACCATCACGTTCAATCCGTCCATACTGCGCGACCCCGTGCACAAAGATAAGTTCAAGGCGTTTTTGAAAGGCTATGTTCACAACGGCGGCACGGCCCTGCAGATTAACATACTGGACCCCGCCATGCTTAAAGATGCACAGAATCATCCGCAGGACTATCGTCATCTTCTGGTGCGCATTACCGGCTATAACGCCTACTTTACGACAGTGGGCAGAGAGTTGCAAAATGAAGTGATCGAACGGGTCAGTCACAACAAATTTTAAGGATGCTCCGGAATGATCGCAGGCAAAACACAAAAAGATGCGCAAGCCACTATTCTGGAGATTATCCGCATGTCCACAGAAGACGGGCCGGGCCTTCGGACAACGGTCTTCTTCAAGGGCTGCCCGCTCCATTGCGCATGGTGCCACAATCCGGAAAGCATCCGTTTGAAGCCACAGATTCAATGGCTGGGAACAAGCTGCATCGGCTGCGGCATCTGCGTGCAAACCTGCCCCGAAAACGCGCTGGCAAAGACGGATCAGGGCATTCTCATCAACCGCGCCCTCTGCACGGGCTGCGGTTTATGTGCGGAAGAATGCCCCTCCACTGCCATGGAACTCCTGGGCAGAAAATGGGACGTGCGCGACCTGGCCGATGAATTGGTCAAGGACCGCGTGTATTTTGAGCAGTCCGGCGGCGGCGTTACGCTTTCCGGCGGAGAAGCCGCCCTGCAAAATGATTTCTGTCTGGCCCTTTTAAAAGAACTCCAAAGCAGAGGGATTCAGACCGCGCTTGACACCTGCGGGCAAGTTCCGCAGGCGGCGCTCGAAAGCCTTTTGCCGTATATCGATATTTTACTGTATGACCTCAAAGAAGTTGATCCGGAAAAGCACAAAATATTTACCGGCTCCGGCAATGAAAAGATCCTGGCCAATGCGGTATTCGTGGCCGACTATAAAAAAACACATATCTTCCCTAAAACCATCTGGGTGCGCACCCCGGTAATTCCGGGCGCTACCGATACGCCTGAAAATATCCGGGGCATCGGCGGGTTTATCAACACCCACCTTCACGGAATGATCGCCCGGTGGGAATTGTGCGCCTTTAACAATCTGTGCCGCGATAAGTATACAAGGCTGGGACTGGACTGGCCCTACGCCCATGCGGCGCTTCCGGAAAGATCCATGATGGAAGAGCTCGCGCAAATTGCCCAAAGCACCGTATCACCGGCCATCGTCTGTTGGAGCGGATCCACTAGGCTTGCGTCGGGAGACGGTGCAAAATTAACGGAAGAACACAACACATCAAACCCCGGATGCTGAAAATAATGGAAAGGGACCCTGCCATGACCACAAAAAAGAGTTTCACTGAAACGGACATGAAGGCTTTTGCGCCTTCGGAAAAAGTTGGAATTATTGCCACGGTAACGCCGGAGGGGCTGCCCCACCTCTCGCTTCTGACTTCTGTTATGGCCGTGAAACCGGATCAGTTGATCATCGGCGAATTCTGCAAGGGCGTCAGTAAAGACTATATGCAGCGCACCCGGAAGATCGGTTTTGCGATTTTGACATTGGATAAAAAGCTCTGGCGAGGCTTTGCCCTCTGGACGCACCTACAGAAGGAAGGCCCGGAATATGAGATCTACAATCAGCAGCCCATGTTCCGGTACAACACCTATTTCGGTATCAACACCGTGCATTATCTGGATCTGATTTATACCACGCCGGGCCGGGCGCTTCCGCTTCGGTCGGTGGTCGGATCTGCGCTTCTGACGAAGCTGGCCAAAGGCAGCGCCGCAAAAGCCGGCGCAAAAAGAGTGCTGACTTATTTTGGAGAACACCTGTTCAACGGGCTTGAGTCCCTCAAATTCTTATCTTTCATCGGCGAAGACGGTTTCCCGGTGATCATTCCGGTTATCCAATGCCAGGCAGCAGACGCGAGCCGTCTGGCGTTTCATCCGGGCGCATTCGGGGATGAACTGACCTTGCTCAAACCGGGAATGACCGTCTCCGTATTTTGCCTGACCATGCAGATGGAAGATGTTCTGGTGCGGGGAATCTTTAACGGTTATGCGCGCCACCGGGGTGTAAAGCTGGGCACAATGGATATCGACTGGGTGTATAACGCCATGCCCCCCAATCACGGCCAAATCTATCCGCCCGTGCCCCTGCAGCGTGTCGTCAATTTCTGATCTATAAAAAAACGACTTGCGCGTCATTCCAAGCCGTGTTGCCTGATTTTCCGGTAAAGCGTTGCGCGCGAGATATTGAGTTTTCCGGCGATCTGGTTCTTGCGGATTTTCTGCGCCAGCATTTTCTCAATCATCCTGCGCTCAGTCTCATCAACCGATACCATGTCGTCTCTCGTTTCGACGGGCGGGCGGGTGTGCTGAATATGATCGGGAATCATGTCGGCGGCAAGTTCCGTCGTCTTGAGGAAATTAATCATCCGTTCAATCGCGTTTTGCAGTTCCCGGACATTGCCGGGCCAGGAGTAGTTCATGAAAATGTCGATCACTTTCTTATCCACCCGCGTAATGATCTTTTTCATGGCGCTGGCATACTGCTTGATAAAATGATCCGTCAGTAGCGGAATATCATCGAGTCTTTCACAAAGCGGCACCATCTCGATGGCAAAAACATTGGCGCGGTAATAGAGATCCTCGCGGAAGTTTCCTTTGCGCACTTCCTCCCGCAGATCTTTGTTGGTGGCGGCAATCACGCGAACATCCACCGGTCTCACGCGGGTGCCGCCAATGCGCAAGACCGATTTATCTTCGATCACGCGCAAAAGCGCGGTTTGCAGCTCAAGGGGCGTTTCGGCAATTTCATCCAGAAAAATCGTGCCCCTGTCGGCCAGCTCGAATTTGCCCTGATTCCCGCCCCGGCGCGAACCCGTAAAGGCGCCTTCCTCGTGGCCGAAAAGTTCGCTGGCAATCAGGTCCCGCGGGATGGCCCCGCAGTTGATGGCTACATAAGGGCCGTTGCGACGATCGCTGGCGTTATGAATGGACTGGGCAAAAATATCCTTACCGGTTCCGCTTTTTCCTAAAAGCAAAACGTTGGAACGGCTTTGCGCAACCATTCGGGCCTGATCCACCGTCATGAGAAATCGGGAGTTTTTTCCAAGAAGGTCGTCGAAGCGAAGATTGGCCTTGGCGCCCATCATCTTCGTCACCATGGATTTTGCGCGCTGAATTTCGTTGAGAATGATGATCTTGCCGATGCTCTCCCCGCGAGCGGAAAGAATGGGATTGCACGTCAGCGTAAATTCACCTCCGACATTTTGCGACACAATGCGCACTTCCATATCCGTCAGGGTTTCATTGTTATCGATCAGCGTAAAGAACGAATGGTTCTCATGACTGAACAAATCGCGCAGCCTGCGGCCTTCCACGGAGAGGTTCCCCAACGCAAACATCTTTCTGGCGTTTTCATTGATCAACGTCACACGGCCCGCGGAATCCAGAGCAATGAGCGCCTCCAAAATGGAGGAGATGACTGTATTCTGATAACTATAGGCCACCTGCGATTCGGCAAGCGCTTTACGGATGCGCAATTCATTTTCAATGGCCTGCGCAGCGGCGACCGCCATGCCGAGCGTATGCGGATTGGCGCGAAAGTATCGCCCGGAAAGAACAATCCCTCCGAGTAACTCTCCTTCGGGATCGAAAATCGGCGCGCTTGATCCCGTGGCCCCGTGATAGGTTCGGATGTAGTGCTGAGCGCCAAAAACCTGCAGGGGTTTGCGTTCAACAATGAGGGTTCCTGCGGCGTTGTTGCCTGCGTTTTGCTCATCCCAGCAAGCGCCGACAAACCCCCTGGCTGAGCGCACAATCTGGTTTTCCTGCAGATCCCCGATGACCTCCACGATAAATGCGTCACGATCGAAAAGGCTCACCAGAAATCCCGAGCCCTCCAGAAAGCGGTAAAGATTCTTCATATAGGGACGGCTGACATCAATAAACTCCTTGTTTTTGGAAAGCAGCGCGTCTAGTTTTTCACCGGTCAGAATGCGGTTTTCCGGCACAAGGTTCGGATCGACCCGCAACGCCTTGCACCGGTTCCAGGAATCGAGAAGCTCCGGCAAAATAATCGACGGATCAACATTTAAATCTCCTTCAACAAACTTTTTCCACTCCTGTAAAGTTCGCTGATAAAACTGTTCATAATAATCGGCGCTCAGGACCTGTTGCTTCTGTTTTTTCGTCTTTATTGCATCCGTCATTATTTCCCCCGTTTGCGTATTTGATGGAGTCATGCGTCTCAAATGCGTCTCATAAATGATTCACTGAGACACATTTGAATCATTTATTGAGACATAAATCCAGCGATAAAATAAATAACCAGCTATTTCAGAAGGATAAAAGAAGCCCCTAATTGGCACGATGAATGCTATGTACTCAGATCAGCTTTCCGCTTCCTGTGGTTGCGATCGAAGCATTTATTTCACCTCGCAGGCCCCCTTGGCAGCCACAGGAAGCCACCGCAATACCGATTTTTACAGCATTTCATTCAGAAGGAGAATACAGATTTTGGAAACTAGACCCTGGCAGAAAAACTACGATTACGTTGTCCCCACATCCATCCGCTTCCCGAAATTTCCCGTACAAAACTTATTACATCTTGCCGCATCGCAATTCCCGTTTAAAGCGGCAACGGATTTTTACGGATCAGAAATGACGTTCGCACAACTGCGTACCCAGATGCTTAGGCTAGCCAACGCTCTGGCACAGCTCGGCGTCAAAAAAGGCGACCGCATCGGTCTGGCCCTTCCCAACTGCCCCCAGTATATCATTGCCTATAATGCGATTCTGTCGGCGGGCGCCATTGTTGTCAATATCAATCCCCTCTATACACATGATGAACTTAAGTTCATGCTGGAAAATACAAGCGTGCAAATCCTGATTACCTTTGACAGTGCGCTGCCCACCATGCGGCCTCTATCGAAAGAACTCGGCATCAAACTGATTGTCACCCGCGTGACGGACTATATCACCGGATTGGGCGTCAGCACCGCCAAGACGCTGGAACTCGAAGAAGACTGGCATCATTTTTCGGAATTGATCGAAGGATGCGCCAATACCCATCTGCCCCGAATCGATTTCATGCCTTCGGATCCCGCACTGATCCAGTTTACCGGCGGTACGACCGGACTACCCAAAGGGGCCCTGCTCAGCCACGGCAATGTGGTCGCAGCCGCCTTGCAGTGTTCCTTGTGGGGCAGCACGGTCACCAATTTTACCCCCGTTGAAAAACGCAACGTCCTGAGCATCATCCCGTATTTCCACATTTACGGCAACACCTGCGCCATGAACTGGGCCATGCTCAATATGGCCACGCAAGTGCTGATCCCCCGGTTTGACATCGATGAAGTTTTAGGGACCATCAAGCGTGTCGAGCAGATCACGTATTATCCGGCAGTGCCCACCATGATTACCGCGATTGTCAACCATCCCAAGGCCGCCGAAATGAACCTGGATCAGCGTTTCCGCTTCTTCAACTCCGGCGGCGCTCCCATGCCTCAGGAACTCATTATGCGGGTGAAAGATATGGGCATCTATTTCGGCGAAGGCTGGGGCATGAGTGAAACGTCGTCGCTGGGCATCAGCAATCCTCTATTGGCCTGCCGCACGGGCGCAATCGGTGTTCCGCTGATGGAAAATGACGTCCGCCTGGTGGATATTGAAGACGGCGTTACGGAAGTTAAACCCGGCGACCCTGGCGAAATCCTGATCAAGGGGCCTTCCGTCATGCAGGGATACTGGAATAATCCGGAAGAAACCAAAATCCAGCTCACCGACGGCTGGCTGCACACAGGCGACATCGGCCAGGCCGACGAAGACGGTTACATTTATATCGTAGACCGCAAGAAAGACATGATCATTGCCGGCGGTTTCAATATCTATCCGCGAGAAGTGGATGAAGTGCTCTACCAGCATCCCAAAATTGCCGAAGCTGTGACCGTGGGCGTGCCGGATACCTACCGGGGCGAAACCGTCAAAGCATTTGTTGTTTTACGACCCGGCGAAACATGCACGGATAAAGAAATTTCCGAATTCTGCCGGACCAAACTTGCCGCCTATAAAGTGCCCAAACAGGTGGAGTTCCGTGAGAGCATCCCGAAGTCCGCCGTGGGCAAGATCCTGCGGAAGATTTTGCGAGACGAGGAAATCGCCAAACAACCGAAATAACAAAGTTGAAGTTAAGTTAGCTATGCGGATTCAGAAATAAAAACGGCTTCATCTCCCTGATCGGAAAACGACACCCTCCCGGGAGATGAAGAACTCTACACATACAGCCTGCCCATGCAGGCTGCAGCCAGCCCCCCTTTTTCCCCTGTGGAGGGAGAGGGCTTCAGGAATGTTCAGCATGCCCCCAACATGTATTTCCTGACCCCTCTCCCTCGCCTTCCTCATCGCAAAACCCAGTGCTTCGTTGTCGAACACGGGGTTCCAACAGCTATCGGATAAGTTTGGGCGGATGCGCAAAGAACGCCAGAATACAGCAGCAAAATATAAGGACAACGGTGATTGTAAAAGGCAGAAAATAACTGCCTGTCTTAGCATAGAGAAATCCGGCCAAAAGAGGGCTTATGGCGCTGGCCAGGGTCACCACGGGCGTAGTCCAGCCGACAATCCGGGAAAAGTGTGTGCGTCCGAAATACGCGCCCATGACGTTGGGCAAAAGCACGATCATCCCGCCAAATCCAATACCGGTGAAGACGGAATAGGCATAAACAAAGAAGATTCCGCGGGCGTTCATTAAGGATACGATCCCCAGCGCCAGGCAGGCCATAAAGACAGCCGCCAGATACCGGCCATCAAAGCGCATCCCTAAGACACCGCTTAACAGTCGTCCTAAAATACTCATCCCCAGCATCAGCCCCAAAGCCGTAGCCGATACCATCGGGGAATATTTCAAGTCCTGCAGATAGGCCACCTGATGGGTGGTCAGCAGGGTGGTGGTGAAAAGAAGCACGGAAAACAAAATCAACAAAATCCAAAGGACCGGCGTCCGCAGGGCATCGCTGAGACGCCAGTCGTCTTTTGTGGAATAAACGCGGCTTGTCGCGGAAGGGTCCGATGAATCAAACGCGGCTTGCGATGTGTGTCCGTCCGGAAACCGGCCTTCATCTTCCGGCCTGTTCCGGATCAGCAATCCGGCCAGAATAACCCCCAGCAGCAGATGGATGACGGCCAGACAAACCCATGTCCAACGCCATCCAAAGGAGGTCATCAGCATACTGATCAGCGGGGGCAGAAAAAAACCGCCCGCACCGCCGGAGGCGAAAAGAAACCCCAGCGCAAGCGACCTGCGCCTGATGAACCACTGATTAATCACAGTGGTCACGGGTAAAAATTCAGAAAAGGCCAGTCCCAATCCGCCCATCACCCCGAAAAAGAGATAAACATGCCAGAGTTCCTGGATCTGAGACATACCCAGCAAGCCCAGCGCCGCGATGATGTTTCCCAGAACAATATTTTTCCGGGCGCCAAACCGCGCAATCGTAAATCCGGCCAGCGGCCCCAGCATGCCGCCGATGATCAGAAAAAGGGTATAGGGGCCTGACAGAGCCTGCCGGCTCCAGCCAAACGTTTCACTCATGGACGGCAGAAATACCCCGAAGGCATAGGTCACATTGCCGCAAATGCCACCGTAAGCCAGCATCACGCCCGCAAGCGTCAAACCGCCGGGAAAAGAGTTTTGCCGGACATCAGATGAGGGGGGCATGGATTTCAAAGGAACCTGCTTTCTTTGAGAAACCTTCCGCACAACTGTCATTTCGACGAGCGATGCGATGAGAAATTTTATTCGGGTTAATCCACAAAAGATTTCTCCCTGCGGTCGAAATGACCGTAGGGAGAGTTTTTTAAATCTCTTTGCGCAAAAGCATAAGAAGATCGGCGATAGGTGTCAATCAATTAATTGAATATCTAGACAAAACACCATAGAATCAAATGGTTACAATTATAAAACATTTTTCTTTTTTTACATGTTCAAAAAACTGAAAAAGATATAAAATAAATTATATCTTATGGGTAGCACCGTGTAGAATCACTGCAACACAGTCTATGATCAGTTTAAGGATGTGACTTATGACGGGATCGGATATTCTGGTTGTTGTGCCGCATAGCGGCGTTGTCATTCCACCGGAGATATCGCTGGAAGACCTGACCGACGATTTTTCCGCGCTGATTAAAAATGTCGACTGGCATACGCAGTGGCTCTACGATTTCCGGGACATTCTCGGCAACCGGCAGATGGTCTTTCCCTATTGCAGTATCTTGCTGGAAGCCAACCGTGATCCGGCGGACATCGACGAGAGCGTGCCGCTTCAGGATGTCTTCGGCCGTTCAATTTATCGCGCAGGCTATGAGCCGTCCGCTTCTATGCGGGGGGCCTGGTCGGAAAAATACCTCAAACCTTTTCACCGCAATATCGAAGAAAACATTGCCGCAGGCGCAGGCCTGCTGTTTGACGGTCATTCCACCATCACCGCCCGCGGCATGGTTGACAACCAAATCGACCTGATGAATTTTCAGCATACCGATCGCGATGAAAAACCGCTCATTTACGGCCCGGATATCATCGTGGAGACCTATGCCGCCGAGTTGCGCAAACACTTGCCCGATGTGCTCATCACCGTCAACGGCTCCGACTTCGTCCACGTGCACGGTCACGTCTGCGCCGCGCATTCGGTCAATGCGATGAAACGGATTGGCGCCCGCGCACCCGCCTTTATTCAGGAAACCAACGAACGCCTTTTCAGAAACGCCGACGGCACTCCCAATGTCGGGCAGATCAACCGCCTGCGGCGCGCATTTGCCGAATCGCTCAACCAGACGCTGCAATCGCTTCAGGAATCACAAAAAGTATCGATGATTGATCTGCATATCGGCAAGCAGGCCTACGACTACGACTGCGGCGCGCAAGCGCTCCAGAACGTCATGAATTATTATGGCGTCGAGGTCGACAGCGACGAACTGATGCAGGCGCTCGGCACAAGTGAGGAGGGAACGCCGCCTCAGTCGATGATTGCTGTGGCGCAAAGCCACGGCTTCGAAGTGAAATCCGGCACGCAATGGTCGCTCAATTCGGTGAAGCAATATGTGGACGAGGGAACGCCGGTGATTGTGCTTTTGCAGGCCTGGGCGGATCGCTACATGACGCTCGACGACTGGCGCCGCGACTGGGACGACGGCCACTACGCGATTGTCATCGGCCTCAACAAGGACGTTTTGCTGTTTGAAGACCCGGCAACGATCCGACGCACCTGGCTGCGCGAACGCGAGTTTCTGGCCCGCTGGCATGACATGGATGTGAAGACCGGCGAGAAATACGAACATTTCGGCATGGTGCTTCTGGGCAAACAGCCCGCGAAACTGTCATTGGAACACATGGATTAATATCGGATTATTCTATTAACGAGATACGAACGACGAGATGCGAGATACTTAAGTGAAATGCGGTTCCAGAGTGCTGAAATCAACAGATCCCAGATGCCGCACGTTTTTGTGAAATTGCCGAATGCCCTCCGCCACGCCTTTCAGACGCTCGGAAGATGTGACCAGGCAGGTCTTGACGAGAGATAGCTTGCTGATGTCCTCCGACAGGAAATCAAAATAGCCGGTGATCATGGCTTCCAGAATGCCGGCGGTGGTGAGCTGGGACCGTCCTTCCCCCGGCAGGTCAAACGCAAAATCCCAAATTTTCATTTTGTCCATGGTGCCGGCAATCTCATAGGCTGCGCTGTAAAGACGGTCGTAGGATAGATCGGACACATTGCCCAACCCGAAGAGCAGCAACAAATCGGAATCGATGCGATCCGGATAAGGAATGGCCACTTTTTCCTTAAACTCGCCTGTCACGTGTCTGTGCACGATCTCCCGCGAGATCATGCCGTTGAGACGCCAGTCCAGAAATCCGCAAACACCTCGCGGCGGTTTTTCATCACTGAAAAAACCGAGCACCAGGCATCTATGCCTTTGCCGGTCAGGCGGATGGGTGGACAGGTTTAGCTGCATCGTTTTTGCTCAGCTTCAAATTCAGGGCATCCAGAATGCCGTTAATAAATGAACCGGAATTTTCCGATCCAAACATTTTCCCCAGATCAACCGCTTCATTAATCGTGACTTTGGGCGGAATGTCTTCGCAATACAGAAGCTCAAACACCGCCATCCGTAAAATGCTGATGTCCACCTTGGACATGCGCCCCAAAGACCAGTTGTCCGAACAATCGTCGATCAGCGAGTCGAGTTCCGTGCGATGCCCCCAGGCGCCCTCGACCAGCGTGGCCGCAAACTCCTGAGCCGACTTGGGGGCGACAAAATTCCCCCAGAAAAGCGCCAGGGCTTTTTCGACATCGAGACTGACAAAATTCAAACCGTAAAGAACCTGCAAGGCGACTTCGCGCGCCTTTCTCCGTTCGTGCATCTTTTCCTCAAATCCAAAAGCGCAGGCTTAGGCCTGCGCCATATTGCGTTGTAAAAAATCAGGCGTTGATCTTCTTGAAAAGATCGACCATTTCAATGGCCGCAAGCGCCGCGTCCGCACCTTTGTTGCCGGACTTGGTGCCCGCCCGTTCAATCGCCTGCTCGATGGTGTCGGTCGTCAACACACCGAAGATGACGGGAACGTCGGCATCCAGTCCCACATTGGCGATTCCTTTGGAGACTTCCGAGCTGACATATTCAAAATGCGGGGTTGCGCCGCGAATGACCGCGCCCAGGCAGATGACCGCATCATAACGCGCGCTTTTGGCCAGCCTCTTGGCCGCATGCGGCAACTCAAAAGCGCCGGGGACTTTGCAGATCGTGATGTCTTTTTCATCGGCGCCGGCCCGCACCAGCGTGTCAACCGCGCCTTCAATGAGGCGTCCGCTGATGAAATCGTTGAACCGGCTTGCGGCGATCGCAAACTTCATTCCCTTGGCAACTATCTTTCCTTCAATTATCTTCGGCATGATTTTGGCACCATCCTTATGTTTATAT
Source organism: uncultured Smithella sp. (assembly GCA_964547345.1). Taxonomy (GTDB): domain Bacteria; phylum Desulfobacterota; class Syntrophia; order Syntrophales; family Smithellaceae; genus UBA8904. The sequence goes on along the minus strand of CAZJMX010000003.1, from coordinate 84,749 downwards.
GAACAAGGGATTGCAACCACCCATTCGGGTGGCAAGACCCCTTGTTCCGGTTTTCCGCGCCTTCGGGGCGTCTTTAGTTTTTACAGATCCAGAATATGTCCCATCTTGCTTTTTTTGGTGGACATATACCGTATGTTTTTTTCATTGGGTGGAATTTCAATCGGCATGCGCCGGGATACCGCAATGCCGTAGCCTTCCAGTCCGACAATCTTTTTGGGATTGTTGGTCAGGAGCCGCATCTTATGCACGCCCACATCCGCCAGAATCTGCGCGCCGAGGCCGTAGTCTCGCAAGTCTGCCTTGAAGCCCAGGGCGATGTTGGCTTCGACCGTGTCGTGGCCCTTATCCTGAAGGGCATAGGCTTTGATTTTGTTGGCCAGTCCGATGCCGCGTCCTTCCTGACGCATATAGACGATAACGCCCTTGCCCTCCTCTTCAATCATTTCCATGGCGCGGTGCAGCTGATCGCCGCAATCGCAGCGGGCGGAGGCGAAAATATCGCCGGTGCAGCATTCCGAATGCACGCGGACCAGCACGTCATCCTCTTTGGTGATGTCGCCTTTCACGAGCGCAATGTGCTGCATGTCGTCCACATCGTTTTCATAAACGATGATTTTGAAATCGCCGCCGTAGAGGGTCGGCAGATCAGCTTCCGCGACGCGCCGGATCAGCGATTCATGCTGCATCCGGTAATCGATGAGATCGGCGATGGTGGCGATTTTGAGGTTGTGCTCACGGGCAAAGATTTCCAGATCCGGCATCCGCGCCATCGTGCCGTCGTCTTTCATGATCTCGCAGATCACGCCCGACGGCGTAAGCCCTGCCAGACGGCACAAGTCCACCGAGCCTTCGGTCTGTCCCGTACGCACCAAAACGCCGCCCTTGCGCGCGCGAATCGGGAACACATGCCCGGGACTGACAATATCTTCGGCCTTGCCTGCCGGATTCACTGCCGCCAGAATCGTCGTTGCGCGATCCGCAGCCGAGATACCCGTGGAAACGCCATGGCGCGCTTCGATGGACACGGTAAACGCCGTGCCGAAACGCGCCTGATTATCCTTCACCATCAAATTCAGATTCAGACGGTGGGCAATTTCTTCATTGATCGTGAGGCAAATCAAGCCGCGTCCCAACCTGGCCATGAAATTGATCGCTTCCGGCGTTACAAACTGCGCCGCCATGAACAAATCGCCTTCGTTTTCACGATCTTCATCATCCACGAGAATGATCATCTTCCCGTTGCGAATGTCTTCTAGTGCTTCCGAAATTTTGCTGACTGCCATATTATATCCTTACTTATTTAATAAAACCCTGTTCGGCGAGAAAGTCCTTATCGATTCCCCGCGGGCTTTGCAATAACTTTTCAACATATTTTCCCAAAACATCCGTTTCAATGTTAACCCAATCCGCCTCTTTTTTTTCAGTCAGTGTCGTATTGGCGGACGTATGCGGAATGATATTAACATAAAACCGGCCTTTTTCAAGCTTGTTCACCGTGAGACTGATGCCGTCGATAGCCACCGACCCTTTTTCGACGATATAGCGTGACACAGCGGCATCCGCTTCGATGGCAAAAATCATCGATCCTGATTTCTGCGTCTTCGAGAGAATCCGGCCAACCCCGTCCACATGCCCCAGCACAAAGTGGCCGCCTAAGAATCCGCCGATGCGCAGCGATTTTTCCAGATTGACTTTCTGTCCCGCCTTTAAATGCCGGAGTCTGGTTTTGTTTAAGGATTCGGCGGACACGTCGGCGGTGAATGTTTTGGCCGTTTTAGAGGTGACCGTCAGGCAAGCGCCGTCCACTGCGATGCTGTCACCTAAGCGCACGTCGCTCAAATCGATTCCCGCGTCGATTTCTAAAACAGCGTCCGCGCCTTTTGTCGTCAGGCGGATGACTTTCCCCGATCCTTCGATAATGCCGGTAAACATTTTTACTTTTTACCTTTGCTCAACAGTTCTTTGAGTTCCGTCATGAACTCGCCTACATCGCGAAACTGCCGGTAAACCGAGGCAAATCGCACATAGGCCACACCGTCGATGGCTTTAAGTTCATTCATTACTTTTTCGCCGATGACCGACGAGGGAATTTCCTCACCCTGAAATTCCTGGCAGGCGGCTTCCACGCCTTCGACCATTTTTTCAATGTCTTCCGTACTGATCGGCCGTTTTTCGCAGGCCGTTCTCACCCCGTTGCGGATTTTCACCCGGTCAAACGGCTCGCGCCGCCCGTCTTTTTTGACAACCATCGGCAGGATGTCTTCCACATACTCGTAAGTGGTAAAGCGGCGGGAACAACCCAGACATTCACGACGGCGGCGGATGGCTTTGCCATCCTTGCTGATCCGGGAATCAATGACTTTGTTTTCCGCGTTGCCGCAAAAAGGACATTTCATGTCGTCGCTTGCCGATCCTTATGATTTTTTCAATGTTTCAACGTTGATCCCGGCTTCTTTTAACATATCCCCGCCCAGTTTGTCACTGTAACCGTCACGAATGACAATGCGGGAAATGCCGGCGTTAATAATCATCTTGGCGCAAATTACACAGGGATGATTGGTGCAGTACAACGTGGAATCTTTCGTGTTGACGCCGTGCAGGGCGGCCTGAATGATCGCGTTTTGCTCCGCGTGCAGCCCGCGGCACAACTCATGTCGTTCGCCCGACGGCACGTTGAGTTGATCGCGCAGACAGCCGATGTCCAGGCAATGCTGTAATTTGGAAGGAGCGCCGTTATAGCCGGTGGCCAGAATCCTTTTGTCGCGAACCAGTCCCGCTCCTACCGCTCTTCGCAGGCATGTGCTGCGCTTGGAAACCAACTCGACAATATCCAGAAAGTAGGTATCCCAGTCGGGTCGCGTCCGAACCCGCTCCAAAACGTTAGGCGAGGGCGCATTTTTTTCCGTCATATCTCTTCGCTTTCTGATGAGCCGCCCGCTTACACGCTCTTTCTTTTTTGTTCGTGTTATCCTTTCATCCTTAGCGGATAGAGAGGAAACCCGTCGCAGAGCGTTTTGACTTTTTCGGCCACGGCTTTGATGGTTTGCTCGTCATCTATGTGATTGATGACCTCGGCAATGAGCGACGCGATCAGCCGCATCTCATCTTCTTTCATGCCGCGGGACGTGAGCGCCGGCGTGCCGATACGGATGCCGCTGGTCACCATCGGCCCCAGGGTATCAAAGGGAATGCCGTTTTTATTGACCGTAATGGCCGCACGATCCAGCGCTTCCTGCGCGTCTTTGCCGGTGACTTTTTTAGAGGTCAGATCCACAAGCATCAGGTGATTGTCCGTGCCACCCGATACCAGGCGGAATCCCTCGAGCTTTAGTTGATCCGCCATTGCCTGGGCGTTCAGGAGAATCTGCTGCTGATACGTCTTGAACTCCGGCATCAAGGCTTCTTTGAGCGCCACGGCCTTGGCCGCGATGACGTGCATGAGCGGCCCGCCCTGCATGCCGGGGAAAACACGGCTGTTGAGAATTTTGATGTAGGGTTCCTTGCACATGACGAGTCCGCCGCGCGGCCCGCGCAACGTTTTGTGCGTGGTGGTGGTCACATATTCGCATACGGGAATCGGCGTGGGATGAAGGCCTGTCGCGACCAATCCCGCGATGTGCGCGATGTCCGCCATAATCACCGCGCCGACTTCATCGGCCACGGCGCGGAACTTGTTGAAATCAATCGTTCTAGGATAAGCACTCGCGCCAACCACGATCATCTTGGGTTTATTTTCTCTGGCGATTTTGGCCAGCTCATCATAGTCGATGGTTTCCGTATCACGGTTCACACCGTACGGAACGATTTTATAGAATTTCCCGGAAAAGTTCGCCGGAGAGCCATGCGAAAGATGACCGCCGTGCGACAGGTTCATGCCTAAAATGGTATCGCCGGGAGCGCAAGCCGCAAAATACACAGCCATGTTGGCCTGCGTGCCCGAATGGGGCTGAACATTGACTTCTTCGGCGCCGAAGAGTTTTTTGCAACGTTCAATGGCCAGACTCTCCACGATATCAACATATTCACATCCGCCGTAATAGCGCTTGCCGGGATAGCCTTCGGCATATTTATTGGTCATGACAGAGCCCTGAGCTTCCAGGACGGCTTCACTGACGAAATTTTCCGAGGCGATGAGTTCCAGTTTTCCTGACTGACGTCTTGTTTCTAATTGGATGGCGCGAGCGACTTCCGAATCAACTTTTTCTAAAGCAGACATTATAAAAAAGATTCCTCCGATAAAATGTTAAGCAGTATATTTCTTCATAACGAGAACTGCGTTGACGCCGCCGAATCCGAAGCTGTTGGACATCGCCGTGGCGATGCTTTGATGCCGGGCAACATTCGGCACGTAATCCAGGTCGCAACCCTCATCCGGCTCTTCCAGATTGATGGTGGGCGGAACAATGCCTTCCGAAAGCGCCTTGGCGGTAAAAATGGCTTCTACGGCGCCCGTGCCGCCCAGCATGTGGCCGGTCATGGATTTGGTCGAGCTAACCAGCAGCTTTTTCGCGTGTTCGCCGAAAAGCGTCTTAATGGCCTGGGTTTCATATAAGTCGTTGAGCGGTGTGGATGTTCCGTGGGCATTGATATAATCGATGTCGGTCGTTTTAAGATCTGCGTCTTTGAGAGCCACCTGCATGCTGCGAGCGGCGCCTTCGTGTCCGGGAGGCGGAGCGGCCAGGTGATAGGCGTCGGATGTGCAGCCATAACCGATAATTTCCGCATAAATCTTCGCGCCGCGTTTTTGGGCAAAAGATAATTCTTCCAAAATCAGCACACCACAACCTTCGGCGATAACAAAACCGTTGCGCCCCTTATCAAACGGACGACTGGCTTTTTGCGGATCGTCGTTACGGGTTGATAAAGCACGCATCGCGCAGAAACCGCCGACGCCCAATGGTGTTATCGCTGCTTCAACCCCTCCGCTGATCATGGCGTCGGCATCGCCGTAAGCAATCGTTTTATAACAATCGCCGACGGCCGACGTACCCGCCGCACAGGCGGTCACCGTACAGTTGATCGGGCCTTTGGCGCCGGAGCGCATGGACACATGGCCGGAGGCCAGATTGGCCAGAATCGCCGGAACGCCAAAAGGTGAAATCTTGCGGGGGCCGCCCTGCAGCAGCGCCCTGACTTCATCCTCAATGGTTTGCGCGCCGCCGATGGCGGAACCGATGATCACGCCGACTCTTTCTGCAATCTCCGGGCTGATCGTCAGCGCTGCATCCGCGAGGGCCATCTGAGCCGTGGCAATGGCATAAATGGCAAAGTTGTCATAGCGGCGGATTTCCTTCTTATCGACGTATTGCATCGGATCAAAATTTTTAATCTCGCCTGCAATCCGGGATGGAAAAGCGGAAGCATCAAAACGGGTAATGGGGACGATGCCGGATTTTCCGGCAATGGCGCCAGCCCAGGATTCCGCAACCGAATTACCAAGGGGAGTCAGGGCACCGAGGCCTGTTATAACCACACGCCTTTTCATGGATTATGATCCTGATATATTAAGATAATTAACTAATGCCTTTTTTCTGGAGAAAATCGATGACATCTTTGATGGTGCGAATCTTTTCCAGTTCTTCGTCGGCGATTTCCACACCAAACGCTTCTTCCATCTCCATGATCAGCTCAACCAGATCCAGAGAATCAGCGCCCAGATCGTCGATAAACGATGCCTCAATCTTACATTGCTCTTGAGTGACATCCAACTGTTCCATTACCAGTTTAATGACTTTTTCTTCTAACGTCATGAATTTCCTCCTCCAGTCCAAGATTAGACAAACAAATTATTACAATTGCCGACCTTAATACCTGTTTTTGAAAAAAAAATCCTTATTTTTTTCGATGCGGACACAAGCCTGCATCTTCAGGCCGTCGATCTTTAACTGCTTGTTACTTGCCGGTTGAACCGGCCTGCGCTCCACCGGATGCGTTGCACCCTTTTGAAATTCACAAGGGCGGCGGCGTCCGGTTTATTTTATTTCCGCAGCAAGCGCAAAAGGCGCTCAGAAACCAGCCTTTGCCGCAAGCGGCCATCGTTATTTTTCGGAAATTTATTCCACCGATGTGACTTCTCTGCCCTTATAGGTGCCACAGGCCGCACAAACGCGGTGAGGCATTTTGGGCTGACTGCATTGCGGGCAAACCGATAATGAAGGTGACGTCAGAAAATCGTGCGCCCGTCGGGTATTACGTCTTGCTTTGGAATGTCGTTTTACTGGATTTGGCATGGTAAATTATCCTCTTTTTTGATTAATTTTTCACTCTAAAATTTTTCAACACCGCCAGACGATCATCTACAACGTCTGAACAGCATTTACAAAAACCTGCATTTAAATTTGTGCCGCACTGCGGGCACAACCCCTTACACGCTTCAGCGCACAGCGCCCTCATCGGCACCAAAAGAACAATCTGTTCGCAAACGAGCGGCGCCAGATCAATAAAATCCCCGGAATAATATCCGATTTCAAGCTCTTCGACCGTCAGCTCCAGATCTTCTGCAATCTCGGCCTTTTCAGGAACCAGCGTGTAAACAAAATCTCCTTCGACCGCAACTGTGGCCGGCTCCAGACAGCGGCTGCACTCCTGACTGACTTTTGCCGTCAGGTTTCCCCGGATGTAGATGGTATCGCCGGATCGGGTAATCAGACAATCGACATCCACCCTGATCAAAGAAAACTCCGGCAACTCGTCTGCGGTAAAACATTTTTCAAACCAGACGGCATCTTCGGAAAAAGACAGCCGCAACCCTTCTTCAGGAAGGATCAACGGATTAATTTTCAAAGAATCAGACATGCAACACTACTGCCTTTTTTTATTAGCTTGCCGCGCTAAGCGGGTGAGTAAATTACAAAATATTGTTGTTGTCAAGCACATTTTGCGTCCATCGCGGCAAAAGGCGCTTGACAAACGGCAGGTGCGGATTCTATAAAACTTTAAAAATTAAAGGGAAACCCTATGACAGACAAAATTCGCACACGCTTTGCCCCCTCTCCCACCGGCTATCTGCACGTCGGAGGGGCGAGAACCGCTCTTTTTAGCTGGCTTTTCTCCCGTCATAACGGCGGCGAATTTGTGCTAAGAATCGAAGATACCGATCAGCAGCGCTCGACTGACGAATCCACCAAAGCCATTCTCGATGCCATGACCTGGCTCGGGCTTAACTGGGATGAAGGACCTTATTTTCAAGCCCAACGCGTTGATCTGCATCGTGAAATGGTTCAGAAACTGATCCACGAGGGAAAGGCCTACTATTGCACCTGCACACCCGATGAGCTGGAAAATAAAAGAAAAACGGCGATGGCCGAAGGCAGAAAGCCCAAATACGACGGTACCTGCCGGGACAAAGGTTTAAAAAAATCTCCCGGCAGCGTTGTCCGCTTTCGCGGAGTGGAAACCGGCATCACGATTGTGGAAGACCTCATCAAGGGAAATATAAATTTTAATAACGAAGAGTTGGATGACTTGGTCATTGAGCGCGGCGACGGCTATCCGACCTATAACTTCGCCGTCGTCATCGACGATGCACTCATGAACATCACGCATGTCATCCGCGGCGACGACCACGTCAATAATACCCCGCGTCAGATTCTGATGTATCAAGCGCTTGGTTTTGAAGTTCCTAAATTCGCTCATGTTCCTATGATTCTTGGCTCGGACAAAGCGCGTCTCAGCAAACGCCACGGGGCAACGTCCGTCATGGCCTATAAAGAGATGGGCTATCTGCCGGAGGCACTCGTCAACTACCTGGTCCGTTTGGGCTGGTCGCACGGTGATCAGGAGATTTTCTCACAAAAAGAGCTGGTTGAACATTTCGGCCTGGATAACGTGGGCAAGTCGCCCGCCGTTTTCAATCCCGAAAAACTCCTCTGGCTAAACGCACACTATATAAAGGAAGCAAAACCCGAACGTCTCGCGGAAGAAATGAAACTTTTATGGCCTGCCGGAACCCAGGCGGGCGACTCAGCTTTTACGCAAAAAATCATCGCCGACTTACAGCCGCGCGTCAAGACGCTTATGGAACTGGCCGGCGCCGCAAATTTCTACTTTGTCGACCAGGTAGACTATGAAGAACAGGCCGCGCAGAAGTTTTTAACGCCCGACGTTTCGGCCCACTTGAAAGCCTTGTCTGCAGCAATCCCATCTGTGGGTAATTTCAGCAAAGAAAGCGCCGAGGAATTTCTGAAAACCTTTATCGAAGCAAACGGGCTTAAATTCAAAGTTATTGCCCAGCCGCTGCGTGTGGCTCTGACAGGCAAGACCGTCAGCCCCGGCATTGACGAAATCATGGTCACGCTAGGCAAGGAAAGAGTCATCCGGCGAATCAACGCCGCCGTTACCTATATTGAAGATCAGATAAAATAGATTGATCCGGGGGAATGGCTGTCTTTGACAAGTCGCGGCAATTTCATCTTGACTTTTAAAGTGAAATTGAATAGATACTCCCCCTCAACTTTCCCCAGCAGTGGGGAATCGACCAGCAACCGAACGCATGATGCGAAATCCAGCAGCGTAAGTTCTCAATCTGGTCTACAAACCAACATGGTCCCATCGTCTAGTGGTTAGGACGCTGGCCTCTCACGCCGGAGACAGGGGTTCAACTCCCCTTGGGACTACCAATAATTACAAAGGATTAAGAACAACAACCTTCACCGTTAACCTCTGGACACAAGTCCGGACACAAGTACCCTCAGAGTTGCCCCTCTGGGGGTTTTTTATGGAACAGTTGCCTTTTTAAACTCGATCCCCTGCGCAGGACCTTTTAGACCTTTCTCCAGTGCTCCCCTTGTTTCTTCCAAACCGAGACTGTGGATATAACGAGCCGTCGTATTCGGACTCGCATGTCTCAATATAGTCTGGATTACCGAAAGGGTGTATCCTTTTTGATAGAGTATTGATGCAGTCAGATGCCTGATGCCATGAAACCCGAAAGGTTTGACTTTTGCCTTCGCGCACAGACGCGCCATCAGATGCTGCCGATGAATAAACGGCTTGCCGTAATACTCCTCACAAAAAGGTGTTTCATCAAGACAAACAAACGCATGCTCTTTATCTTCAGTTTTTTGCTTCAATCTTTCTTCACTCCATTGAAGCAAAGCTTGTCGAAGATCCGACGTCATCGGGAGCCAATCGAATTCTTTGTGACCGCCTTCACGCTTCTGGGTCCAAAGGCAGATTTGGTTGTTTATAAAATCAACATCCGACCATTTGATGTGAAATACTTCCGATCGTCTTGCCGCCAGATGAAGAAACGCCAGGAGCATAACCTTGTCCTGACCGACTGCCTGATCATAAACCTTCCAAAAGTCATCTTCGGGTGGAACATATCTCGGTCGCCGCTTTCCATGCACCCACCGCCCACATTCGCAGGGGTAGTTATAATGACCCAAAGCCAAAGGTGGCCGGGCCAGTTCGGCAAGCTTCTTACCATCATGGGGACATCGGCACTCGTACACGGCGCTTGACCTCAAAATTATTGAAGGAAAAAGTATCGCGGGAGTTCTACCCCAAAAGAGTGGAAGAAGTTTCGGACAAAAGGCGGTTTTTTAGCGGATTTTATGCGGACAAAAAGCGGCTGGGAGGCATTCTGCATTCACACATCCCCAAATAACTCTTGACTTCTCAACGTGTGTGGTTATAATAATACCACATGTGGTAAATATTTTACCATGCGGTATTTGTTAATTGCATTCAGGAATCACAAAAACTTGGGGGAGGTTTTTATGTATGGAGAATTCATTAAAGAATTAAGAGCAAAAAAGGAAATAAGCCTGAGGGAATTTTGCAAACAAGTTGAAATGGACGCCAGCAACTGGAGCAAAATTGAACGGGGCGTGTCAGCGCCACCGCAGGATGAAGAAAAATTAAAAAAAATTGCCCGTGTGTTAGGTATTAAAATCGGTTCGGACACCTGGAAGGAGATGAAAGATCTGGCGAATATCGATGCTGGCATTATCCCTGACGACATCCGGTCAAATGAAGAAGTATTAAAAGCCTTGCCTATGTTCTTTCGCACCGTCCGAAGCGATAAGCCGACCGCCGAAGAATTGGACAAACTAATTCAGATGATTAAAAAGGGGGGGTGATATTTGGAGCCCAGCGAGTTTCGGTGTAAACGGATTGACAAGAAAGATCTTTGGTCTATCGCGGATGATGTTCGAAAGACCCACTGGCCAGAAGGTCATCTGCCGATTGATGTTGAAAAAATTGTCGAATTTCGTCTTCAGTTCATCATCGAACCCAAACATGGACTATTTACATCAATCGACATGGATGCGTATCTGAGCATGAATGTAAAATCCATTTTTGTTGACTATGATTTTTATATGAATGAAAAATTTACCAATCGTCTGCGATTTTCATTTGCACATGAACACGGTCACTTCTTCTTGCATAAGGAAGTATTTGCAGAATTTGATATACGCAACGTCGAAGACTGGAAGAATTTTATCCTTAACATCCCTGATTACGAATACAGCAGCTTTGAATGGCAGGCCAATGAATTTGCAGGAAGGCTCTTGGTGCCGCATTCTGATTTGGTTTTATCCATTGAACAAGCCGCCAAAGTCATAAAAGAAAAAAACCTGATCACTTATTTGGAAAATGACCCCGAAGCTGTTTTATCCAGCATCTCTTCTATGATTTGTAAGCCGTTTGGTATTTCCACCGATGTAATAAAAATACGCGTATCGAGAGAAGGCCTATGGCCGCCTAAATTGTAATAAATTAGGAAGGAGGTAAAACATTATGGCAAAGAATCCACCCTACGGGGATAACCATCGACATGGGCAGGTAACGGATCGGTCACAAACATATAATCCACAAAATGATCGCTGGGTCAAACGGGACACGACAACCGGCAGATTCATTGATCAAAAAGCCGATGATGATCCGTTCAAGGGCGTCAGAAAAGAAAAATAGCCGACGGATACACGATATTTATGATGCATTTTGGGGCAGGCATGCACTTGAGTTGACACTTTGAAGCGCTGCGGGTAGTAATGTAACCTGCTCATTCACCAAACGTAAACCATTGAAATTGCGAGCACTATTAGTAAATTTTTGCAGATAATCCATACGTCGCGTCACGCCCCACGATATAAATTTTATATATTATAGCATAATCAACAATATTTTGTTGATTATGCTTGACAATACTTATTTAAATATATATATTACCAATGAAATAACAATATTTTGTATTTAATAGGAGGTGCCCTTATGATCCTCGGCTTTTCAATAAATAATTTCTACTCTTTCAAAGAAGAGAATGCGGTAAGGTTCATTGTAAATAAAAAATCCCCTTGTACGGATGCATACATCACAACCGAAAACGGAGAACGCGTGACAAAGATATTGGCGTGCTTTGGACCCAACGCATCGGGTAAGACAAACCTTCTTAAAGCTTTGTCTTTTTTAAGTTGGTTCACCAATAAGTCATTTAATTTAAAACCTGATGCAAAAATACCAATTCAACCTTTTAGATTTGAAAAAGATCATCCCGTAATTTCATCCTTATCCGTTGATTTCATACAAATGGGTATAATTTATCAATATGACCTTAAATTATCAGCTGACCAGATATTTAACGAATCTCTGCATATTAAAAGCAGTAAAGGCTTCAAGTATCTTTTCAAACGTAATTGGAATGAAGATAAAAAGCTTTTCGATTTTTCAACAAAAAATTTTGGACTACCCAATTCTTTCGGTGAGTCTCTGAACATGCGGAAAAATGCATCAACAATATCTCTTGCATTACAACACAACCATGAGGAGAGCAAAAATATTGCCGAATTCTGGTCAAAAATTTCCACAAATGTCAGAGAAAAGGGACGTGATGGTCATCTAGATGAAGAGGAAGTCATCTTTCACATTTTTAAAACAGCTGCTTACTTCCATAAGCACAGTGACTATAAGACTAAAGCAGAAGAACTTCTTACACGCTTCGACTTAGGACTTTCAGGCATTGAGATTGAAGAACGGGAAGTTGGCACAGATAAATCAGGAAAGCCCGAAAAAATACCTTTTCCTTTCGGTATCCATGTAGGCAAAGATAAAAGCACACATAAACTCCCTTTATTTTATGAATCAAGTGGTACGCAAAATCTCTTCATTATTTTAAGAAAAATATTACCAATTCTACAAGAGAAAACCGGTGGTATTGCCGTCCTCGATGAATTTGAAGTCGATTTACATCCGCACATGATACCAGCGCTATTGGATCTGTTTATTTCAAAGAAGACAAACCCAAACAATGCGCAGCTTATATTCTCCTGCCATTCAATTGAGCTCATGAAAAAGCTCGATAAGTATCAAGTACTGCTCGTTGAAAAAGATGAATACGGTTATAGCCACGTGATTCGATTGGATGAAATCAAAGGCGTCCGGAGTGATGATAATATTTATGCAAAGTATGATGCAGGCGCATACGGCGCTGTGCCCAATATTTAGGTGCTGCGCATGGCCAGATCGAATCCTTTCATAAATAAACCCCGAAAACCAAATTGGACTGTTCTGGCAGTCGGTGAAGGTGAAACAGAAAAAGCATTTCTTCAATTTATGAAAGGACAATTTAACAAGAGAGACGATGGCATTTCGATCCGGATTCATTATGCTGGCGGCGGTGATCCGGAATGTGTAATTAAGCATGCCATAAAAATGAATCCCAAAAACTATGATCGCGCTTTTGTACTTCTGGATAAAGACCTGCCCTGTCGCCCCACTTACTTAAAAAGAGCCAAGACAAACAAATTGGAATTGATCTGGTGCGTACCCTGCATTGAAGGGCTTTTCTTGAAAATTATCGACCCTGCCTTTGACCCGCTTGTTAAATCGACAAACGAATGCAAACGTTTATTTGCTGACAAATACTTAAATGACGACGATAAACTCGATCCCCGAAAATACGAAATTATATTCAGATATGATTTTCTGGAAAAAAGAAAAATGCAGGTTCAGGAATTAGAAATTCTTGTGAGGTTTATGAAGGAAAAGAGAAAACAATAAAAAGAGCCACTTGGTTCTGGCAAACCTTGTGGCTCTTGAGCTTTGGCGATGACTAAATAAGCTGGTTTGGGTCATCGTCGGACAGTTGGACCCCTGATGGGGTCCGGTGATAATTAATCTATTGGCTAACGGTTATCAAATCGGTGTCCTCCTGTCAAGCCCAATCCTCAAGCCAGCGGAAAGGAGGACATTTCTTGTCCAAAGATGACTATACCATAATTTTTGTAAAGCACTTTCGCCACTGGCGAACAGGCAAAATCATCTACCCCAAAAATGGCAGAGTGATTGCCATTCGCGTAAAAAATAAGCGATAAGGGTTGCGTTATGTGGCTGCAGAGTCCCCGGCCCATTCTGCAGCTTTTTGATTAATGTACACACAAACTGTTAATGAAAAAGGGGACCAGATGATAATCAAGAAAAAACGTATTCGAGATTTAGAACACTATACTCGACTCGTCCCGCAAGGGGAAACCATAATATTCGGCATCTACGCTGCCGCAACAACTAACAATCTACTCAAACAAATTGGATTCTCTCAAAATCCAACGTTAGGCGATGCTGTTTTACCAGCTTCGATATTCGGTCCAATTAGTGCGTACAATGCTAATGGCAAAACATTTGTTCATAAAGACGAGCCTATGGAAACCGCCTATAGGCAGATTGAGTGGCACTGGAAACAATGGCGTGGGCGATATGACTATGATGAGCAATCAAAAATTGTCGACATTCCATATCAACGTTATCCGAGAACTTTTATTCCGCCACCATCAATCGAGTTAGTCATTGCACAACGTGCGGATGGTGAAAAAGTGATTGTGACGCATGCAATTACGCATACACCAAAGAATAAGGAAAGAATGTTACATGTCGTCAATCTTTTCCTGGAGATATTTGGGGAATGTCAACTTTTCGCGGAGAACTTAGGCGACTTTTTAAAAGCGCCTTTACGCCGATTGAACTGGACGGTTCTTCCGCCAGGAAGACGACCATGGATGCAATTGAAGTCAGAGGTAAATCAGATTATAGGAAATCTGACGAAAGGGAACCTTGCCGTCATTCATCACAGGCTTGAATCTGTGAATAAGTATGGCCCTGAGTTCTTGGCTGTTGGCCGTGCCGGTTTTTGGGGATATGTGATATTCGGATTCCCTGATAAAGACATATATATTCTTGAGAGTATTTATTTCGGTAACGCGACATATGTATTTGCCGATAATTGGGAAACACTATCGACAAAGACTAAAGCCGAGATTTTGGATGCAAAGCTTCAAAAAGATCGAATCATCCATAAAGAGAGTTGGGATAGAAACATCCATGCGTTATTAAAACAGAAAAAAGGATAACGAAAGAGTAGATACATTTGGTAATTAGGGGCAGCGCTCTTTAAGAATATGATAAATAGAGCGCTGTTCCTGACTATCTGATTATGTTTTGATTAGGTTTAATTCATCCGGATCGGTATCATCAACTACCTTCGCGAAATCCGCATCTGTAAAATTCCTTTTACCCCAGAAAGATTCCCTGACTCCGTATTCTACGCCGTTTATATAGACCTCTTTAAACGCGGTGAATCCCAGCCATTGCGTGAATGATTCAAATCTTTTTTCTTCAATCGTTTTGTAATCAGCGCCATCTTCTTTTTCGGGTCCACAAAATAAAGTATAGTTACAACCAGAAGAGCGCTGGCTGCTTTTATATTTTATGCCATCATACCCTTTTTTTCTTATGTATTCTGTTAATACTTGTGTCGGCACGTAATTCAAATAATCAACACCTTCGGGCACCGGTCTGGATATTTCATTAGCAAAACTATCCATAAAGAAGGACGCCCAATTTTTGTCATGATCATAATCGGGGCTGAAAATGTTATCGGGTATATAGTCTGGAATTTCAGTCAAGTCGAGCAACTTTAAATCCTTTGCCGTTATAAAATTACCAAGCCATACGCTCTGTCCAACGTTTGGTTTCACCTCGGCTATGCAAGTTAATTCACTATCACTCAAATAAAAATATGATATCCCGGCCGGACTCATTCTATTGTTTTTAGCGTCAATTATTGGCGGTGGCCCTAGCTCTTTACGTATCTTATCTGCTTGTTCTGGAAGCTCGCTTTTCCTCACAATACGCGCACGCCATAGAGGCGTGCCCACAGGTAAGTTTTGTGTCACTTCTTTAAACAATTCGCAAATTGGCGCAATGAGTTCGGTTCTATTGAAGAACGCTTTTTCAAAATCAAAAAAGCGCGCATAGTGTTTCACCATGTACTTGAAAGTGTTCCATGAATACTCATACTTGTTTTCATCTGGCGCAAAATATTTGCCTCTCAAAACTAATAGTGCAAGGCCACCATCCAAATCATCATATTCACCATCTTTAATATCTGAATAACTCGGCCCACTGTCTGACAATAAATCATCGAGCAACTCGTCACGCTTATCTTCTACCTCATCCGAAAATATGCAATGTGTATCAATCAGAAGGTCGCATGCATGCTCGCCCTCTGTATATACTTTTTCTTCTGAATCCCAGTAAACACCGGAATCATCGACGTTTTCATAAGCGCGGGTTAACCCATCCCTTATGAACTGACCAACCTCCGATGTACCAGCAACAAATACACCCGAGCTACCGCAATAATCACAATCGCCCTTATTATTGTCATCTACTATGAATTGCTTTATGTATTCATCGTCAAAACATTTTTCACAACATCTCATACCAAGTTCACCACCCTTAAAATCACGTTTAGTGTAAATAAATAGAATCGGGTTCATTATTTCTAATCGTCTGATGCTTCCTCGTCCTCTTCCGCATCCTCTGGAGGCGCTTCTGTACCGGCAGGAAGAATAGCTTTTCCGGTTGCAGCTTCTATCAACCTGATAAGAGATTGCTTGCGCGAATTGTAAAACGTCTGAAAGTCATCATTTCGTAAATTTAATGGATCGATCAAGTGCGTTTTCAAGATATCATTCATTTCGTCAGAAGTAATTTGCACCTGCGCGTGACCCTGAATTTGCGCAACATACAGTGAAGGCGCTTTGCCGCCAATCATCCTGTTTGCTTTGTAGGATATTGGTGTTTTATTGACGATAGCATTGAATACTTTCGGTTGGATCTTTTGACCGGTGCACCAATCACTTGGAAAAATGTGGTGTATGTCAATCTTGTACTCATCACGATCCAGATCCACCATACGGGCCTTCCAGAAAAAGTCTTTCGATCCTTGTCTTTGGAGCAAGACGTAGATACCACGGTAGGCAGCGCTCGTTCGTGTGCGTAGCGTATCGAGTCGTGACGGCTGAAATCCCGCATCCACAATAGTTTTAGGTTCCGGCGCATCGGCTTTGTTTATCCATTCAAGTATATCCTGCAAATCCAATGCAATCCTTGTTTCTACTGCACCACCATATGATTCACCTAAAACACCGCACCAATACCAACGGCAAAGCTTTCCTCGAATGACTGGCTCAAGCCATCGCTCACGAAGATGAACCATTACCGCGGCAAGGGGAACAAGCTGTGTTCGATATGGAAGATACCTGGGATTGTGGAACCCTTCCATTCTTAGAAACTGGTCTGCATTAACAAAGCCCTCAGTGAGTTTATCCGCCCAATTTTTGTAAGCATCCAATGGGAGTTCAAGAATATGTTCCCGCTTCGCGCTTACAGCCGTTATCTCTTTTCCTGTTTTATGATTCTTAATATCTGCCTCATGTTTTTCATAACTATGGAGCAGAGAAATCCCTTGAAGAAAATCAGTGGGCTCCAGACTGCGAAGAAGCGGCTTTACTGCAAACTTTTTTTGTCGCCCTGGCATAGAAACAGCAGGATTGCCATACCAGTCATCGCGCAAATTAAAACCATCTGCTGCATAGGTTGCTGTTACGAGCTCAAAAACGGACAGGGGGACGCCGCCTGTATTGACTTTTTCAAACACCAGGCAGACAGCCTCTTTACTCGTTTCCTTTTTTAACTCAATGATCGGAATCTGATATTCGCGAAAGGCATTAAGAACTGTTTTTCTGAATTCCATGTAGCCGGGGAATTTACTTGGGTCGTGCGCCATTAACCCTTCTTCCCATGAATCAGAATTCATAATTTGACTGCAGGGAAAACAAAATGCTGAAAACTCCTTTTGTTGATTGCTCAGATCAAGAACGACATCACGCCCAAAGTTCGTGCGCAACATCTTCGTTTCATCAACAGCAAATATGGCATCCTCTATTGAACTATTACCTGATCGCGCTTTCTCTATGTTGATATAATAAAAAAGTTTTACCTGCCGTCCCTTATCGTTTTTAGTGTTGACAGGTGTGGCCAATTTAAGGACCTGTGTTAAGGATGTAAGACGCTGTTGACCATCCAGAATAAGTTTCTCAATTTTATCGGTTGTTGATGGTGTAATTCCCTCTACGGGACGAATCTGAAATTTAGCTGATCCGCCTGTTTCCAAAAGCATGATGCTACCAATTGGAAATGAACGAGCTATGCTGACGAGCAAAGAACGAATATGTGCATCATCCCATATCCAGCCGCGCTGGAAATCCGGCAGTTGAATTTTTCCTTCGGAAACATGTTCCAGTAGCTTGCTAAGCGCGGATTTTGTTGAATCAAATGTTGTCATGATAATTCCTCTCTATGACTTAAGTTTTGAACCAATAAAAGCTCAGAAGGTTGCGCGCCTGCTTCGAGAAGAGCGGCATAAGGCACCAGAAGCTCATCGGCAAATGCGGAAAGGACAAGTAAAGGTCCTTGGCCTGCCTTACCTTTTCGTCGAGGCGCAAGCCTCTCTCATTCCTCTTGTCGGGTAAAGAATTGTCAGCTGTTTGCCACGCAACAAAATACCCAGGTAGTCGTGTTCCATTGGTGAGAGAAAATTGCCCACTGTCATCACACTCGTTGGAATCAGATGTGCGTAAGAATACAAGCATCATCCCACCAATCGGGCAGTCTGAGGATCGTATATCAGTGACGAAATAGAGCCATCGCGAATATGTTGGACAGCCTCATCAATCACGCGCAGAGGTACAAGGAACCACTCCCTTGGCTTTACGGGATTACCGAAACGATCCTGGATTGTCAGATCTAACTGAGCCGGTGAAAAGATGCGGTGAAAGAGCTTCTCCAGCTTTGTCCGGTTAATTCCCGCCAATTTGTAGCTGGCGACAACTTCAACATCCGCCAGCAGATAAGTAGCATCATACGCAGCATTGGCAATTCTCGATTCAATCTTTCCACCAGTGACGCCAATCTTGTGTATTAGATCCCGGTGTTCTGAGATGAACGGATGATCGGACAGGCTACGCAGGACATATATTGTGCCGCTTTCGATGTCATCGTCATCCCATGATTCACTGAACAACGGCCCAGATTCTGAATCTGGCTTTGTTAAGCGGCGTCCAGCCTCATCCTTGTACAGAGCGCGCTGAAGAGATCTGAGCAAGAGATTGCTTTCGGTGCCGTTCGCATAGATAACCCTGAGCCGAGCATCCAGATGACCATTCGGTGTTTGAAATTCATCGCCCTTCTCAACGACATAAACAAGCTGACCGCTCAGAATAAAGAAGTCGCCTGCGTCAACGCGGGCATATTTGCCAAATGGTCTTGTTTGTCGGCGGCCGGACTTAAGCTCATTTTCAGCCTGTTTGAAAAGAGGCTGAAAATGATCGAAGTCTTCACACTTCTCGCGATTTGCAATTTCTTCGGCTGTACGAATTTCGCCTCTTGAGCGAACATGGCGTAGTTCAGTAATTCCTGATGTACCAGCCGCTCCTTCGAGTTCGGCGAGCAACTCATCATCGCTTATTGCATCCACTGGCGTTGAACTGGTGACCTCGGTGTCGGTCAGCAGTCCCTGACGATCAAGTGGCGCGAGAAGAACGCGGCATTCCTCCAACGCACGCAAACGATCCAAGCGCACAGCATACAGTCGCTCGAATATGTCTTTGTCTTCACCGTGCTGCGGCACGCGGTCGTGTTGTTCAACAAATCGCTGGATTTCCTCAAACCCTGCAATTATACGTTCCTCACGTGGCGAGCGTCCCCCCTTCTTATCTGGCGTTGCAAATTCATCTAGTTCTTTCCGTAATTCGTCCAGATCAATCATAGCGTCCCTCATCCTTAAAGCGAACGAAGGCAGCTGCACCCTCGGCCATCCGTTTCTCCCAAGCATCTGCTGAGCCAATCGACGGCAAGCGTCCCCGCTCTTTCTTAAACTTTACAGCACGAACCGCAAGCTCCTTGGCCTCTTCGGGTGTGAGGCTTGTTCGCTTAGCTGCAATGACTGACGCCACCTGCTTTAGGCTCTCTTCACTCATAGCCTTGGCAAGGATCGCATATGCCTCACTAAAAGGATTGATACGGTCGATGAGGTCGATATCCAGTTCTCGAACATCCATGGCAAATTTGCGTACACCCTGGATCAGGGCAGTATTGGCAACTGGTTCACCCGGACTTTTACTCCCGGTGCCGTCTGTAAGTTGCTTCGCCTGTTGCACCAGATTGATGGCAGCGATTGCGTGCTGGCGGACTGCTTCTTGGTCTTCCTGGGCAAGATCCGGATACTTTTCCTTGATGATCTTGCCCATGCGAACCTGAGTCAATTCCTCGGGTACGAGTTCTTCATCAAACAGACCTCGCTCGATGACGGTTTTATCCTGAATGAAAGTTGCGATGACTTCGTTCAGATCTTCCCGGCAAATCCGGGCAGCCTCCTCGGTTTTTGGTTCTGCGAGACCCTTGATTTCAATCAAATAGCGCCCCGTCTCTTCGTTCACTCCGATATTGCATTTGTTGGGATCATAACCGGCTTCGCCATAGTCAAATCCCTGCACAGGGCCACTCTCCGGATTTTTAGGTTTGAACTCAAAGCGTGGCGCTAAAACCTGCTCCATCAGGAGGCTCGCGGCAATAGCTTTCAAAGTATCGTTAACTGCCTCCGTAACCACTTGTGCGGAGGCGTCTGGTTCGGCGATCAAGTTGGTGAAACGGGCACGGGTTTTCCCTGGAGCGTCGCGGGTGGCGCGGCCGATGATCTGCACGATTTCCGTGAGGCTCGACCGATAACCGACCGTCAGTGCGTGCTCGCACCAAATCCAGTCGAAACCTTCCTTTGCCATGCCAAGGGCGATAATGATGTCAACGTGATCTCGGTTTTCCTTCTGGGCCTGGTTTTTTAATGCGGCAGAAACTTTGTCGCGCTTGGCGGAATCATCGTCAACCAGATCGGCGATCCGCAAAAGACGGCCATTGCTTGTTTTGACCAATTGAAAGCCTGTCTCGGGATCAGTTCCTTGCCACTCTCCCAGCTCTTCAATAATGTACTCGACCTCTCTGATTTTATCTTTTGTGCTTTCGCGCGAATTGACGTTGGGAATGTGGACAATGGTTTTCTCGACCGGGTCAAGCACCTTGAGAATATCGTCGGCATAAGAGCCGGAATAGAAGAAATAACCAATGTCAAGCTGTTTCAGGTACTCGTAACCATTAAGTTGCTCATAGTAGGTATAGGTAACGGTATCGAATTTCGCTTCATCCTGCGGGGCCAGTACGGCCTCAGCATCCCCCCGGAAGTATGAGCCGGTCATGGCAATGATATGCGCCCGGTCGCGAGTGATGAACTGCCCGAGATGCAAACCGAGTTTGTTGTCGGGGTTGGCTGAAACGTGGTGGAATTCGTCTATGGCTATCAGTCGATTATCGAACGCTTCTACCCCGAACTGATCTACGGCGAAGCGGAAGGTGGCGTGGGTACAGACCAATACCTTGTCCTCACCTTCAAGGAACGCCCCCACTGATTTAACCTTCCCGCCATTATCCGAGCCGGGGGCGTTGCACAGGTTCCATTTCGGCTCGACCTGCCAATCAGTCCAAAAGCCGAATTTGCTCAGGGGCTGATCGCTGAAGCTTGCGCCGATGGTTTTCTCCGGCACTGCGATAATGGCCTGTTTGAGTCCCTGGTTATGGATTTTGTCCAAGGTGATAAACATCAAAGCCCTGCTCTTACCGGAGGCAGGGGGGGATTTGATAAGCAGGTACTGCTCACCGCGCCGTTCATAGGCGCGCTCCTGCATCGGCCTCATACCGAGCACGTTGGCCTTGGTCGAACTGCCGTTACGAGCGTAAGACACCGAAACGGAAGGAACTGATTTCATCTCAATGGTCACAAGTTGCTCCCTTCTTTGTTTTGCCTGACCCCGCTGTTGAGGTCATCCTGGAGTAAAGATCAAACAGTTTTTCCAGCCGCTCTGTATCGTTGCGAAAGCGGCGTCCGATATAGATGCGTTCCAGTGTTTCATCATTACGTTCGTGTGCCTCATACAGGTCAGAGGGCATGGTGTCAGGATTGTAGAGATCAGCGACGGTTGCTGGAAAATGTGCCTCGCGCGCCAGTAGGATATCTGCGGCACGGCGCGTGAGGTCCGCCTTATTCTTTTCACTAAGAGTGGGCAATGGAAAGGTATTCCATCCGAGGGTATTAGAGTAAGAATAGTCGGACCTCAAACGGCCGCAGATTGCAGCAATCCATGCAAGATGAAGTTTTGATGACAAGATCGCCAAGCACCAAATCGGGGCATCACCGATGAAGAACATCTTGTTTGTGGGTATAATGCTCTCATCTGCTAAGCCAACGGGAAGATAATTACGATTCTCGGAAGAAACAATGGGTATAAGAATTTTTCGTAGCTCATCACCTTTGCGCTCGCGAAATTGGTGTGGTCTATCAGCTAATTTTTTAACTGCATCATCCTCTGTCTCTAACCGATCCCG
Organism: uncultured Smithella sp.; assembly: GCA_964547345.1. Lineage (GTDB taxonomy): Bacteria > Desulfobacterota > Syntrophia > Syntrophales > Smithellaceae > UBA8904. The sequence continues at coordinate 62,975 of CAZJMX010000003.1, read as the reverse complement.
ACGAACTGCTTCGATTCGATGTCGAACATCAGGAATCTGCATGGCTATTTTCAGATCCTCATCATTAAGCCAGAGACATAATCGTTCTTTGCCATTGATGAATTCCGATGATCCTATAAAGCGTTTGATAAATTTCTCGGACAAACCATTCTGCTTGAGATTGCGCGCTTCGTCCGGCTCTAATATCAGCCCCGCCGATTTTGAATAATAGACGCCATAGTCCATTGGGACATCGGTAAAAAGCGGGTGGCGAGATGCAGTAACTACATCGATTTTGTGCTCAGTCAAGTATGGGTTAATGTTTTCAACAACGTGTTTGTTATCTCCTGATATCAAGTAGCGTTCGGATGAAATATCAGAATCCAGTCCTACAACAATTACTGTTACGCCAGCTCGATTTTTTGCTAAGTTTGACCAGATAAAAGATGTATATGCAAATCTTATCCGGAATCCCAAGTTTCTCAATACGATCCATGTTATAGGTACTTGTTGCCCTTGACAAAGGCTGTTCGTAGCCACAAAAGCGAATGGTGCATGGCAACGGGCGTTGTACAGTGCGGCTTTAACCAGCCACGCCCCAACATAGTCTGCATTTTTCCATTTCGTTGTATGCCGCGAAAAGACAGCTTGCAGGTCACTCTTTTGCTCAGCGGTCTGTTTTCGCGTACCCGTAAATGGTGGATTCCCACAGATATATGTTTCTCCACCTTCATTTTCAAAGTCGATCTGCGCTTGATCGAGAGGTGTACTGAAGAGGTCGTCCGATAACAACTTCACGCCTGTTCCAGTCGGTGGGCAAATGCTCAGCCAGTCCAATCTCAAGGCGTTACCGCAGGTAATCCAATTGTCCGCGGAAAGTGGCAAAAAATCAGCCAGTGCTTCCTTTTGGCCAAGGTACCGAACGTCACACTGATACTCCGCGATAATGAGCGCCAAACGGGCGATTTCGGCAGCGAAATCACGAATCTCAATACCACGAAAATTGGTTAAAGGGATCACACTTTTGCGCCCAAACTCTCCGCGCCGCTCGTTGATTGTATTTTCAATCTCTCTCATCTGTTTGTAGGCGATGACCAGAAAATTGCCGGAACCGCTAGCCGGGTCAAAGACTCTTATCCTTGACAGGCGCTTGCGCAGATTAAGCAACATCCGGGGGTTATCGCCTGCTTCCTCAAGTCGTTCCCGCAGTTCATCAAGGAACAATGGGTTGAGGACTTTCAGAATGTTCGGAACGCTGGTGTAGTGCATGCCAAGAGCACCACGCACCTCATCATCCGCAACAGCTTGAATCATAGAGCCAAAAATATCCGGGTTGATCTTTGTCCAGTCGAGACTTCCGATGTGCAGCAGATATGACCGGGCAATCCTGCTGAATGTCGGAACGTCAACGCTGCCGGAGAAAAGACCGCCATTTACATAGGGGAACGCATCGGCCCAACGCGGGATTTTGGCATCTGCGCGATTGGCGTATTTCGTGTTCATGGCGAGGAAGACTTCGCTGATCACATCATGGGTATTCGAAGAGTCCCGAGCGCTCATCTGTTCAATGGTATTGGTGAATGACCCGTTACCATGAAAGATCCCCGTGTCTTCGGCAAAGAAACAGAAAATCAAGCGCGCCATGAAGTGATTCATGTCATGGCTGCGATCGGCTGCGCCCCATGTTGGGTTGTCTTTCAACAACTCAACATAAAGTCGGTTGAGGCGGCTGGTTGCCCTGATATCAAACGAGCTGTCTCGTATCTGTTTGACTGTTGAGATACCTGCCAAAGGCAGAAAAAAACCAAAATGATCCGGAAAGTTCTGATAGGCACAGGCGATCGTCTCGCCAGATTCCAAATCTTCAGCCTCAAAGTCTACTCCGTCTGTAGAGAGAATAAACCGTGCTTTGGCCTTGGTCGTGGCCGGGCTTTCTTTGAGCGCGGCAAGGGTTTTAGCCACTTCGCCAAGATGAGCAATAGCGATGTGAATATTGTTCGTCTGTAGAATCCCACCCAGGTCGGACTTGTTCGATGCTCCAGAGCGTAAACGCTTGATGGTCGTTTCCTTATTTCCAAACGCTTGGAGAAATGAAAACGGGAACGCCGGCCCGTCAAACGGCTGAAGCGCAAATTCAGAGATGGCCATTTCAATTTCTACTGCGTTCATGAAATATTATACCGGAATGAAATCATTATATTTTACGCCTTATCACATAACTCAACGGCCTCGGAAAGAAGCCTCCAACCCTGCGGGGGTTTATTAGCAGTTGTTACAGGCAATTTCAATATCAATGACCGCCTAACGAATATTGATCCTACTGAGATAGGTTGTAAAAGATAGACACTAATGTTTTCGTAAAAGTCACACCTTCGGCCTGGCAAAGATGAGCGCTAAAATTTAATCATTTCTTAAATTCCCGCACATTCATGGCTTTCCATTCAAGAAGCGGGTGGCTTCTGATGCGATCCTGCATGTTTGCATCGTCGGTCAGCAGCTCCGGGGCTATCTTTCCTTTGTCCAGGACCTGATCGAGAAAGTCCATCTCCAACTTTGTAAATGGTAGCAGTTCGGCCAGAAAATTGCGGCAGTCTGCAACAAGGCTCTTGCCGAAATGATCCTTCTGTATTCTTTCTATCCCTGAGGCTCGCAGGGTGGGTATCAGCTTTTGATCCAGATCGGCGATGTCAAAATCCACATCGCCGGGGGTGACGGTTCTCCAGTCCTTGCGGCTCATGGCGCCATAGACGACAAACGCCAGGCGCAGGCGTTCCCGATCAAGACCATCCAGGTGAAAGAGATTGCTGCAATCAAACAGGTCCCTAGCCTGCCGCCGGGACAGCAGCGCCGTAAGTTTGCCCGCCGCAAGCTCGTGCATGTCGACCACGGCAATGCCCGCAGCCTGCCAGATGCCGACTGGTCGCGAATCCATAGTTTGTATCGGCCATAAGGGGATTCGGAACATGAAGTTGACATCAACTTCCAGGTTGCCGCCCTGGCCGCTGGCAGCGGGATAGCGAAGCTGCCATTTTCCACCCGCATGCTCCGCCGGCACGCGCCGGACTGTAAATCCTTCGCGGGAAAACACGGCTTGCAGCGCTTCCTCAACCTTGGGCCGCTCTAAAAGCATGGCCTCCCGATCCGCTGCGCCCACATAATTGAGATCGATGTCGATAGAGAGGCGCGGGACATCGAAAATAAAAAGGTTCAGGGCTGTGCCGCCTTTGAGTACCAGCTTGTTTTTCAAAAAGGGGTGATTACGGATCGCATCGAGCAGTTGCAGCAGCAGACCTACTTTTTCGAGCATGTCCGGCCGGAATCCGGTGGCCTCCGCTTGTTTGATGAGCGTCTCGGGAGAAATCTTCACAGTTGTTCCTCCCATGTTCTTCCATAAACCTCTTCTGGCACGACAAGGTTCCAGTCGGCAACAAGACGGCCCGCCTGCCTTCGGCTGCGCTCCAGATAATGCGGTCGGCGCGGCCGCCGCTCGCGCAACGTTTTCAAGTACGTTTCATCGACCATCAGGGATTCCCGGTGTTGTTCGAGAAAGAAACCGACCTTCGCGGCCGTGGTGGCGTTGCCGAGGAAATCAACGTATGAGGCAATCTTTTCAAGATCGAAATACTCAACGGATTCCAGAGAGCGCCATATCTCTTCCCAACTTCCCGTCAGGTCTGGCCGGTTCAGGACATCCACAAAGGTCCTCTCCAGACCGGTCACAGATATTGCCATCCCCGACTGATCAGCTTTTATTACGTTGAAGGATGTTGCATTTTTTTGGACAAGGGCCTTGGGCAAGCTGACGCATTTGAACTGATGAGCGCGAAAGCTGACGAGGAGCATGGGTTTTCTGCTGAGATACGTGAATCGCTCATACACTGAATAAGCCTTGCCGTGAAACTCCAAGGCCGTATGGTAGGCCAGAACTGCGTCCTTTGCCATTTTGGAGGCAAGAAGATATGGATCGACCGGATAGGTTTCCGCAGACGCCCCCGGGGGCACCGATGTATAAAGGCCACGACGGACACGAACGATATTTCCTGCTTTCACATGGTAGGCAAGAAGAGATTCCTGCGTTCTCAGATTATGTGTTCCATCGGAAGACAGAAAACCGGCAAAGTCCTCGACAGTAAAAACAGGATGGTTGCGGAAAAAAGCCCTCAGTTTCATGACAGCTCGCTTATGACATTTATTAATTTAACACGCAATTATATTACGTGTAATAAAAGATATTGTCAATTCGAATTTATACCCGTCAGGTTGAACTTGATTTTGATTCTCATAACCCGCAAATTTCTTGCGGGTTATGAATAAACGCGTCAAGTATTATTTCTGGATCGGTATGGCATAACCGACTTTGCGATCGGAAATCCGGGAATTTGATTTTTATTTTCCTCGCACAAATCCCGGCCAGACGATGCCTTTTTCATCCACAAACAGAAGTTCCTGCTCACGAAGCCTGCTTAAGTCACGCTGTTTGGTCTTATCGCCCAGTCTGGCATAGAGGGCCTCAAACCAGGGTGCGCGGCGCAGTTCATCAATCTTTATTGGTTTGTCGCGCTCGATCACCTGCGTCAGAATGGCATATTGGCGCAGATTAATTTCCTTTGTATCTCGCAGGTGCTTTATACGTGTTTCGAATAAAAGCAGTCTGACGATGACGTTCACCCGGTCGTGAAGTCGATTAATACCCGCAAGCATGCCTTCGAGATGAAACAGGACAAAAGGCGTGTTGGGGCCTGCCATCTTTTTCTCAGCTTGCTTGCGGCAAAGATTGAAGAGCGTGAAGTACCGGTCAATTCGCTCCATGTAGTAGCGGGCCATGGTGAAAGGAGCATATCGGAAACCAGCGCTGTGCAGCACCGTCGCTTCCAGCACGCGGCCGACACGGCCGTTGCCGTCCCAAAAAGGATGAATCAATTCAAAATAGTAATGAACCAGTGGCGCGCGAATCAATGCCGGTATTTCAGCATCCGCCAATTTATTGTGCCATACCGCCAGATGATCGAGCAAAAGCTCAATATCACCTCCATACTGCGGCGGTTTATAGATGCCGCCATGCGCGGTGTCACCAACGCGGGTGACAATATTTTTTGGGTTACTCCGTATCACGCCCGGCCGACTGAACTTGTGGATAATGCCATCCGTAATGGCGGCATGGATCTGTTTCATGAAATCGACCGACAAATTCCAGTGGGGAACCTGTGCTGAATTCTGAGCAACATCATAAGCCGTCTTGATATTGACAACACGTCGCTGCTCTTGGGCCTGCACCTGCGCAGGATCGATATCGAGGGCATCTTTCGTTTCTTCTTCACTAAGCGTCCCGCCCTCAATAGTGTTCGTGCCGAATATACTGCTGACCAGAACTTCCTGTTCCAGGCGGTTGGCAACCTGGGAAAGGGGCGAACTCAAGAACCGCAACTGTGCATCGGCAACACGCTGTAGAAGCATTTCCGTCTCATGCTCATTCACACCAATTTGAAAAGAAAATGGACCAAACCGAGAGGTTTCTACAAGATTCCTGAAATTATCAGATGATACTTTGTCTTTAGAAATGTCCATAAAAATGTCCGGCCTTGATATTTAGTAAGGCTATATAAATACAGCATAATCATAATTTATCAAGTAAAATATGTCTTAAATCATGTCCAGGCATCGCGGAGGGAGAATCAGTACCGCCTCTTGCCCTACATTCAGCATGTACCCCACCTTTGGCCGTGTTAAGATGAGGCATTCCAGTTCACGCGGCACTAAATCGATTTTCCCCGTGATACCTTTCATGATCTGGGCGATACAGCGGCGCTTGTGGTCGGAGATCTGGCGGTCGTAAGGTTTGTTGGAACCATCATAATTCATGGGACCGGGCCAGAGGCGGTGGTAGATTTCGTCACGTGCGACAATCTGTTTCGGCTTTTCAGTCAAAAGAAGCAAGTAACGAAAGCACGCCGGTTGTAGCTTGATCGGAATGCCCCGATAGAAAAAAAGCTGCTGACGTTCATCCATGAAAATTATCGGCGGATCGGCGATCAATTCCCGCAAGTCTTTGGTATCGGCAAGGCGGGTGCGCAGGGCAAAAAGAAGACTTTTACACTGGAGAATGTCGGCAAGGTGACGGGGAAAAGAGATATCACTGGCCGGGGGCGCGGTTTTGGTCGTGATGATGGTTGTGGTGGTCGTCGTGGTCATCGCCGGTTCCGGTGCTGCCGCTAATGTTGCTTCTGACGTTGATGCCGGAACAGCCAATGACGCTGCTGCCGGCGACATGCTTTCTGAATCCGGCTTCAATTGATTGGCTGCTTTAGCGGTGTATCCGGAATCTCCCACATCGTGAACCAAGCTTGTCGCCCATTCCGTCGACTCTCCCTGCACTGGATATTTCTTGTGGTAATAACGGTAGAGGCGCTCTGCCAGGTGTTTGGGAAGTAATCTTTCCAGTCCCACCAGGGATAGGTCGGCTATTGCCTCCGGGGTGTCGTATCCTTCGGCAATGAGTCGATTAATATATGTCCGGCCCAGACCGCGGATGCGAATGGAAGAAAGCGCCAAGCCCTTTTTGGTTACGCCGTGGATCAGGCACTGCGACAGGCAGACAAGCAACCGGACAAAACGTTCTTCCCAGCCGGCAACTCTGGCCAGGGCGGCCAGTGTTTCGGCCAGCCAGATGAAATCCTCCCCAACCCGCTTGATAACGCCGCTGAAAAGCTGGTATTTTTTTTCAATGTCCTTTGTTCCAGCGGCGGTAAGCCAATCGATCATCATGAGTGTTTTCTTGACAGCGCGGTTCGTGTCGTCAAGAAGCAGTTGATCAAACTCCCATAACGCCTGAAAAAGGAAGAGGCGAAGACGTTATTTTGGAAACCGTATTGCCGAATAAGATTGCCAACCCATTGACCAAACTCCTCGGCTTTTTTGCTTTCATCTTTCATGTCCAATGAAACCATCGGAGTCACTCCCTGGTCTTTTCTGGCCTTGATCATGTCGAATAACTCCACAACCGTCATAAATGGCTCTGGTGTTATATTGGGTTTGGCCCGGTTCTTCGGCAGTTCAGCCGGATCGTTATATCGCTCGCTGAAAGCGCCTCTCAGTCCCGTGGCTCTTTTCATCTTGTAGTCATGCGAAACCAGTCCCACCCGGTTGCCGTTTTGATCGATGAAGTCGATGATGTCCACCTCGATATTCTGAGAGGTTGAATGGAGGGCCTTGAACACCGCCGAACGCGAATTTTCCTGGGCGAACGACGTGTCGCCCCTGTGCCAAGCGGCAGTGGGAAGATCAAAAGCATGGCTGTTACCGATCAGACATATGAAGATCAACAAGCATAAAGAGACACAAACCAGCATTCTTTTCAAACCTCGCAACATACTTTTCACCCAACGTCATCTGACTTTCCTTTTGTACCCCTTCAGCGCTTCCATGATTTCTCCGTTTATCTTATCCATGGTCTTTTCCGCGTCGAAGAGAATGGCAAAGAACGTCGCCTGGATGGCATCGAGCACCGCCGAAAGCCTCGTTTGATTGTCCACCATGAATGTGGAACGGGAAAAGAGAGTGATCATTGCGGCCCCGTCCGCTATCGGGTGGATGCCAGACAGCAGGCCGAATTGCGGCCGTTTGAACATTACGTGATTCCAAGATTTACGAGTTTTCGATCAGCATATGAGACGGATGGGAAAGACGCAACCATTCAGGGATTGTATTCCGAGATTGCACTGGATGACTGGAGAAACCGTTTTCTTACCGATGACGTCGTTAAGAGCCATGCCCGAGGCAGAAACTGCCTTGTGCTGACGGAAAGAACCGCACATGTCGAGGTTCTCAGCAAAATGCTGCAAGGGCAAATTCCCGACGTCATATCGCTCACCGGCAATGCAAGCGCCAAAGATAAAAAAGCCGCATTTCTGAAAATCAAAGAAATACCGCCGGGCCAGCCTTTGATATTACTGGCAACCGGAAAATACATCGGCGAAGGCTTTGATGAGCCAAGGCTCGACACGCTGTTTCTTGCCATGTCGATCTCTTGGAAGGGAACCGTTCAGCAGTATGCGGGCCGCCTGCACCGTCTTTTTGACGGCAAGGAAAATGTGCAGATTTTTGATTATGTGGACAGCCAGGTTCGGGTATTTGCGAAGATGTACCACAAGAGGCTTGCCGGTTATGCATCGCTCGGTTATAAAGTCAAAGGGGAGGATATTGACGAGCACTCTGTAAATCTTATTTTCGATCAGCACAATTTCCGACCGGTTTACGAAAACGATTTAGCCGCAGCCGGCAAAGAAATTCTCATCGTCAGCCCCTTTGTAACGAAACGAAGACTTCAGCAAGCCATCCCCCTTCTCCGAACCGCTTTACAAAAGCAAATCAACGTAACCCTTCTGACACGGCCTGCCGAAGAATCCAAAGACCCCATGGCGCTCCAGGAGCTATTTGCCAACTTGAAATCCCTGGGCATTTCTCTTGTTATTCAATCCGGCATTCACCAAAAATTTGCGATTTTCGACCGGAGAATTGTCTGGTACGGCAGCATCAATCTGCTGGGTTACGGCCACTCCGAAGAAACGCTCATGCGCCTGGAAAGCGCAGCCATTGCCAGTGAGCTTTTGAGAAGTCTTGAATAAATGATGACGTTTGTCATTTTGATACTGACGTGATATTGGGAAAAACATTGTCGTCGTGTCGCCAACTCGTCAAACAAAACCAATGATCGAAGAAACAAAGGAGGATTGACATGAAAAACGTCGAAATGAAAGTGGAAGAAAATATCCTGACGATTAAAGTCGATCTGACCAAAGAATTTGGCCCGTCGGCGTCGGGAAAGACCATCATCATTGCCTCTACGGAAGGAAACATCTCCATTCCGGAAAAAGATGCCATCAAGATCGGCTTGAACATTTACAAAAAGAAATAAGGCGGCTTTCCGCCTTCAAAACCATTCATCCGAAACCGCCGCACCCATTTTTCGCTACCGGCATTGTTCTTTGCGCTCACGAACCCCTCATTCGCCAGATCAAAGGCGCTGATTTCGCCTTTATCCACGCGCAGATGATGGACGTTCACCGGCATCTTTTGGGCAATATCCCCGGCCGCCAAACGGCTTTTGCTATAAACGGGTTGCGGTCGTTATAAAACAAAGGATCGAAAATGAAAGAGCTGTTCACCATCGGGCATTCGGTTCACACCGTTGAAGGGTTTGTTGCTCTGCTCAAGCAACATGCCGTCAACGCCCTGTGCGATGTCCGGTCAAGCCCTTACAGCCGCCATTCGCCTCAATTCAACCGCGAATCCATCAAAGAAGACGTCTTGAAACACGGCATCAGGTACATCTACCTGGGCGCTGAGCTGGGGCCGAGAAGCTCCGATTTATCGTGCTATGAAAACGGCAAGGTCCAATATCAGCGTATTGCCGAAAAAGAAATCTTTCAGCAGGGGCTGAGCCGTCTGCAAAAGGGCATGGAGACCCATCGTATCGCGCTGATGTGCGCCGAAAAGGACCCCCTCACCTGCCACCGGATGCTGCTGATCTGCCGCAATCTGCGTAGGCCGATCATCCACATCCGTCATATTCTGGAAGACGGATCGCTGGAAGACAACCGTGATACGGAACACCGCTTAATGAAACTGATGAAAATCGATGCTGCCGATCTTTTTTCATCCGAAGAGGAACAAATCCAGCGCGCCTATGATCTTCAGGCGGATAAAATTGCCTATATCCTGGAAGAAGGACACAAAACGGCAAAAAAGCAGGAGAGCCCCGGGCATCCGGAGTAACATCAACCTCGCAAACATCCTGGGCCGGAAAGCGAGCTGCGGCCGCCCGTTTTCTTCATCTAAGGCCGGAGGTGTATAACGCCTGCAGCGCGTCCGTCAAACGCTTAAGTGCTTCAGGCAAATACAAAATGCCGACGCCCAATACGGTAAATATCGCCAACGCCAGCAGGGCCGTAAGCAAGCGCCTGATGAGCGCAGGGAGCCTCCTTTTCATCAAAAAGCTTCTTAAATAAAATTTGAGCAGGGTAAAAATGAGCGCGCCGATTAACAGCCATATGCCGATTCTCTCTACCGCATTTTCATGAATGAATATGCCGCCGGCAATCAGAATGACGGCAATCAGTGTAACAAGCGACGTCAGTTTCCTGGTCAGAAGGTCGAGTAAACTTTTGGGGATGGAGGCTTCCACCAATCCCCAGGCAAAAGCGCCAAGCCTTGTAAGCCACGCCGCCGGGCGTTTCAGCGCTCCATATTCGTTGGACATGACGCCAAGCATTTTTCCTAGAACCTCTGTTGACCGGGTGATAGATTCCAAGGCCAGCTGAGGATTGACATCCTTATTGACTTCATACCCTTTAAGCCAGTAATAAATAGTTTCTTTCGTTATTTTTCCGCCCAGTATTTTTCCCAGAATACTTTTTACAATTTCGTCATCAGCCGCCCTGTTGCATCGGCAACCCTTTTCCTGACCGACTTCGCCTCGGCTTATTTTATCCATCAAATCTTGTATGGCTTTATAGAGGCCTCTGTTCTGCCCGCTCATGACTTTAAGTTTTTTGTTTCTTCTTTCTTCGTTGTTTTTTCCTAGAATGAATTGAAGCAGGAGGTCGATGGTTTCCTGAACACGCAATCGGTCTTCTCCGCCCTGATCATCTTCCCGCCTCTCAAAGAACGTTTCCTGAATAATCGCCAGATGCGCCTCTTTCACAAGGTCATCGATTGCTTTTTCATCCGCCCCCGCCAGCAATGCCTTGATGATTCGCTCGGCGCCGTCAAGGCGTCCCCATAGGATATCATTCTTGCGCCAGGTGCGGTCCAGAAAAGCGCCAAAGTGCATGAGGGCCGTTCCGCCCAGTTTGTTGACACCGCGGTCGGATAAAGATTGAGCATCGTTGGGACTGATGCGGACAATCTCCACTTCATCGAGTTCCTGCCCAACTCCCGAAAACTGGATAATGGGGTAAGCAATTTCGTCGTACCACATAAACCGCCTGAAAAAGATTGCGGGAAGCCACGTCGCCAGACGACTCGCCTTCTCCATTTGAGCCCAGTGTTCAAACTCCTTTGTAGCCGTCAATGCCTGATCATCCAACATCTCTGCAACCGTCGCCGGAACGGACAGGGCTTTGAACGTGACGCTGGCTGTTTCCCGCTGATCTCGGCCTGAAATCATTTCCAGTCCCAGTTTAACCTTGGCTGCGGACATGCAGTCGTCCGCCTTTCTCACGACTTGCCTGACAATATCTGCCACGCGGTCGAGTTGCCCTATTCTGCCGGCTTCTTCAATTAAAATCCTGGCCGCGTTGTAACTTTCTGACTCGGAACGAGCGGTCGGATGTTTACCGCTTTCAGACGACTTCCCCAGAATTTTCTCCATCATCTCAGCCGGCTTGATTTTCACATCGCCGAAGGCTTTCATCAGCCTTTGCATCTCATCGGACGGCGCCTTTCTCTTGCCCGGGCTAAACAGCATGGCATGAAGATCATAAATCGCTTCTCTTTTTTGACTCAACTCCCTGCGGATATCGCGAAGCCTGCCCACAAAGTTGTCTATCTCTTCCGGCGTTTTCAGAGGCTCTACGACCGCAAAGAACAACTCTCCATATTCTTGGATCAGTCTGCCTTTTTCCGCATCCGGCAGTTTTTCGCGGTAGGCGGCCTGCCGCCATATCTCCGCGAGAGACAAAACCGTATCGATGACGGAAATCGTATAACCCAGGCGGCGAATCATAAATCCCAGATCGTGATCGTACAAAAACCGGTTGAACGACTTTTTGCCGGAGGCTTTCGCGTCATCCGCCCGGTCGTATTCATACCGGGCGTCGCGCCAGGCGCGGACGATATAGCGCACGGCCAGGAAAAAATCGGACTGAACATCAAAGCCTGCATGCCGGGTGATGATTTCCGTCAGGTCGTCGGTCAGTTGGGCGACACGGAGCCGCAGATAACCGCCGTAGTGAATCCCTTCTCTTGCAATCATGTCTTTAAGGTAAGAACCGTACCAATGGACGGCCGTCTCCGGGCCTCCTTCTTTTTTCAGGAAATCATCCGTCGTTCCTTTCAGGATGCGGTTGACGCGTTCGATTAAACGGTTGCGATCGATGACCCGCCGCAGATCCTCCTGAATGGTTTCGTAAATCGCCAGAGAAAACACCTTTCCGACATTTTCAACGGCATTGGGCGGTCCCTCGACCGTGCAGGGATCAGGTTCAACGTCTGGCGACGGTTCGATGTAAATCAGCTTGCGATCTATAGGAACGCCGGAACTTCTCGATGTAATGGCATTGATCGCATAGCTGAAGGGCTTGTTGTCCAGATAGCCGCCGTCGGCAAAAGACCGTTTTGTAAACACGTCATACTTCCCATTGATCACCGGGAGATCCGGGGGCGCATTCTTCCCGCAATGATCGGAATCGAGCAGATATTTTTCATAAAACCGGCTCCATTGCGGATGACGGGCGCTCTCCGGAATATCCTGCAGGCGTATCGGTTCGAAGGCAAAAGGGAAAGCGGATGTGCAGCGGGCGGCAAAAGCCAGAAAAGGATTATTGTCCCTTATAAAATCATTGTCGCTTGCCGAGCCTTTTTTAAAATGAAAGTGAAAGGTATTCCGATGCTCTTTTTCCAGCACAACAATATCCGACAGTTTGAGCGGAACGGGGAACCCCTGCAAATCGGTGGCCGTAACATACAAATCCAGTTCGTCAACCAGCGGTGCGCCAGCCTTCCCTGCCTTGGACGGATTTTCGTCCATCTGATCGAAGGCATCCCGCAGGTGATTATACATGCGCTCGCTGTTGAGCAGCGACCTGGGATATGCAACATCTGCCCGGCAGCCGCGATCTTTTGATTTTTCGTCGTTGATCAGAACTTCGATATTGCCTTCATCCAGCCACAACTGTTCCAGCGATTTGAATGACTGTCCGTTGGCCAGAGCTTTGGCGAGAAATATGCCGTTGATGCCGCCCGCGGACGTGCCGGATAAAATATCCACCACAAAACGGGTCTTGAGCATCGCGCCGATTTTTTTATAGACCGGCTCGGAGCCCCATGGCCTGGGGTTTGCCGAAGCATCGGACGGATTCGCCGTTGCCGATACCATCCGGTAGAGTTCCTGGGCAATCCCGTTGATGTACACAGCCAGCGAAACGCCGCCATACATAATGACCGCAAATCGTGTTTCTTTTTTCAGATCAGAATCGTTCATTGTTTTATTCCTGAATGCTTTAATGAATGAGTGTATCTCGTTCTTACTCCACCAGTAAATAACCGTACCATGAAATGTATCGCAGGCGACCGGGCGGCACATCGGCGGACCGGCTTTTGTCGGCTGCAGCCTTTTTTTCCGTCTCGCTTAAAAACATCCCGATCAAATCTTTTCCTTTTCCGAAATAATCTTTTCGCAACCCGTCTGCGCACACTTTTGCGCCCGCACAGGAAAAAACTTCTTTGCTGTATACCCAGACATAAAATATTGCGGCGGTTGTCGCCAGATAAACCGCCCCTTCATCCACCTCCGGTTCGGCCATTTTTGACTTATCCAGCCCTCGCAGCTCGGCTCCGATGCGGTCGGCGGCGGCTTTCAATTTTCCGGCATCCGTCCCCTTGTTGACAATCTGCTCCCAGCCGGCAATTAAATCCGGATATGTTCCGGCCAGCAACTGGTCACGCGTATAGGAACCGGTTTTTGATATCAATTTACTTTGCGCGGCCTGAACGTCGGATGCAACGAGACGCGCCATGCCCACCTGACCGGATTGCAGATAAATCATGCCCTCCAGCACTTTCAGATGCGCCGCCTCCTGGGAGTCTTCACCGTATTTCACCCGGTAATCGCGTATTTTCCGAAGTGTATCCGCAAAAAGCGGATGCTCCTTTCCTACCGGCATCAGGGTCGGCTGCGTCGACGCAACCGGCACGGACAGTTGCACGTATTTCTGAAAATCGAGGCGGTAGGTCTCATGTATTTTATCGAGCGCTGTTGTTTCAGGTAAAATGTATGCGCAGCCCGCCAGCACCAGATATAACAAGATCAGCCCGGCAATCATCGCCTGCCGCATTCGATTGATCAGCCTTCGGTTCGAGTCATTTTTCATCATCGTCTCCCTCCGTATCTTTTTCTTAAAGTCCGGCAATCACCCCATCGAGCATACCGGCCATCTCCGCAGACTTCATGCCGGGGACGGCCATAAACGAGATCACAGCCCGCTCCAGATAAAGCGGCAGGTTTTCTCCGTCCACTGTCTTGCCGATCTCCTGATTGGCGCGTTTAAGACATTGCAGAAGAATATTTTTCAGGACTTCCGGACTGACGGACTTGCTGATGATTTGATTTCCCCGGCGGGCAACGGAAATCAGGATGCGGCGCACGGCATCGACCAGCACTGGGCCGGAAAGCAGTTGGGTGGGATCTTCTTTCAGGCCCGCAAGAACCGCCTCCACTAGAGGTTGTGCCAATTTCTTCTCTTCCCATTGCCCCCATACCTGCGGATTGGCTGCAACAACCTGCAAAGAGATCAGCACTAAATCCTTTCGTCCCTGCGCAGTAGTCAGTTGCTTAGAATCCACACCGGAGCAGGCATTGCAAAATGATGAAATAATGGCGGCAAACCGGGCATCCATCCTGACTAGCGCAATGTTTTCGGATGCGGCTTTCAGGGCGGCCTTTGCGATGTCGATCAGGTCGTCTTTCGTAACGCCGTCTTTTATTGACTTTGCTCCCGACTGAAAAACGGCGGCCAGGAGGTTCGTTGCAAACTCATGGTGACCGGTTAAAAATGTAGCATTGGCGGAAAGAACAACAAGGCTCTCTGAAGCCAGCGCCCGGAGCGTGTCTTCCGAAAACAGTGTCGAGAGATCCTTTTGCGCAAGGGCGGATGCAAGACCGGAAAGTAAAGAAGAGATAAATTTGTTTGTATCGTTTTGAGTGGAAAACAAAACAGGATTTGCCGCAACCGCCTGAAGACCGGTTTTGTAAATATCCGCAATCAGTTGACCGCTCCCGATGTTTTTGAACAACGCATTTTTATGGGCCAGCGCTTCGACCTCGCCGCAGACGCTTTTCAAGACGGCCGCCAGCACGGGTTGCCCCTCGAGCTTGCCTTTCAAAAGAATATTGACATGGGCCGTAGCCGCGCCAAGGCCCGCCTCCAGAATCCCCAGAAACGCCTTGGGGTCTTTCACCATTTTCGGAAAATCGCTGCCGATCATACCGAGCATGGCGGACAGAACCTGCTGCAAGTAAACATTGTCCGTCATGAACGACGGATCTTTCGCCGCAAACGTTGCGTAAGAGGCAACAAGTTTCTCAAAACCTTCCATGGAAATAATCTCTGCGGCGAAATTATTTCCCATTTTGTCCCGAACGTCGCCCAGGGCGGCAAAGAGCGCTTTCATGGCCGGTTTATTGACGAGATCACCGGGATGGTTTGCCAGTGCCGCAAGCGTAGCCCCCAGAAGCGATTTGAAAATCGTCTCTATTCCGTCGTCATCGAAGTTCCGTTTTCCGGCAAATTCTTCGATCAGGTTTTCGATCAGAGATCGGGTTTGAGGATTGGAAATAAAGAGACCGGCGTTTTCACCGGTAAATTCCAGCAGCGTATCGGCCGTGGCAAGCAACACGCGCACCGTGGCCATATTGCGGGAGAGACGTTGCGATTCAACGACAAAATAGGCCAGACGCATGTCGGCGCTGGGCCCTCTGGCCGGAGCAGCCTGACCGGGATCGGAGGGTCCCAAAATATCGGGGCGCACGTCCGCCGCAAGGTAATACAATTCGAAGAGCTTCTTTCGCTTTTCATCAATCGATGCATCCGTTGAATGCGGGCTGGCTTCAACATTTTTAAATTCCTCTGCCAGGCCGCGAAGATGCAACACCATTTTGCCTTGATCCGTGGAGAAGAAGCCGAGCATGTCTTTGAGATAGCGGGCATCGTCAGTCGGCGCCGGAGGCAAGGCAAACGGGAGCCCTGTTGTCGTTACATTTTGCGAAAGGATGGTATCGAGCTGACCGCGAAACCTGATTAACGCTTTGACAGCGGAAATGGCCACCGGAATTGCGATGGGAAATGCCATGATTTATATTTCCTCCTTTGCAATGGCAATGATAAAGAAATTTATTAAAGCTGACCCATCATACGGATAAATCGATAATGCTTGCGCGAAATCTTCAGTTGGAACTTCAGACGATCAACATGTCCCGGATCTTTCCCAAAATCAACGACGCAAATGTTTCAGAATTCTTTGGAGTGGTCTTTTAATGCATGAAAAATGCCCGTCTGTCAACCTCGCAAACAGCCGGGGCCGGAAAGCGAGCTGCGGCCGCCTGCTTCCGGAGTCACCGTTATCTGTGTGCCGATACGATCTTTGAGCGCGGGGACATGGGAAATAACGCCGATGAGCTTGCCGGCTTGCTGCAATTCGGCCAGTGTGTCCAGAGCGGTCGAAAGCGCTTCGTCATCGAGGGTTCCGAATCCTTCATCCAGAAAAAGCGAATCCACCCGGACGTTGCGGCTGGCCATGCGCGACAGGCCTAAAGCCAGCGCCAGACTGACCAGAAAGCTTTCCCCGCCGGAAATATTTTTATGTCACGGTTCCGAAGATAGGGAACAGCGCAGACCATCAGGCCGGGTTGGCCATCCGTCCCGGAAAGCACAAGCACTTCATCGGCAGGATCGCCTGCCGCATATCCGACCACGTGAATATTGAGAAATTTCAGAAGTTCCTTCGGCGCATTCAAAAAGGACGGCGAATCATGATTGCCGGCAATAACCACCACCTGACGGCTGGCGGAGCCAGCCACGCGGCACAAAAACCGGCAATATAGCTCCTGCGCATAATTGCTGGGCGTACTGTTGTCGAAAACATCGCCTGCAATCAAAACCACATCAACATTTTCGCGCTCAATAATTCCCGCAAGCCAGGCGAGAAAAGCTTCAATCTCGTCATACCGCTTGCGATTATAAAGGGCGCGGCCCAGGTGCCAGTCGGAAGCGTGGAGGAGTTTCATGTCCGCTCTATACTATATTTTCCGGATTAATCTTGTGGATTAAGCTAACAGTAGAATTCACAGATAATCATTGAACATCTATCGGTTTTGCAGCATGGGAAATTGTCACGATCTCAATAAAATTCCCGCTGATTCGATAGACGATTCGATAATTTTGAAATATTTTTTCTCTTAGATTGGAATCCTGATATTCCGGCACGATCCGACCGGATTCTGGAAAAGCGGGAATATTTAAAACAATATCATTAATTTTCTTGGCAAACATGCAGGCATAATATTCTGAATCCTTGCCGATGAAATTACAAATGTCCTCAAAGTTGTCAGAAGCTTTTGGCGACCACCTTATTTTTTTAACCATTTTTTCATCCGTTTTTCGACTTCTTCATGCGGAATGCCCTTGCCTTCATCCAATTGTTTCAAGCCTTGATCAACTTCATAACGAAAATATAACTCTGCCATAATATCTTCAATAGAAACATCCTGAGGCATATTTTTGATCATGGTGATCACATTTTCTCTTACAGCCTGCATATTTACCTCCACCGCATTTGTTAAGATCTATTAACATATTTTGGTATACTTTGGTTACAAATATTTCGAAAAGCCGCATGGCAAAATGGATACATTCACTTCTTCTGCTATGTGATTCCTGAAGTTAATAGAACCGGTCCATTTAATTATGGTGTTCTCAGGTTTTTCTGGACAACTTATTTTTCAATCGCTTTAGCCAACTCTTGAATCATACCAACTCTATTTTCAAACAACATATCCCATACATCCAAGCATCTATCGCTTATCTTCGTATTGTTCAGGCCTTCTGACTGTTCGTAAAGTCTTAAGAGCAAAGAGTAGACTTCAGAAACAGAATGGGGGATATGCAAACGAAGATCTCTTGATTCCGATACTAAAATGGTTGAGAATATTTTGCAAATATCAAAAATAATTTCTGATAAAGGCAATAAAGAACCTGGAAATTCTTTCAAATCGTAAATAATACCCGATGGATCGTCAATATAGGCTTTGGACTTGATATATGCAGTTATGAAAGCATGATCCAAGGTACACTTCAAGAAAGCTGGATTTCTAGCTATCCTTGCTGCTTCTGTTCGGACATCTTTTTCTGGATCATTTATCAAGGGAAGAAGTAATTCTTGGCAACGCACGGTGTATTTGTCATCATGGAGAAAATGCGATGAAACTTGGGCGACGCCTTTACGCTGTGAAATGCTACCGTTTCTACAATTGCTGAGTTCTTCACTGAATAAATCCTGAAGAAGCCAGCGTGCGGTAACCTCTTCGGCACCTTCCTGAGACACGCCTTCAAAAGGTGAGGTAACCATTGCTTTGACTAGTGGTGAGAGTTGATCTGCATGGCTTGTGAAAGCGCAATTAAAAAATGGAATCGCTCTAGGTGACGCAGCTACACGCAAATCATCCCTGCAAGCTAGACAAAACAAATTGACAGCAAGGTCTTTATCGATGTTTATAGCTGGCAGTAAAGTGTCTATTGCTGCCATTCGCACTACTGGATGGGAATCGCGCACAAGCGCTTCGATCCCAATCCTGAATTTTTCCAACCAATCAGTATGTGCCCATAGCAATGCTCCAATGGCTTCCGCGGCATAGCCACGGACACAATTAATGGTGTTATTGAAAAGCTCTTGTATCGTTGCCGCATCCGAAGATTTATCACAATGAATGTTCAATTTTCCTAATTCTAGGTCAGTGTGATTCATTGCAAAATTGATAAGTATCGCTATTGTTTCATCAGACCAAGATTCTTCGGGTCGCGCATGAATGAGCCTGCATAATGACATCGCGGAGTCTCGGTCGCTACCCGCGTAGTATTTTGACAGCACATTCTCTATGGTACCGAAATCTGCTGGACACCAACTGGCCTTTTCCGATGCTGCCACATCACCTTGTGGTTCTTTCAACGCTAATGCATCAATAATTGCTGACAAGTAATATGGATGTACATTTTGTGGCAGACGGAGGGCAAGTTGCGCGAACCGCTCTGGAAAACGATTAGCGATTCTTCCGAGGCTACGCGAAAATTGTTCAACTGTCGATGTAACGGCGTGATGTTCATCAACTTGCTGCCAATGATTATGGCTTACAGGAATATTCTGATTTTCTATAATAGCCAGCCAAGAACGGTCACTGATTCTATCAAGCGACTTATCGAGCTTGGAACCAATCGAACCTCCTGATACTCGTCCAGATTTGAGAAATCGATGTTTATCATACTTCATGTACTTGCGATTCAGCACATCAATTAAATTGCTTGTCGTTGGAAGCATTCTATTAGAATCAAGAGAGGGAAGAAGAAAATATTGGAGTCGCCCCCAATAGTCATTGAAATAGCCATCACGCCAGGCGCTAAGATAATGTTTTGCCATTCGCTTTTCATCTGCCGGATGGCAATTGATTATCGTCATTTCTAATTTCCGAAATATCAACTCTGAACAATGAGGGGATAATGATTTCATTAGGCGGACTGCGGGCATCCAAATGGGTTCATCATAACCAGATCCAAGTTGAAATCTTAATGGATCGGAAATCAGCCAATTGATACCGATATCAGCATAGTTTGGATTAAGCTGAGAATATACATTAATGATGATCTCCTGAATAACGATAGAAATACTATTTTCCAAGGCAGTCGTCAGCCTGAACAATTCTTCGGGATTTTCAGCGGCCAGTTTCTTTCCAGCAGTAATTGCAAGTTCAACAATACCTCTTCTGATGTCATTGTATCTGTCAACGCGCGCCCATAAATTTCTTTGCCACTTATCTAATCGGCTATCATAATTAGGTGAGGGTTGAAACTCTGTCAACCTTGCTATATGCGGGATGAGATGATCCCAAGTTTCCATTGGATAGCTTTCTGCAATACTTTTAAGGGATTTCATGTCTTCGTCATACAATTTGTCCACTCGGTCGATCGGTGCAGATGACGTCATGGGCATAGATACAGTATCAGTTCGTTCTTCTGGCCAGGTCGAGACAAGTGACTCGATTAACTGTAATGCTCGAAGTGGATATTTTTTACAGAGAACTTGCCAATTTATGTAATTGGCATACGTGCCTTTATGAATAAGTCTTAAGCGAAGATTAAACATCACATCAGAATCATCAGCCACGTTCCAACAAAGTGTATTCAATATATGCGAATACCAATGTTCACCTTTTTCCATAAAAGGTTCTAGTGCTTCTGTTACCTTGTCTGGAATCTTGTCATTGACAGAACGAAGAAGCCATAATGCGCGATTGATATCATCTTCCATGCCTGAGTTTAGCCATTCTGATATGGTGCTCTTTTCAATCAGAAGCATGGCAAATGCATCGTGTCCAATGCATACGGTTTCAAAAAAATGTTTTTCCCAATAATCATTGGTAAGGAGCGTAAGGCAATACGTGCCAAGTTCTTCATTTATCTCTTCCAATTGACCAATAAACTCAAGAACAACATGCTTGATGTGAAACCGTATTTTGTCAGATTCCAATATATTCTTAACCATTTTTGCAAAGTCGTCTGGAGATTCTTCGTTCATCATAGCAAGAGCTTGACGCAGTTGTTCACGACGAAACAACGATTGTCGCTCTTTTGGGCCAAGCCAGTCGGTTATTTCGCCACCTTTATTAGTAATTTGCTGTAGCAGGCGGTCGGCAATCAGGTAATCCAAATAACTCTGATGACAAAAAGTCACTTTGCCATTGCTTTCCTGAAGTATACCATAAGATTGTAATGCAGAAAAAACTCTTGGGAAGTGGGATTGAATACGGGTAGACACTGATACTCTACCACTGCGTTCCATCTCATCAAGAATCATATCAATGATCCTGTCCAACTCTGTCATAGCAATACCGGCATTCCCCAGTAATTCGCGGCGATTTTTCCAAAAACAGCGCATCAGTTCTGTGACAGACCGGAATTCAGGAATCGAATTTTCTTTCTTCAATGTCATCCACATCGCCAAATTTTGGGGACATGCCAGAATTTGTTTCTGACGACTTGTCATCTGATTCACGGATGGGCCCAGTATCTCGCCTATGGCCTTTGCGCTGAGAGGAGTTACTTCAACTTTTCTCAATGTCTTGTCAGCATTCAGCCAGTTCCGAATTTCCGGATCGTTTTCCAGATCAAAGCTTCGACAGGATAGCACCACGGTTATTTTTCCCCCGCCATAACGCAACTGCTTTACCTGCCGTAATAGTTCTTTGCAGACATCAAGAGCATTTGCTGAGTGGGAAGACGTCCATCTTATGGCATCGAGTTGGTCCAGCAACAAAACACAAGGGCGCTCACCGGCAAGTGCGATTAATGAATAAACTGGAGAATCAGGCAATCCCATATCGCAGCCGAATTGTGCAGCGGTGTTATTTGCTTCGCGGCGGTCCAACCTGACAGGAAGAAATGGAATATTTTCTAGTTGAAGATACCGAGTGAGCTCATAAAGCACGACACTTTTCCCATTACCCGCCGTACCGTGCAAAATAGCATCTGAACTTTCTTGGATTAATTTAATCAGTTTTGTAGTTTCTTCCCTTGGGATGATGTTGCCACAGATCAGCCGTGGACTAATAGACTCTTCGAACTGTTTCTGTAATTCATCGATAACGGGTGCGATACGCGCATCATGCGCAAGTAGCTTTGGTCGGATGTCCAAGGTTGCTAAATGTTCTCGTAGTTCATTTGCATAGATAGGCTTTCTAAAGGCGTAATTATTTTCTGAATAAGCTATCAAAGTTGAAACTGTGGTTTCTGGTGCACCGGTCAATAGATATTGCGCATCTGCTAACAAATTTTGCCAATTATTATGATCATCAGGGTAAAGAATAGTATCTATTCGTTTGAGGTAATTAAATGCCAGAACACGCGCTAAGGGGTCTTCAGAATTAACCTGAATGGCCTCACAGAACTTTTTGAATCCTTCTCTACGTGCTTGACCGACAGCCTCAACTTGGTACTTGTAGAAATCATCAGGATTTAGATTTGAATTTCTGGCGCTTTCGCACAGATCATGAAATGTTTGTGCCCCGACTGCTGAAACAAAGGCAAATGTATTATTTCTGTTATTATCAAGTTGAAATTTGGCATGATTGAAAATATTTCGAGATTTAAGATCATTTATAGACCATGATTCTTCACTCCGGTTACGAGCTTTGCACTGCTGTGCTTGACGGACGCCATTATTTTGCCCTATCCATAGATCCACACCTCTTTCATCATCGCCGATGGCCTCTATTGTCACAGATTGGATTTCTTCATTTAATAGACGCAGGAGCTGTTTTGCTATCCAGCGGCCCTCATATCTATTGCCTAATTTATCTGCTAATCCACCGGATTCAAATCCCATTTTTAATATTTCCACATAGTCTGGTCAGGTGTCCGCAATATTCATTTAATCTTTTTCATCATCTCATTTTTTGCATGTTCAATCTTGAAGATTGGCTGTTCAGGGGACATAACCCTTAATTTTCTTGACCGCCGCAAAAAAAAGTCTGAGTTAATTGTCGTGTCCTGAAATTATCTCATATTGAAGGAGTTACTCTTCCCAGTCTTCAATAACCAGATTGTCTATTCGGGAAAATTCTCTTTTATTGTGTGTAATGAGGATACGACAATCTGATGCACGCATTGGTGTCCAACACATATTTCATAGAGGGACTCTTTCCTCGAAATCCCCTTGAGAAGTTCTTTCAGGAAAATCGGGAATTGATCCATAGAAATCCTTTAAAAAAGATGCCTTCTTAGGGGCAGCGTCATCGAGAATAATAATGACCTCGCCTTTTCTATGAATAAATTCTTTTGGAACATTTATGATCTCCGGCATGTCGGCGTATATTTTTTTAACGGTATTCATAAAAACACCTCCTGCTGTTAGGGATATGAGCGGTTCATCTAAAGATCGTGATCGTTAGTTATCCCGATTTAAAAGAGAAAGTCAATCATGTTTTAAAGACAGCCACTTGCATCAGATAATCGTCCAACTTAACGGCTGATATATCGCGGCTGCGCCGCAGAGAAACCATCTTTTTCCGGATGTCTGAAACGGTAAGCCCGCCATAAAGCAGACCGGAATTGCGAATCTCCAGCCGATTTTCCCTCCACCTGCACCCGGATGCAGGGCTTCTCTTCAACCATCACTTTTTCCACGGAGGGATAGACTTTAGGTTCGATATGATCGCCGATGGACTTCCCGACTTCCCGCAAACTGGCCTCGGAAATGGTCTGGCCGACGGCTGTTCCATCGTTTTTAATGCCAAACCAGAGTTCTCCCCGATGATGCTTGTTGAGCATAGCGACAAGAGAAACAATGCCCACTTTCAACTCACCGGTTGATTTCTTCAGCTCCAAGGTTTCCGATTCAATCCATTGCATTTCGTGCCTTTGTATTTGTAAGGGATATCAGGGAGGTACGCTACACCAACTGCGGGCGGATAGCAAATAACTCTTTTTTACTGGTTCAAGCTTGCAGGTTGAAGCAAATCTTTATTAATCAGTCCTTTGCCGCACTGATTGGTGCATTTAGAGCAAGGCCAAATGAAAGGTTCAATCAAAATGATTGAACCAGCGGGAGAGTGATCACCCTCTCTGATATGCGGCGATAAAATACTTCACAGTCTGGTGTTCAATCTTTGTAACCGGAGCAGCAGGGACGCTCGTTCATCTTCGGAAAAAGTATTGTCCCTGGCAAAGGCAGTTTCGATCAGCTCTTTGGCCTGGACGTAATCTTTTGCGCGATGCTCCAGATATTTGGCCATCTCCGAGACGGCATAGAATTCCACAGGTTCGCAGGCAGCCATCTGCCGCCAGATTTGCGCGGCTTCGTTTATTTTGCCGGTGCGCTTGTATAATTGCGCCAGTTTCTTTTTGGACTGGTCGGAGAAATCCGTGCAGCCGCCTTCCTGAAAGATGTCCAGTATCTTTTCAACGCCTTCGTCGTTTGCGCGTTTCAATAACAGGCGGGCGGCGGCAAGATAGTCATCGGGATGCGCGTATTGCTTGAGGGCCTGCGCGGTGAGGATTTCGACCAGATGCGCAGTCAGCGTCGCCATGGAAACCACATCCAGCCGGTTGTGTTCAAAGATATCGGCAAGCAGCCGCGGATCGCGCCGCTTCAGCCAGTCGAAATAGCGTTGCGGGATTTCCCAGCCGGGGATATCACCTTCCCGCTGGACGCCGAGGATATCCGACTCCAGCGTGACGAGCCGGCAGTTTTCCAGGCGATGTCCCAGGATACGGCGCGAAGGGTGCAGCAAATCCAGATGCGGCAAATTGGCCAGGTCGCTTTGCAGCTTGTTTAAAATAAACCGCGTGGTCAGCAGATTGACGTCAAATGCTTTGCCGTTAAACGTCACCAGAAATTTTTTCCGCGCAGCGATTTCTTTGAGATAAAAAAGCGCCGCCTTCTCTTCGCCGAAATCACGCGCCAGAATTTGCCTAACCTGAAAGTGGCCGTCTTCAAACCAGCCCAGGCCGATCATAAAAGCCATCGTTCCGGTGCCGCCGGCAAGGCCCGTGGTTTCGGTATCCAGAAACAGGGCGTCCTCAGAACTGAACGCGCTGATGATGGGATTGTTGGCCAGCATCGCTGCGGCGCTCATGTCAAAATTCCACGCCTCGTGGATGGTACGATGCCCATGCGTGCTCGCGCTGCGGTTCATGCGGCTGACGAGGAAAAAGTGTCCGTGTTCGTTTTCGATCTCACACCCGTCAAGAATGTCGGCAAGTCCCTGGTTGCCGCGCACCCGCGCTTCGTCTCTGGCCGCCCGTTGCCGCACGTCCGTACGCGAAGTCACACTTTCGATCCGGCGGCGCAGATCATCAAGCTGCGACTGTCTTTCAGTTGACGCAGGCGCGTTTTGCGGCTCCGTCTTTTTCGGAGCCACATCCTCGCCGGTCAGGCGCTTTAATTTATCAATCGATTTCATAGTTCCACCGCTTCGTCATACCGGTCTTGTGACCTTTAGGTTACGAAGGCCGGTATCCAGCGTTATTGAACCTGGTTCCCGGCCTCCGCCGGAAAGACGTCTAGATAATATCATTGTATAAATCTCTCCAATCGGGATTTTTGCTTTCTATCAAGTTTAACTTCCATTGGCGCTTCCATTCTTTAATATTTTTTTCTCTTTCAATCGCCGAAATCATATCGGCATGCAATTCGTACCATGCAAGATTATGAACACGATACTGTTTTGTAAACCCGTCCACTAAATCATTCTTGTGTTCCCAAATTCTTTTGACGAGGTCAGAGGTCACACCCGAATAAAGTGTTCCATTTCTTTTACTGGCCAGAATGTAAACTGCAGGCTGTTTAATCATTTAATTTCCTGGTTCCCGGCCTTCGAAACCGTGTCGCAACAGGAAGAAGTGCCCTGAGCGGCGTCATACCGGCGAAGGCCGGTATCTAGGAATCATTAAAAAACTGGATACCGGCCTTCGCCGGTATGACGTAACCCGAGTCACTTCCCCAGCACTAAGTCAATCATCTTCGGCACAATTTCTTTGGCGGATTTGCCGACTTCCAGCGTGGGGCCGACACACGACGGGCAGCCGTAAGCGCAGGGACACTTTTCAATCAGGCTTTTGGCCGCCGCAAGCAGGCTTGCGTGCTCGCGGTAGAGCAGCTCGGAAAAGCCGATGCCACCGGGATAGGAATCAAAAATAAAAATAGTCGGATCGAACTCATCAATGCGCACGCTCATGATGCTTTCCGTCTGCGGCCGGCCGGCTGAAAACGACGTAATGACGCGGCCGGTTTTCCCCTGGCTCACAAACCACTCACCGCTTTTGTCGCCCAGCGACCGGTCAATATCGTGTGTATCCGCCATCAAAAACATGGCCGACAGATGTTGCAGCGTGTAGGCCAGCGCCGACAAACCGTCAATAATTTCCGCAGGCGTAAAATCGAGCCCGCGCAATCGGTCGCGCGGAATCGTAAACCAGTAGCTTGTCGTGTGCATGTCCTTTTCCGGCAGATTCACATCCCCGTAGCCCAGATTCTCGGACGTGTAGAACTTTATTTTTTTATAGCCCACAACCTTGCGCACCACCTGTACCTCGCCGTGCTCGACAATGGCGCCCGCCGTCTTATGATTTTCAAAAGAGTCTATCACCCGCACATTGGTGTACGTCATCGCATCGGTGTAGTAGTCGGCATCCACCTTGCGAACGTAGGCTTTCTTTCGTTCCAGATCCAGCTTATCCACGTGATACTGCTCGGAGGCCAGCATATAGACGGCTTCATCATGCACGGCGGTAAAGGCGCTGTCCCAATCGACTTCGGCAATGACCTTGTGGTTTCCGGCATCGGTGGTATCGACAACCACGACATTTTCCGGATTAATCGCGCGCAGGCTCACTTCGTCCGCCGGGTAGCTCTCCGCCGCCCAGTGCCAGCGGTCATTCGTCCGGTGCAGCACACCCTTTTCTTCCAGATATTGCAGAAACTCCTCCAGATTTTCGCCGCCGAATTTTTCCCCTTTTTCAAACGGCAGTTCAAATGCGGCGCTCTTAATGTGATGCAGCAGAATTAAAAGATTATCCGGATTGATGCGGCAATGTTCAGGCGAGAGCGCAAAGAAGTAATCGGGATTTTCCATGATGAACTGATCGAGCGGATTGCTGCGCGCAATCAGAATCGCCAGACTCCGTCCCGTTCGTCTGCCCGCGCGCCCGGCCTGCTGCCAGGTGCTGGCAATCGACCCGGGATAGCCCGCCATAATGCAGGCCTCCAGATTGCCGATGTCGATGCCCAACTCCAAGGCGTTTGTGCTGATGACGCCCATCACCTCGCGCGAACGCAGGCCGCTTTCTATCTCGCGCCGCAGGTTCGGCAGATAACCGCCGCGATAGCCGGTAACGAAATAATCATCTTTCGGTTTTGTTTTGACGAATTTGTCTTTGAGATATTTCGTGAGCACTTCGACGTTGAGGCGGCTGGTGGCAAAAACTATCGTCTGAATGTTGTTCTCAATGAGATCGGAGGCCATCTTGCGCGCGGGCGTCATGGCGCTCTGCCTGATCCCCAGCTCTCGGTTGACGATGGGCGGATTATACAAAACAAACGTTTTGGCGGCCGTCGGAGCGCCGCTTTTATCCAGCAGCGCCACGGGACGCTCCAGAATTTTTTCGGCATGTTCCCGCGGATTGGCGACAGTGGCCGAACAGCAGACAAACACGGGATTCGCACCATAGAAGCGGCAGATCCGCACGAGCCTGCGGATCACATTGGCAAAATGCGAGCCGAAAATGCCGCGGTAAATATGCAGCTCGTCGATGACAATGTATTTGAGGTTCATAAAGAGCTTCTGCCATTTGGTGTGATGCGGCAGAATCCCCGCGTGCAGCATGTCGGGATTGGTGACGACGATGTGTCCTTGCCTGCGGATAGCCTGGCGTGCGTCGTCGGGCGTGTCGCCGTCGTAGGTGAAGGTTTTAATGTCGGCTTGTAAATCCGTAATCAGGCTGTGCGCTTCGTGCATCTGATCCTGGGCGAGCGCCTTGGTGGGAAAAAGATACAGCGCGCGGGTTTCCGGCTCGTCTAAGATGCTTTGCAGCACCGGCAGATTATAACACAGGGTTTTCCCGCTGGCCGTAGGCGTCACCAGCACAACATCCTGCCCGCTGCGAATAAAACGAACCGCCTGCGCCTGATGTTTGTAGAGCCGCTCCATGCCGCGTTTGGCCAGAACGTCACGCAGGCGCGGATTCACCCAGGCCGGATAGTCTTCGAAGTCGCCGGATTTGGCCGGAATTTCGACCACTGCCGCCGCATTGGCGTTGAAACTTTTATTTTTTTTCAGGCGGGTGATCCACTCATCCAGCGTCAGTTTGGCCATTGTGCTACGTCCCTTTCTCTGTCGTCGCCGCATTATAGATAAAAAGAGAAATATCACAACAGTGAAATATATTTTATCATTGCAATAATCAAATCATTGATTTAGACATAGCCATCTTTTACCAGGAAGGAACAAAGCCATGTCGCTTTTCACGATTGATCCAAAAAAATGCAAACGAGACGGCATCTGTACTGCGGTCTGTCCGGGTAAACTTATCCTACAGACGACAAAGAAAGATTATCCAACGCCCGTTGCGGACGCGGAGGAGTTCTGCATCAACTGCGGGCATTGCATTGCCGCCTGCCCGCATGGGGCTTTGACGCTTACGACTATGCCTATTTCCGATTGCCCGGCAATCAACAAGGAAACGCTGCCCGACGCAGCTGCCGCCCGGCAGCTTCTGCTGGCCAGGCGATCCGTCCGATGCTATTCGAAAAAGCTTGTTGCCCGAAGCGTAATTCAGGATTTGATTGACACGGCGCGCTTTGCGCCCACCGGCAGCAACAAGCAACCGGTTCATTGGACCGTGATTCAAAACCCCGACGAGGTCCACCATCTGGCCTCGCTCGTCATCGACTTTATGAAACTGATGCTGCCGCTGGCGACGGATGAAGCCTCCATTCGGCGTTACCACCGTCTGATTGACATCTGGGACAAAGGCTTCGACCGGATTCTGCGCGGCGCGCCGCACCTGGTCATCGTTTCTTGCCCGCCGGATACGTCTTTTCCCGCCACAGACTGCGCCACCGCCCTTGCGTATCTGGAACTCTACGCATTTTCACGAGGATTAGGCACCTGCTGGGCCGGCTATTTCACAGGGGCGGCAAACGCCCACCCACCGATCATGGACATGATCGCTCTTCCCGCGGGGTATCAGTGCCAGGGCGCTCTCATGCTCGGCTATCCGCAGTACCACTACACGCGGATACCCAAACGTAATGAAGCTCAAATAGACTGGAAATAGGAAAGAAGTTCAAGGTGAAAGGAAAATCGACTGACTGCCGTGGAGAACGATCTCGCCCCCCTACACGCGGATGGAAACCAGACTTTTAGTAATGCGGGCGGTGGCGATCAATTGGCCTGCAGCCGTTGCCATCACATCGATGAAGCAAAGACTTTTGCCCTTCTTGAGAACCTGCGATTCCATCGTGACCGTGTCGCCACGCTGAGCCGAGCGCAGCATCGACACATGAATGTCATGCGTTACGGCTTCCTGACGCTCAGAAAGAACGCTCAGCAATCCCAGATAGGCGCACACATCGCATAAAAGATAAACCACGCCGCCGTGCAGGGCGCCTGCGGGATTGACGGTTGTGTCGCCGACCGTAAAGACAAATCTTCCCTTCCCGTCTCCCGAGTGCGCGTCCGTGATGCCCAGATGCCGGTGCAGGGGATGATGGATGACTTGCAGGATTCTTTCTTGCATATTCCTATCGATTCCAAATTATGATGATGGCGTCTTTTCAGCTTCCCTTTGTGCTTCGCGCTCAAAATCTCCGGCCTGACCCGCTCCGTTCAGCTGATTTTTTGCCGCGTCTCCGTAGCAGGTGAGGAAGGTTTCGATAATCGCGTCGTAGGGAAGATCGGCAAAGGTACCGTGATCAGTGATGTATTCCATATGACGGCGTCCTTCCAGATCAAAGGGATGAAACACTGCGTCGGAAAGGCCGTCCCAATCGAGCGGCTTCACTTTGAATTTTTCGCAAAGCGACAAATTAAATGTCGGCGTCACCTTGACCCAGTGGTCAACAAGCCAGATATCATTATAGCCGTGGTAGAAAAAAGTATCCGTCTGCATCAGCGCTTTGAGCCGCTCCGTGGTCAAATGATTGCGAACGTCGGCAAAGTGAAGTTTGCAGGGAATGCCTTGCGCGCGCAGGGCGGCGGCCAACACAACGGCTTTAGCCACGCAGTAGCCATACCCCTGACGCAAGATCGTGCTGGCCTTGAATGCATTGCGGGAAGGATCGATCCGGTAGGGATCGTAATAAATGTCGTCCCGAACGGCGTAATATAATCGAATGGCTTTTTCTTGCGGCGTTGACGCGCCCGCTACTGCTTTTTGCGCAAAAGCCTGAATTTCCGGTGAATCGCTGTCAATAAATTCTGTCGGCTTTAAATAGTCTTCGTGCATGGCTCACCTTTTAAGGTTTGATCATCACCTTGATGGCAGTCGGGTCCTGAAGCTGGGTCTGAAAGGCAACGGCCGCCTGATCCAGCGGGAAAGAATGTGAAATCAGGTTTTTCGTTTTGACTTTGCCGCTTTTGAGCAATTCGATGACGGCGGGGAAATTGCCGCCCAGGCAGCCGACCAGGGTGAGGTTTTTGCTGATGACGGACAAAGGCTGCCAGTTCAGAGGATCTTCGTAAATGCCAACCAGCAGAATTTTGCCGCCGCCACGCGCCATGGCAACCGCCTGATCAAACGTGGTCTGGTTGCCCGCGCATTCTACAACCGTATTGACGCCCAGGAGATCCGTCGCGTTCATGACGGCTTGCAGGGTGTCTTCTTTTACCGCGTCAATCACAAGATGTGCACCGCTGAGGCTTGCGGCGTTAAGCCGCGCAGGTCTTCGTCCGGCGGCCAGAATTTTTTCCACGCCCATCGCTCTGAGCACCTGGACAGCGAAAAGGCCGATGACGCCCAGACCAATGACAGCGATAATTTCATTGGGTTTCGGTTGACCCCGGTTGACGGAAAAATAAGAAATGGACAGGGGTTCCACCGATGCCCCGTCTTCGTAGGTCAGCTCCTCGGGAAGCGGGAAGATGCTGCGGCCCAGGGCCGCGAATGGCACATGAACATATTCGGCCATCGCACCGGGAAACTGATAACCTAAAAGCGCCATAGCCGAACAGCGATGCATTTTCCCCTGCTTGCACCAGAAACATTTTCCGCAGGGAGAAAAACCAACCGCCGTGCAGCGTGTGCCGGTGTCAATACCTTTAACATCCGCGCCGACTTCCACAATATCGCCGCTGAACTCATGGCCGAAGATGGTTCCGTCGTGTCCATCCTCTTTGTAAACATGCAGGTCGGAACCGCAAACGCCGCAGGTATTCACTTTGATGATCACACCGTGCGGCGTGCAGACGGGATCGGGTACGGTTTCGGTTCGGATATCTTTTGCGCCATGCAGAACTGCTGCTTTCATAGGTTGGCTCCTTTCAGGTCTTTGCTCGGAAGCTTATTTCAAAGATTAATGGCCATGTCAAGAAGCGATCAGGACTATATCGCGATACAGCGGAACCCCAGGATATTGGATGATGAATTTTTCTCAAGGTAGTGCCGGTCGGCCAGGCTGATCTCGTGGTGCGAAATCCAGCTGGCACCCTTGGCGATATACATGTCCGACGTTTCCCGGTCGCCTACCGCATCCATCGTCCATTCCAAGACGTTCCCGAGCATGTCGGCGACTTCGTAGGCGTTTACGAATTTCAGATAGTGATCCACCGGCGTCGTGTCGCCATGCAAACTCTTTTCCGTATTGCAGGCGTCCTCCTGCCACTGGTTCCCCCAAGGAAAAAGCAAGCCTTGCGCCGTGCGGGCGGATGCTTCCCATTCGATTTCCGTGGGCAGCCTCTTGCCGGTCCACGCGGCATAAGCGCGCGCGTCTTCGAAGCTGACTTGAACCACGGGATGCGTTCTTTTGAGATGCAGCGTGCTGTCCGGGCCAAAGGGCCTGTGCCAGCACGCGCCGTTCACTCTTTTAGAGTATGCCTGAGCGTGCAGCGTAAAGCGCTCCGCGCCGGTGATCAGATCCCGGGAGCGCTGCATGCGCGGAAAATATACCAGTCCATAGCCGTATTTTTCAGCCGTGGTGACATAGCCGGTTTGTTCCACAAAAATTTCAAAAAGCGCGTTGGTGACCGGAAATTTGCCGATGTAAAAATCAGGCAGCGTAACGATTTGTTCTTCAAGCTCGCTTTTGGCCAGATGCGCGCCGCCCACCAGATAGTCGCCGCCCTTGATCAAAATGTGGGCGTTGAAAAACTTGTCGCGGATGCTCAGGTAGCGGTCGAACTCCTCGGACAGAAATTTGGCCTTGCCCCTGAGCTCATCTTCCGTATAAATACTGCCGCTTAAATCAGGACCGAGCTTTTCCAGCACACCCGCAGCTTCGGCCAGACGCGAAAGCAAGTCCGTTTTCTCCCGCAACTCTTCATCGACGGGTTTGTCGGACGGCGTCACCCCGACGCCTGCGCTTTCGGGTTCCCCGTCTTCGATAATTTCTTCGACAATGTCAGAATCCGCGATTTCTTCGACGACTCCTGCGTCACCTGCTGTTTTTCCGTCTTCCACAGCCGTTTCTAAAGTGAGATTTTCAGGAGCTTCCGGTGCTCCTTCGTCGACTTCGACTATCTCCGTCAGAGCATCTTCCAACGCTTCGATATTCGCCACTTCGGCCATCATGTCCGCGCCGGTTTCCGGGGCATCTTCCCCTGTCAGTTCCTCGACGACTTCCACGATCTCATCCGTAACGCCACCCGCGCCTGCTTCCATCGCCTCTTCGACAACATCCGCCCCGGCAGGCATTCCTTCGATCATATCACCCGAAGCGGCTCCTCCCTCACCGACCAGGGTTCCATCTTGGCCGGAAATATCTTCGGGCATTTCGACAATCGCGTCACCTGAGGCAGCACTAATGGTTTCATCGGTTGGCGTTTCCCCTGCGGAGTCCTCATCCGCCGGTTGCATCTGTACGCCGGATGCCGGGAGGTCTTCTCCCGCGACCTCTTCGATCACCTCGATAAACTGATCTTCAGCGGCTTTCGGGGCTGCAACATCCGCCGCATCGGCGACATCCGGGACACCTTCGCCGATCACCTCCCAAAGCGCTTCTGCTTCTGCCTGGCCTTCAGCCACGCCATCGCCTGCCGCAGTCTCACCGACTGCTTCTACTTCAGGTGGCGCCAGGGCCATGTCTTCGGTCGCTCCGGCGATTTCCTCTACGAACCCTTCCCCTGCGGAGTCCTCAGCAGGCGCTTGCGCCCCCGGGCCCGGCACACCGGATTCTTCTTCAACAATTTCTTCGATGATCTCGACACACTCATCACCGCCAGTCCGGGACGCTGCATCTTGCTCGGTCAAACCGGCCTGATCATATCCTTCATCCACAGCCTCCTCGGTAAAATCCGCGCCTTCCCCGCCGAGAACCGCATCACCCGCAGCGGTTGCCTCCGGTTGAGCAGCATCTGCAAACACCTCGTCGGAAACCTCTTCGATGATTTCCACAAACTCATCCGTTGAGGACGGCTGATCTTCCGGAACGACTTCTTCGTCTGCCGATTCGCCTGGTCCGGCATCCATTGCCGCCCCCGCGCCATCCGTAACGTCCTCGACGGCTGAATCCCTGCCGCCCGTGTCGTCCTCAATGATTTCCTCGATAATATCTTCTTCAGCCAGCGCCTCATGAGCAAACGCTTCGAGATTTCCGGCAATGTTGCCCATCATCTCTTGAATTTGCGCGACTTCCTCGCCGGACAACCCGGAATTTGCCAGCGCTTCGCCGATCATGTCGTTTACGGCGGCCATGATCCGGCCAATCTTGTCTCCCGCGCCCCCTCCGCCTTCGCCAAGAATCGACGCAACCTCGGCCAGCAACTTTTCGCCCGAAAGTTTAGCCTGCCCATCCGCCGCAGTGGATGCCAAATCAGCGCCGGACGACTGAGCGGCAGAAGACACTGCCTGATCCTCTGCGGGCTGCAATTCCGAAGGCACGGCCGCTTTGGCGCCTTCGCGCAGGTCAGCAAAAATTTGGCTGAGTTGGGAAGCCTGTTCGGAGGAAAGCTCTTCGCCCGCGCTGTCCATGGCATCAGACAGGATTTGCTCCACGGCCGCCATAATTTTCCCGGCCTTGCCGGACATATCGGACGCCGGGTCTTTCAACGTTTGAATGATATCGGCCAGCGCCTGCCGCAGGGATTCTTTCATGCCCGGCCGGGCCGCACTTTCTAATGCCCCCCCCGCTTCTTCGGTCAGACCGTGCAACTCTTTGTCCAGCATCGAGACGCCGTCACGAATATAACCGGACAGATCCTCTCCCCCGCCCGTCGTCGTTTTGCCGCCGCCTTGCAATGCCCCGCCGGCCGCTGCTTCAGCGCGCCGGATCAGATCCTGAGGCGACAGACCCAGCTTTTCAGAGATGCCTCCCAGAATTTCCTTGAGGCGGTCGATTTCATCTTTGGCGTCAATGGCTGCGGCATCCGACACGGCAGTGGAAAGCACATCGCCCAACGCCGAAAGAATATCCGTGATCTTACTGGTCGTGTCGATGCCTTTTTCCTTAAACGCGTCCATGATGCCCGATAGCGCCTTGTCCTTGGCCTCATCAGATATGACAAACGTGTTGGCCTGGCCGATCACGATGCCCTGCGGGTTTTTTCCGTCGGCATAGAGTTTTTTCAGATCGGTGTTGACGCCGGATTTGACTGAACTGAAATTCTTGCGTTTGGCTTTGAGAAGCTCGCGGTCGTCGCCTGTGTCCCAGATCGTTTTGACCAGCTCTTCCGTGTCAATTAAGGAAAGCGATTCGGAGACGGCATCATCGGAATAGTATTGCCGCACCGCCCTCAACAGTTTCGCTTTGAGGGTCGTCTCGCTCTTGTAGCGAAGATTTTCTATTGCTTCGTCGATATCCTGAAGCTTGATAATAATGGACACAGCGGCATCTCCCGGGAATTTAAATTATATATCGAGAATATACGTCATTACTTAAGTTTCATTGACCCTCTTGCAGAATAATCAAAAAAGAATTAAAAAAATAGTCATTTTTTCGGACGCAAGCGCCGATATAGGGAAAGAGTATTGAAAACCGTCCGATCACAAACTGAATAGACTGAGGGGAAAGATGGAAGAAACCGTAAAACATCAGTTCGAAATGATATTTGCAAAGCATTATGAGCGTTTAACCAACACAAAGCAATCCGTGGGCGGCCTGCCTTTTACGATGGAGAATATCGTGTGCTTTATTCTTTTCGGCGGGCGCGAACTCGATATTGAAGACATTTACGGCGACGTCAGCGAACGCTATTCCATGGAAACCTTCACGGCCGACGCCAGAGATGCAGGCATTGAGACGGACGATCATGTGCAAAAAGCCATGGATGATCTGGTAGCGAAGAAATTCTTGCATATTCAGCCGGACGGCAAGTTCTATTCTTATCAGGCCACACGCGAAACCGCACGGATGCTCAACCGCGTTTATCCTAAAATGCAGGGCCTGAGCCTGCTGGCTTATATCGGACAGACGATGCAGGAGGTCAAAAGCGGACGCATTGATCTGGAATCCGCTTTGTCCCGTTTTGATCAGACACTGCAAAATCACGGCGTTCCGCTGCCCAAACCGAAGATTCCCGTCATTGCGCCGACGCCCAAACCCGCAGCGGCGCCAAAAAAGCAGGAGGAGCTCAAACCCAGCTCTCCGAGAATCATCCGGGACTATGTTGTCGCCGCGCCGACAAAAGCAAAACCCGAAAAACCTGTAGCGCCGGAAACCGTCGCCGCACCGACCGCCGCGATTCCGCGTCAGGCCGCTGCGCCTGCTGCACGGGAAATCCCAATGCCGGATCCGGGCATCGACGTCATTGTCCCTCCTGTTGCCCCTGAACCGGAAATTGTAAAAGCGCCGCCCATTGAAATCCGGGAAACGCCACCCGAGCCGGAAGAAAAAGTAGAGGAAGTAGAGGAGGATGATGCAATTGCCGCAAAAATCGCCGCCTTTGAAAAAGAACTGGCGCTGGTATGCCCGATCTGCAAAACCCATGCGCTGAAAGAGGAAAAAACCACCGCCGGAAAACTATTTTATTCCTGCCCGTCGGACAAATGTAATTTCATCAGTTGGGGCAAACCGCATCACACAATATGCGCCCGCTGTAAAAATCCTTTTATGGTGGAAGTCGCAGACAATGAAGGACAGATTTTCTTGAAGTGCCCCCGCGCCACCTGCCAGTATCGCCTGCCGCTTTCAGCCGCAGCTCCGCAGACGGGAGGCGTAAAGAAGGTGATCCGTAAAAGACTGGTGCGCCGTAAAGTCTGAAATGACTGAGACGAGATCAAACCTTGTTTTCGTCTTCCAGAAAGCATTTTTTGAATGTTCCGGAATCGATAAGCGACCACATTTTCTCGCGGGCGACTTCCAGGACCGTATCTCCTTTGATAATCAGAATACCCTGGCCGCCTAGTTCGTAGATGAGCGCCTCAACTTCGAAGGGACTCTTGCCGGTTAATGTGGCAAGCCCGGACAGATGCTCCCCGATCGTTGCCTCAGTCTGATCCAGAAAATGAAGAAGGATCACCATGCGCGTCCAGAGATTGGTAAATTCCTCCAGCGCGGCGTTGGAATTTTTCAAACGCGTGGAAAACTCCTGAAGCATATGCAGCGCGACACCCTGGCTTTCGCGAATCAGGCTCCTGAAGATGGATGCGTCGATGACAGCCAGATGACAATCCTCCAGGGCTCTGGCTGTTGCGCTGCGCCGGATGTCGATCAGCGCCGCCATCTCGCCGAAATATTGTCCCGGTCCCATCTCCGCCAGGATCTTTTTCACCGAACAATCGACGCGCTCCAGACAGACGCGGCCGGAAAGAACATAGAACATTTCGCGGCCCGAATCCCCTTCGTGAAAGATGATGTTGTCTTTCGGGTAAGTATGGCCGAATTTCTTGAAGAGACGTTCATCCACTTTCAGGCCGGCCTGGTGAGGTGTAAGCAAGGCCCGCTCCAAAAGCAGGATATTGCGCCGCTCATGGGACGACATCATTTCCGCGCAAAACAAAAAGATCAGCGCAACATAAAAAACCCAGATCACCAGAATCACAACAGTTTCCAGCGATCCGAAAATCACGTTATAGCGCGTGTAATTAGCGACATACCAGGTGAAAAATTGTTTGGCGATTTCCAGAAGCAAAGCAAACACCGCGGCGCCGGCAAGCGCCGCAGAAAAACGGATTTTCGCGGTCGGGATAAACTTATAGATAACCGTCACCAGCATCACAACCATTACATAAGGCAAAACATAACGCAGAACAATCTCCGCGGGCAGGGTCAATGAAATTTCCATACCGCCTGGCAGAATAAGCGGCTTGTTGGCAAGCACTACGGCCACATAGCTGAGAAATACGCTCAAGCCGCCGATCAACCAGGCCGTCGGGATCATGCAAAGCGCCATCAGTTTGGAGACGAAATAATTACGCCGGTGTTGCGAGCGGAAAATGTTGTTGAGCGCCGATTCAATGGCGTTGAAAATCGCGGCGGAGAGCCACACAAGACCCAGAAGCCCGATCCAGCCCAGCACCTTGCTTTTGCCTTCAATGTGTCCCAACTGTTTGAAAATTTTCTCCGTGAAATACGGATGAAAATCCTGAACAGCGGTGAGAATGTCCGCCTGAACATTCGGATTGGACGTAAAAAATGAACCGGCGGCAATGATGGTTAAAATCAGAAGCGGGATGGCTGAAAGAATGGCGTAGAGGGCAATAGCCGCTGCCTGATTGCCGTCTTCGTTTTGGCCGTAATTTGTCACGGCATCACAAAGAACATCCCGGAAACTCGAAGCCTTCATTTTGAATGTTTCTTTGCGCATCTCGCGCCAGGCCGCTTGATTGTTATCTTTTTTAACCATTCAGATTCGCCTGTGCAGTTAAAATCCTACTTTGACACCGACATAGGGGCCGGCAAACGTCATGCTGGCGTAAATGTCGCTGACGCCGTCAATCTTGAGCGACATCATCCGGTAGCCACCGTGAATATCGATGAAGGGAAACGGCGTTATGGCGATATCGGCCATCACATCGTAAATATAGTTCCCGGAATAAATCATGCCCGCGCCCTTGATTCGCGCCTCCAGGATATTGGCCAGAATCCCGATCTTTGCGGCGGCCCCCAGCATGGGAATGGGCAGACGCAGATTCTCCTTAATATCGTAATTAGACCCCGCTGTTTCCGAGAAAAGCTTTGCTTCTCCGTCAATATATTTTACTCTGAGAAGCAGCCCGAGGGACAAGCCAGCCAGAATATTTTTAAAATTCAATGCTTTGTATTGATACTCCAGATCAAAAACATTGGCCTTCAATCGGGATTGAACATTGGCGGCGACATGAAAGACGTCGCCATCGAAGATAATATCCTTTTCAATGTTTTTTTCGCCCGCGCAATTGATGTAGGCATACATGAAGGTAAGCTCATGATTTCCCGCGCCCAGATAGGCCTCCACAAAAGGAATGTTATCACTCTTGACGCCCAGATCATCTTTTGCATTAATCTCCGACCCCAACACGGCTTCTTTATCCACCCGCAGCGTGCTCTGAAAAGCAGGAAACCAATAGTTGGCGCGAACGCCAAATTCAACCGCGTAGGCTGAAGCCTGGTAAAAAAGGGTTAAGAACAGAAATACAACAACTAAAGAAAATCGTCTTGATTTCATCACTCTTCTCCTTTCGTTAACTAATGATTGATTCTTGCTGCAACAGTGACGCTTGAAACACAAACAATGATGTTAAATATAGGTTTATTTTCAGAGATTGTAAACATGTTTTACGGCCGCCCAAAAAGCGGTACAGAGGGAACTTCCAGGAAGCTAATAGGTGAATTCAAAATATCAATCCATCTTCATTCAATCACGTATGAATTGTCCTCCACAATCACCTTCCCCTTTCTGACGGCGTAGGTAATCGCCGATTGCGCCAACCTGCTTTGAGGCGTTCCAAGTTTTTGAGTTGCCCAATAACACAGGATGCTTCTTGCCTTTGTCCTTTTTGCATCTCTTAATGAATCTAGTATCTCATTCGGAGTGACTTGAGTGATTTCGGCAAATCGTTTGATAGTGAATCCGGATTATATCCTCTGGCTTTGAGTCGATGTGACTGCGCAATAAACCCCCACTGTCAAATCAGGACGATTCCCCTGCATATCACATGATGCAGAGCTCCGGTTGTATCGATGCGTGATTGTCTTGGCATGAACAGCTGATAACCTGCGATCCAAAAATATCAATTGATATTTTGAAGTACGTCCACTATTGCCCCCCTCTGAACATTCTTACTGGAAAAGAAAAAGAAAGTGTGGACGGTTTTGCCCGATACTTCAATCTATGACACCTTAAAAAATAATGAATGAAAAGAATATTGGCGCGGTACCCGTAAGCGAATCGAGCCATTCTATTGACTTTTGTTCTTGTTTAAACTAAAATATTAAAAAGTTCGTGTTGATGACTCATTGTCAGGGGATGATCGGTAAATGCTTTTGTTCGAATGGGATCCCAAAAAACAAAAAATTAATCTCGAAACTCATGACATTTCATTTGATGAAGCCAGCACTGCTTTTAGGGATGTTTTATCCTTGCTTATTTACGATCCTCTGTATTCCGCCGATAAGACAGATTTGTTTTAATCGGTCATTCCCATAGAAATCGTCTTCTGGTTATCGTGCATACGGAACAAAATAAGAATTATCAGTACAAGAAAGGCCACACGGAAAGAAAAGGAACAATATGAAGAAAATGCAAAAAGATCCAGACATGCTTGAAGAATATCAGGCTCTGCGGTCATTGGCTGACATTATCAAGAGGCAAAAGAAAGTGGCCTAAGCGGAAAGCAAGTCGTTGTCTGACTTGGAAACTGAGAATTCTTGGAGCGTTTCGTCATCCGCCCATTCAGAGCGTCGTTGGGGACAGCAGATATCTGCGGCGAACATAAAGATAAAAATATATCCATTAGTGCTTGCCGATTGATGTTTTGAAGTCTCCTATGCTTCCAACTGATCCGTCAGAGATTTGATAAACATCCGGGAGAAGAATGTTTATGTTGATAATTAAAGAACGACCCTTTGTTTCCAAGCGAGCCCTCTTTGGACTTCTTGTCACTTGTCTGTATCTCGCGGCCGGCGTCGCCCACGCGCAGCCTGTGAACCTGGGCTACACAATGGCGCTGCATAACGGTCAGACCACCACCTTCTTCTACCCCACACACGCAGCGGAAGAGCCCACGCGCCAGGGGCCGTTTCAATTGAGCTGGGCGCAGAACGCGCCGCTGCAGGACGCCAACGGGCGATTGATCGTGATCTCGCACGGCTCGGGCGGCTCGCCCTGGGTGGCGGTCGATCTGGCGCGGGCGCTGGTGCAGCGCGGCTTTGTAGTGGCCCTGCCGCAGCATCAGGGTGAT
The DNA here is from genome assembly GCA_964547345.1 of uncultured Smithella sp. Lineage (GTDB taxonomy): Bacteria > Desulfobacterota > Syntrophia > Syntrophales > Smithellaceae > UBA8904. The sequence continues at coordinate 22,986 of CAZJMX010000003.1, read as the reverse complement.
AACTACCTTGACGATTCCGAGCCCGGACCGGAGAGCTGGAAGAGGCGTCCGCTCGAAGTCAGCCGTGCGATCGATCTGGCCATACAATTCCCCAGATTCAAGGGGAAGTTGACGACGGATCGGGTGGGGGTTTTCGGTGGCTCGGCAGGCGGGCACACGGCGCTGTCGATGGCTGGCGGACGCTGGTCACCGGCGCGTTTCCGTGACCATTGCAGGGCCCATCTGGCGGAAGACTTTTCGTCGTGCGTGGGCTTCATCACACTCTTGAAAGGCAACTGGCTGGACGGACCGAAGCGCTGGCTGGCACGCAGCGTGATCGCGGCGCGTTTCCGCGACGACACGCCACAGGAACACCACGACCCGCGTGTGAAGGTGGTGGTGGCGATGGCGCCGTTTGCGGCCGACTTTGATCCGGCCTCGCTGGCAACACCGCGCGTCCCGCTGGGGCTGATCACAGCGGGCAAGGACATAAACCAGATCCCGCGCTTTCACATCGGGGCGATCAAGGCCGCCTGTATGCCGCGCTGCACCGACTTGCTGACGCTGCCCGAAGCAGGCCACGGAGCGATGCTCTCACCGCTGCCGCCGCTGGCGCCCGGTAGCATTTCCCACCACCTTCTCGCGGACCCGCCGGGCTTCGACCGAGCTTCCGCAGTGCCGAAAATCCACCTCGCCATCGCCGACTTTTTTGTGCAGCACCTGATCACCCCTTGAAAGGGAGCCCCCGATGCCTTGAAAAACGAATTGACGCGATATCCATCAAACTCTTTACCTGGCTTATACCAGGTCTGATCGTACTTCTTCCTGATATTTATATCTGGGCCAAACTCGGCGGTTTCCAGAATTTGCTAGTCACGGCCATCGTTTTCCCCATTGGGGTAACGTCAATGGTTGCCAACTTCATTATTATCGGCAACTTATTAATCAGGAAGGTTGAATCAATTGCCAAGGAGCTTGCTGAATCCACACGCGAGGTAGGCAGTGCCTCTCAGGTAGTGTCTTCTTCCAGTCAGTCCCTTGCGTCAGGAGCGTCCCAGCAAGCGGCTGCCGTAACCTTCTTATATCGACCGGGCCATCGAAGGGCTGGAAGTTTTGAGAACGATCGGCTTTAAATATCCGATATCCTCCATCGGTGCTTTTCTTGATCCCAGTCCATTGCTGGCCCGCGTCTATCCCGGGAAAAAGCCGTGACAGGTGATGGGCCTGCAGGGCGTGTGTCCGATAGGGAAGAAGCATTCGGCAGTCGGCAACCCCTTCATTGTCCCCGCCGGCGGGGGTGGCGCAACCTTTATTTTACGGACAGACGCCAGATTTCACCCGCGTCGGTGGCCACGTAGAGCGCGCCGTCCGGACCTGAAACAAGCGAGCGCATACGCTCAGCCGGTATGCCGGCAACGATTGTTTTGCCTATTGCCATGCCGTTTGTGTCGAGATCCAGAATCTCAATTCGCGCCCCACGCAAAAATCCGACCGCCAGACGGCCGTCCCAAGCCTGCCAGTGTTTCCCGCTCAGAAAGACGCACGGCCCCATGCCTTCGGATACACCCTGATTGCTCCATGACGGTTTGAGCGCGTCGGGAAACCGGGCAAGGTCCGTCATCGATGTCGGCGTGCCGTCGGGCTTATTGGAGGTGTAGCCGCAATAATTGCTTGCGCAGGTCACGCCGGCTGTGGGTTTGGGGTCCCAACCGCCGTTTCCGCCGGCTTTCAGCGGCGTCACTTCGTCACTGTGTCCGGGGCCGTGTTCGCAGGAAAATGGCTGCCCGGTGCCGGCCCGAAACGTGATGCCTTGGATGTTGCGGTGGCCGTATGTGAAAATACGCGGATCGCCTCCGGAAGGCGTCAGGTTTCCCTTTGCCGCAGCCCCGCTGCGATCGATCCGCAGCGTCTTGCCTCCCAGGCGGGTGAGATCCTGCGGCAGCGGTCCGTTGTGGTTATCGCCGGTTGTCACATACAAGAATCCGTCTGCGGGGCTGAAGCGAATGCGGCCGCCGCTATGCGCACCTGAGCGGCCCCAGAAGTTGGCTGACTGTTTAAAAGGAATGTCGGTGATAATATCGAGGCGACGGCCGACCCTGCTATAGTCCGCATCCACGGTGAGGCGCACGACGCGGTTTGTTTTGGTGCTGTTGAGAGTCGAGGCCATGTAGACATAAGCAAAACGGTTGTCTTTAAATTCCGGATCGACGGCGACACCCAGCATGCCGCTCTGGCCCTGGCAGAACAAGTCGCCCGCCTCCAAGGCGGCGCCGCTGGTGCCGAACAGACGCCGGATTTTTCCATCGGCCAGACGCACCGACAATCCCCGGCATTTTTCCGTAAACAGCATTGCGCCATCGGGCGCAAACGCCATATCCCAGGGGTCGTTCAGTCCGGACAAAACGATCGTACGGTTCAGATGCAGTTCGCTGACATCCGCGGCAGTGGAGGCTTCGCGGCTGCAATGGACCACAGTTGCCGCTAACAAGACCACGGAAATCACCGTCAACGCTTTTGCAGTCGCTCGGTTCATCGCTTCCCCCTTTTCTTTTGTTGAAGATATACCGAAACTATATAGGATGTCCCGCGGTTTCTTCTTTCAATCTTGTTTCCGCTGCGCCTGCTTCTCCCCTTCACCAACCCATCCGCCGCCCATCGCTTTGTAGATACTCACCACCGCCATCAACGTCGCCGCCCTTGTCTGGACTTCGCTCAATGCCGCCGGAAAGAGATTCTCCTCCGCAGAAAGAACGGTCAGATAAGGCGTGTAGCCGCCATGGTACTGAAGCCGCGCAAGACGGGCATACTCGCTGTAGGCCTTGACCCGGCGCTCTTCAGCCATCAACTGCACACCCAGTTTCTGCCGCGCGACAAGGGCGTTTTCCGTATCGGCAAACGCATTCTGAATCGACTGCTCATAGGCAAAAAGAGCGGCCCTTTGGCCCGCTTCGGCCTGCTTCACCTGACCGAATACGGCCCCTGCCCTGAAGATTGGCCCGACGATGGAACCTGCGTAACTCCAGACATTGCTTGGCCCCATGAAGAGACGCGACAGATCTTCGCTCATGAAACCGCCATTGCCCGTCAGGGATATGGTCGGGAAATACATGGCCCTGGCCGCACCGATCCGGGCGTTTGCGGCAATCAGGTTCTCTTCGGCCTGACGCACATCGGGACGCCGCTCCAGTAACTGAGAGGGCAGGCCAGCAGGAACTGGCGGGAGATTCAATCCGGCAAGACTTCTTCCCCTTGTGATCAGGCCGGGATTGCGGCCAAGGAGAATGGCCAGACCGTTTTCTGTCCGGGCAAACTGCGTTTCCAATTGGGGAACGGTTGCCGCTGCTGTTTCGTACTGGGTCCTGGCCTGTTCCAGGGTCATCTGAGGGGTCTGTCCATATTGGACCTGAAGATCGAAGATCTTTACGGACTCGCCGAAATTCTTGAGGGTATTGCCCGCAATTCTGAGTTGTTCATCGAGCGACAGGAGTTGAATGTAGGCGTTGGCCACCTCGGCCACAAGAGAAAGAATGACGCCGCGCCGGGCCTCGACACTCGCCATCAGTTCAGCCCTGGCCGCCTCACTGAGCCGGCGTGTGCGGCCCCAGAAGTCGATTTCCCACGACGCCCCTCCCAACACCTGAAAGCTGTTGTAAGGGTTCTGGGCTGGAGCAGGAATGGCGTTGGTTGTCGACAAATACTGGCGGTTCGCAGCGCCGGAATAGTTAATCTGGGGAAAGAGATTCGACCGGGTAGTCGTGAGAATCCCCGCAGCGCGCTCAATATTAGCCGCTGCAATCAGCACACCCTTATTGTGGACGAGGGCCTCCGTAATAAGCCCGTCAAGAACCGGGTCGTTAAATCCCTTCCACCACTTAGTGTCGGCTGTTTGGAGAGCGTCTTTAAGTTCGTAACGGAAGGCTGGCGCCATCTCCACGGCAGGACGCCGGTAGTCCGGCCCCATCATGCAGCCCCAAAGTGACAAGATCATCATCGCAAAAATAAATATACGGCCCATATCAGATGCCTTCCTTTGGATCAGATGTCGGTCCGTCATTGGGTTTTTCAGTTTGCGGCGCATCCAACGGGGGCAAGACAGACGCCTCTTTTTTCTTTTTCTTTCGCTCCGCCAGGCGATCAAAGAGGTAGAAGAAAAGCGGAACGTAAAGCATGGCCAGGGTAGCCTCACCGATCATACCGCCCATAATACCCGTACCGATGGAATGGCGGGCATTGGCGCCTGCGCCCGTGGCAATGGCCAGCGGCAGTACACCCAGAATAAAAGCCAGGGAGGTCATGATAATGGGGCGGAGCCGCTCCTCTCCCGCCTGGATGGTGGCATCCATAATGGACAGCCCTTTCTTTCTCAGTTCAACGGCGAAGGTGACCCGGAGAACGGCATTTTTTGCCCCGAGGCCGATGAGGACCAGAAGGCCGATCTGAAAATAGACATCGTTGTTGAGGCCTCTGATCCAGTTTAAGGCCAGAGCCCCGAGGAGGCCAAAGGGCACTGCCGTCATGATCGCCCCCGGCAAGGTCCATGACTCAAACTGGGCGGCCAAAATGAGAAAGACAATCAAAAGACCGAAGATAAAAGCGATCGCGGAGGTGCCGCCGGACTTCTTCTCCTCGTAGGCCATTCCGGCCCAGGAAAAGTCGAAACCCGCAGGAAGGACATCGCGAGCCACCTCTTCCATGACAGAGATAGCCTCGCCGGAGCTGTAACCGGGCGCTGCCGCGCCGATGACGGAGGCGGCGGGGAATCCGTTAAAATGGGGAACCAGATCGGGACCGGCCACGTACTCGGTGGTCACCATTGCCGAGAGCGGCACCATCTGACCGCTTTCCGAACGCGTGTAGAGCTTTGTAATATCGGAGGGCGTCCGGCGGAAAGGCGCATCCGACTGGAGCACCACATTCCAGACCCGGCTGTACTGATTGAATTGGCTCACCGTGATGGAGCCAAACTGGGCCTGGATCGCACTATAAACATCCTGAACGGGAACGCCCAAAAGAACCGCCTTGGACCGATCCACTTTTGCTTTCAATTGTTGGGAGGCGGCGCGGAAGGTGCTGTTGAGACCGGAAAGCTCCGGCCGTAAATGCGCCTTGGCCAGGAATTTCTGGGTTACATCATAGAGACGCTGAGGATCTCCCGCCCCTTTATCCTGTATCCAGAATTCAAAACCACCGGTGGTGCCGATGCCGGGAATGGCGGGAGGGAGTATGGGGATTAATCGCCCCGTCGAAATGGTGGCCGCAGCAAGGCCTGCGATTTGATGCAACACGGCTTCGGCATTCTCCTTCGTGGCGCGTTTCGCGGAGGAATAGCGGTCATCAAAATCTTTCAGAGCAATGAAAAAGGTGGCGGCATTGGGCTTGTTCTGACCGTCGAGAAGGCTGAAGCCGTTAAGCACCGTCCGGTAGGCCACGGCGGGATTACGGGCGATGATGTCGTCTATTTGGGACGATGTGGCAACCGTGCGCCCGAGACTTGCGGCGTCGGGCATAACGAGCTGACTGATGACATAACCTTGATCTTCATTGGGGACGAAACTGGTAGGCAGGGTGTGGAACAAATGAATCAACCCATAGATCATGATGGCGAACAACACCAGGGCAACACTCATGCGCTTGATCATCAGGACCACGCCATTGCCGAAAGCCTTGGTAAATTTGTCGAAGAAGCGGTTGAACCAGGCGAAGGGCCCTCTCTGGGGCGGCGTGCTCGGCTTCAGGATGAGACCGCACATGGCAGGGGTTAGGGTAAGCGCCACAAACCCGGAGATGACAACCGATACGACAATGGTAATGGCAAACTGCTTATAGAGTTGACCTGTCGTGCCGGGAAGAAACGCCGCCGGAATAAAAACGGACGCCATGACTAAAACCACGGCAATAAGGGATGTTCCGATCTCCTCCATGGCAAGGATGGTGGCTTCCTTGGGAGGGAGATTTTTCTTCACCATGTTGCGTTCCACATTCTCCACCACGACAATGGCATCGTCCACCACCATACCGATGGCCAGAATAATGCCGAAGAGGGTAAGCAGGTTAATGGAAAAACCCATGGCCAGCATACCGGCAAAGGTGCCGATGAGGGAAACGAATATCGCCGCAATACAGATGATGGTTGCCCGAAAGCTCTGAAGAAAGAGATAGACCACAAGCACAACGAGAAAGATCGCCTGAAAGAGCGTGATGATCACTTCCTTGATGGAGAGGCGCACAAATTTGGTTGTATCGAGGGGAATCGCATACTCTATGCCGTCAGGCATGGTCCGTTTCAGGTTCTCCAGGGTTTTCTTGACCCCATTGACAACCTCAATGCCGTTTGCCCCCGGCTGTTGGGCAATCACAATGGGCGTAGCGGGCATGCCATTGAGGCGGTTGATATCGATATAGAGCTTTCGCCCCATCTCGGCTCGGGCCACATCCTTTAGATGAACAATCGCGCTGCCATCCCGGCTGGTCCGGAGAATAATATTTTCGTATTGAGACGGCAGGACGGAAGGCGGCTCGGTCACCACGGGAAAAGTCAATTGCACATCATTAGGGCTTGGTTGTCCGCCGACCTGGCCTGCCCCGAAAAGGGCGTTTTGTTTGGATATGGCGCTTTGAATATCCGTGGTGGTAATGCCCAGAGAAGCCATCCGGTCGGGATTCATCCAGATGCGCATGGCCTGGTCGGGACTCCCCGAAATCTGGGCCTGACCCGCGCCATCCACCCGCTTAATGGCGTCCAGCACATACACATTGGCATAGTTGGTCACGTATTCCGGGCTGTATCGGCCGTCCTTGTTAAAAACCGTCACGATCATGAGGTTACTGGCAGACTTTTTCTGGACGGACACGCCGTATTGAGCCACGGCTTCAGGAAGTTGCGGCAAGGCGAGATTGACATGGTTCTGAACCTGAACCTGGGCCGTATCCGGGTTTGTGTCGTGGCTGAAATACACCGTAATGGACATTTGTCCTGTGTTGGAGCTTGTGGACGTCATATAGAGCATGTTGTCCACGCCATTGATCTGGGCCTCAATCGGGGCCGCCACGGAAGAAGCCACCGTTTTTGAATCGGCGCCGGGATAGACGGTGGTAACCTGTATCTGAACCGGCGTGATGGTCGGATACTGGGCGACAGGGAGAAATTTTATGGACACCAGGCCCGCGAGGACGATGATAAATGCAATAACGGTGGCGAAGATAGGTCTTTCTATGAAAAATCTGGAGAACATGGCTTCCCGCCCTCTCTAATTTCTTTTCTTTCCGGTGTCGGTCGCAGAGGGAATCCGGGCCGCAGGCAATGGCGCTTCCATCCCCATCGGCTTGGCTTTGACCTGCGCACCGGGATGCAAGGTCAGTCCGCCATCAACGACCACCTGATCCCCTGGTCTCAAACCCTCTGAAATAAAAATGTCATTGCCGTACCAGTCGCCTGCCGTCACGGGCCGCATTTCAACCTTGCCGTCTTTTGTGACCAGCCAGACATAATGACCCTTTGCACCCTGCTGAATAGCCCTTTGCGGGATGGTTAGCGACTTGGGCCGGATGGACCCTTTCAGACGAGCCCGCACAAACTGGTTCGGCCGGAGTTCGCCCGCCGGATTGTTCACGCTGGCCCTGAGAAGAAACGTGCCGGTCTGGGCGCTATAGGACGGCGCGACAAAGGTAAGCCGTCCGGAATAGGGAAAGCGGGAGCCGTCAACCTGCACGATTTCCACCTCGAAATGATGGTTTTTGGGCGGATGAAGACGGCCTTCCTTGACCTCATCTTGGTATCGTTTTATCTCATTTTCAGAGAGACTGAAATTGACCCACATGGGCGAAAGGACTGCAACCGAAGTAAGGGCGCTGTTGGCGGAGCTGACATAGGCCCCTTCCTGTTGAAGGGCCGCGCCCGCCATGCCGGTTAACGGTGAGACAATGGTGCAATAGGAGAGGTTGAGCTCCGCCATGGCAAGATCCGTCTTGGCCTGCTCCACTGCGGCGGCGGCCATTTCATAATTTCCTTTGGCGTCGTCCATGTCTTTAGGCGACAGCGCATTCTGGGCCACGAGAGGCCCTACACGCTCCAGATTGGATCTGGCTGTTTCCAGGGACGCCTTTTGTTTGGCAAGAGCAGCGGCGGCGCCGTCAACCTTCACCTGAAAAGGCTTTTTGTCCATCACAAAGAGGACCTGGCCTTCCTTCACCAGGGTCCCTTCCGTATAGGCCCGGCGATCAAGAAAACCTTCCACTCTGGCACGAATCTCCACCTGGTGGGAACTTTGTGTCTGAGCGACATACTCAAAGACGACGGGCCTGTCCCTGGCTTCGACGGGAAGAATCGTCACTTCCGTGACCTGTTTCTCTTTCCCGCCATCGGGGCTTTTCCCTCCGCTGCAGCCTACGGATATCAGCAGACAGGCAACCACGAGCGAACAGGCTGCAATAGGACAAAACAATGAATTTAAAAGGTCTCTTCTGCTTTTCACTGGAACTTCCTCTTTTTTTCTTTCCAGACCAAAAATCCTGGCCTGGTCGATGAGCTACTGAATATGGATCTTAATGGCATCTTCGGTATACAGGCCGCTCCTTAGCGTTGCGCGAACCGTGACCGTGTGGTAGCCTGCTTGCAGGCCGGGCAGAAACAGAATGCCTTCCCAAACGCGTCCCACCGTATTTTTCAGATTCAGCCAGAACGCCTTCGGATTAACATCAGCATCAATACTGTATCTGACGAAGCTCACATCCGAAGCCGGCGAGAAGACCATGGAGCGCAATACGATGACGGGGGTGGTGGTCGGATCGTAGGCAAGAGCATTGGGATTTGGATTGAGATTGAGATTGGTAGCCCCCAGTGCGCTGTTAGCGGGATGGGTGATCATGACAATCGGCCAAGTGACGCTATTGGGTGATTGTGTTGCATTGACATTCACTAATTTAGCAGAGGCGATCCCGGAATCATAGCCGACAAGGTAAAGGTGGGATGATGTTTGCCCTTTTCGGCCGAACGTATCCGCCTGGACAACAAGTGTATTATTTTCCCACATGATGACCGGCGTATGCACATGCCCGCACAGATAGATCGGCGCCTTCACTTTGCTGTTGGCAATCAGGTCTTGCAGGTAGCTGTTGCCCGTTTTGATTTTGTTCTCGCCGGTCACCGGATGATGACCGAGAACCACCGTTAGATAGGCAGGAGTATCGAGTTTTGAATCTGCAAGAATCGCCTCTTGCTGCGTCTTGGTAAAATAGCCGTCGATATTTTCGATATTAATATCCAGAGGCGATTCCGAGGTGTTCGTGCGGATTAAATGCACGACACCATGAGCGCTATCAAGACGTGTCACCCCGTATTTATCGTGGTCGGCGCCCAGCGTGCTGCCGATTTTCGAATATTCGGCAAAGAGTACTTTCCCGTGTCCGATATCTTTCCCGTCGGCTGTATCTGTACTGTATTTGAAATCATGATTGCCCGGAACTTCAATATATGACGGATAGCTCAGGCCAGCGACAACATCCCGGTAGCTTTCCCAGGGTTTCAGTTGGAACCCTTCATTGACAAGGTCTCCGGTATGGATCGTGGCAAGCGGTTTTATGACCGGCACGATATCTGCGATGAGCGTGCTCATCAGCGCTTTGCCGTCATAGCGAAGCTGCTGGGGATCATCAGACCCACTACCGGACAATTGAGTTTCCCCACCGAAATGCGTGTCAGAAACATGCACCAAAACGATCGGTTCGGCCTTCGCCGGATAAGGGATTCCGCCAATCTCTCCAGACTCGCTTATGGTTCCGGATGAACATCCGGTTACAAAACTCATGACGCAAACGGTTGATAACGCCATTAAGAACAAGGATGCCAGAAAGGATACTACGTTGCCTCTTTTAATCATCAAACACCTCCGGGATTTTTGAGCCATTTGCTACCTCTCCCTTTCGGATCAAATGGAAAATAACTTAACTCCGACATGTTCCATAGATGGCAACGAGCTGCAAGAATTGATATTTCATTCCCTGATTAGGAAAAGACTTAAGATTATTTAAGATTCCGCCCCAAAGAGCCGATGAGATTGTCTGGGTTCTTAGGCCTAGAAACGTGAGTGGGAAGTTACCCACTCAAGCCCTGACGCAAACATACAAGGATCGAACGATGAAAAAACGAATTTTGGGTTTGTTATTAATAAGCATATCTCTGATGTTATCCTCCTGTGCCGACGACGCTTCTCCCGTGCCCGTTACAGGCTGGGTCATTGGCTGGACCAACGATGCAGCGTATGTCCCGACAGCTAAGATTCTGAAAACCGTCAACGGCGGTGCCTCCTGGACGCTGCAAACGCTTCCCGCCGGGTGCGTCGGACTCTACGGAAACGACATCAGCGCGGTAAATGGTCGGGTGGCATGGGCGGCGGCAGGTGATCGTTATTATTTGGACGGCGGCATTCTTCACACAACCGACGGCGGCGCATCCTGGGCGTGGCAGGCACTCCCCGATGGCTTGGGCAGCAGGCACATCAAGAGCATCAAGGGTCTGAGCCCATACGAGGCCTGGGCCGTCAGTATTCGCGGAGACGTGCTGCACACCACTGACGGAGGAAACCGTTGGATTATCGTCGCCGTGAAAGATGCAGGCGGCAGCAGCATTCCGATACAACAGGTGAATCGGATGGATGTGACGCGCCGGGATATCTGGATTGTCGATGGCATGGGCGGCAACCTCGGCGTGATCCACTCATCGGACGGCGGGATAACCTGGCGGCAGGAACAGTTGCCGGATATCGACGGAAGCCCGGGACCTCTGTCCATCTCGGCGTTTGATTCACAGGTCGCCTGGGCGGCGGTGAATCAATCAGGCCATTTATGGTGGACGTCAAACGGCGGGTTGTCCTGGAACAAAAGCAACGACACCGTTGGCGATGAAGCCGATTTAGATGATATCTGCGCCTCCGGCACCAATGTGGTCTGGATTGCCCAGAATAGAGGAAGCGGTGGCGGTCAAGCCGCACGCATCACCGTAACCAACGGCAGCTTTGAGTCCATGAGCTATACCAATGGAAACTATAATATGGAGGGGATTTCCGCAAAGAGCGACAATCAAACGGCCTGGCTGGTCGGCCAAAGATCCCTATTCGGTGATCCTACGCTTCCTCATGGTGCGATCTATTTCACCAAGGACGGCGGAGTGACCTGGCATCTGCAAACCCTGCCGGACAATGCCCTGGATGTTGATTTTTGGAAAGTCTCGTTTGTTGGGGCACGGCGGTAACGATAAGGAAAATGTTGCAGCAGTTGCAAGCCCGCCTAATCGACCTCTTGTGCCGGGGAAAAATGTGTCAGTATGGCCCCACTTTCTCTGCACCGTCGGGTGCAACCAGATGCCGGGGGTTGCTCAGTCCGGACAAAACGATAGCGCGGTTCAACCGTGTTTCACTGTTTTCGCGGTAGCAGAGGGTTTGCAAGCACAACTGATCACAGTCGTCACAAACAAGACCACGGAAATCAACGTCAACGCTTTTACGGTCACTCGTTTCATCACCTCCTCCTTGTCTTTTTATTAAGGAATTATTGCTGGTAAGAGATAATGTCAGTTCGTTAAAAATCAATGATAATGTTGATGCGGCGGTCGGCTATCAGCGGTCAGCAACCCTTTCATTTTTGATTCTCCGTCGGCCCATTTTTATTGACAGACTTCTACAATTCACCTAAGTTTTTCCCCGATGTAAAGTTTTTCTTAAAAAAGCGAAGGAGGAAAAGGAATCATGGGAAATGCAGTTTCCAAAGAAGTGTTGAATCCGCCTACCTGGAAAAAGCCGCGCGGTTACTCGAATCTTGTCAAAACCACCGGTGGAACAATGCTGTTCGCGGCCGGCCAAGGCGCTTCAGATCGAGAGGGACGCTTAGTTGGAGAAGGGGACATTTGCCGGCAATATGAACAAATTTTGCAAAACATTCAGGATGTCATGGCAGCCGGCGGCGCAAAGATGACGGATATTGTAAGATTGACGATCTACTGCACGGAGCGCGACGCTTTTTTAGCCAAAGGCAAAGAGTGCAGCCAGATTTATGAAAAATACTTTGGCGATTATTACCCGGCCAGTACGCTGGTGGAGATTAAGAAACTCTATTTCGACAGCATGCTGCTGGAAATTGAAGCAACCGCCGTGATTTAGACATTTTGAGGAAGTGCCAAAAGCCTGCCGACGCCGGACGGGGTCGAATTTGTGTTACGTCCAGAAGTCGACTTAACTGGCTGACCACCAATTCTTTTTTTCTCATTTATTCTTGCAATGTTTTCGAGAAGTTGTATTATGGCGGGCAATTTAAAATAAATATACGTTGTGAATGTCAAAATACCTAAAACTGTAAGTGATTAATTGTTTAACACTGAAGTGCAACTTCAGATATCAAATAATAATTTTGGCCACTCAATGACGACAGAACAACAAACCAGAAAAGAAATAATCGATAAAAAGCTTCAAGAGGCCGGTTGGGATGTCAGCGATCGCACGATGGTCATTGAAGAATTCGATATCGAGATAGGTCTGCCGCCCGGTGTAAGTGAACCGCAAACGCCGTACCAAGGACATCAATTCAGCGATTATGTTTTACTTGGCAAAGATAGCAGACCACTTGCCGTTGTTGAAGCCAAGAAATCCAGCAAAGATGCGGCCATCGGTCGTGAACAAGCTAAACAATATTGCCACCATATTCAGAAACAGCGTGGTTGTGAATTGCCGTTTTGCTTTTATACGAATGGCTTCGAAACGCACTTCTGGGATTTGGACAACTATCCACCCCGCAGAGTAATGGGTTTTCCTACACGCGATGATCTGGAGCGTTTCCAGTACATTCGTCGCAATCGCAAACCGCTGATACAGGAACTGATTAATACCGAAATCGCGGGCCGAGATTACCAGATTAGAGCCATTCGTGCCGTGCTGGAAGGAATTGAAAGAAAGAAGCGCGACTTCTTGCTGGTGATGGCAACCGGTACAGGCAAGACCCGCACCTGCATAGCGATGATAGACGCACTGATGCGTGCAGGACATGCCGAGAAAGTGCTTTTTCTGGTTGATCGCATAGCGCTGAGAGAACAGGCGCTTGCGGCTTTCAAAGAGCACCTGCCCAACGAGCCGCGATGGCCGAATGTTGGTGAAAAGCTGATTGCCAAAGACCGCCGTATCTATGTATCGACTTATCCCTCCATGCTCAACATTATCCGGGATGAATCGCAACAGTTATCACCGCATTATTTTGACTTCATCGTTATTGATGAAAGCCACCGCTCTATTTACAACGCCTACGGTGAGATTCTCGACTATTTCAAAACCATCACCCTAGGGCTTACAGCGACGCCCACGGATATTATCGATCATAACACGTTTAGGTTGTTCCAATGTGAAGACGGCGTTCCCAGCTTTGCCTATACCTTTGAAGAGGCCGTCAACAACGTGCCGCCTTATCTGTGCAGCTTTCAAGTGATGAAAATTCAGACGCGGTTTCAGATCGATGGGATCAATAAGCGCACCATCACGCTGGAAGACCAGAAGAAACTGCTGCTCGAAGGCAAAGAAATCGAAGAGATCAACTTTGAAGGTTCTCAACTGGAGAAGCAGGTCATCAGCACGGGCACCAATACTTTAATCGTCAAAGAGTATATGGAAGAATGCATTAAGGACGCCAATGGCGTACTGCCGGGCAAGACCATATTCTTCTGTTCCTCCATGGCTCATGCGCGGCGCATGGAGACGATTTTCGACGCCCTCTATCCGCAATATAAGGGTGAACTTGCCAAAGTGCTGGTGTCAGACGATCCGCGCGTTTACGGCAAAGGCGGCCTGCTTGATCAGTTCACTAATAACGATATGCCGCGTGTGGCGATCAGTGTCGATATGCTGGATACCGGTATTGACATCCGCGAGATCGTCAATCTTGTCTTTGCCAGGCCGGTTTATTCCTACACCAAATTCTGGCAGATGATCGGGCGTGGCACAAGGCTTCTGGAAGCCAAGAAACCCAAACCCTGGTGTACGGAAAAAGACGTCTTTTTGATTTTGGATTGCTGGGATAACTTTGAGTACTTCAAGGTTCAGCCGAAAGGCAAGGAACTGAAACCGCAATTACCCTTACCGGTGCGGTTGGTCGGGTTGCGTCTCGATAAGATCGAAAAGGCCATCGATAGCGGACAACAGAATATTGCCGAGCGTGAAATCACTAAACTTCGCAAACAAATTGCCGATCTGCCGCAAACCTCGGTTGTCATCAAAGAGGCCGCCGCTGCACTGAACCGGCTTGCGGAAGAAAACTTCTGGATTACCCTCAATCACCAAAAAATCGAATTCCTGCGCATGGAGATCAAACCACTATTTCGCACCATGTCCGAGACAGACTTTAAAGCTATGCGTTTCGAGCGTGATCTGCTGGAATACTCACTGGCGATATTGTGCGAAGAGACGGGGAAAGCCGAAACCCTCAAGGCAGGCATTGTCGAGCAGATCAGCGAACTGCCGCTCAGTATCAGCTTTGTAAAAGTGGAAGAATCATTGATCCGCGCAGCGCAAACAAACCACTACTGGGCCAAGACCGATCCTGTCGAAAGAGAAGATGTTCTCGATGAACTGTGTGTCAGACTCGGACCCTTGATGAAATTTCGCGAACAGATGACCGGCCCCGGTCCGATTAACCTTAATCTAACCGACACGCTGCACTTCAAGGAATGGGTCGAATTCGGTCCGCAACATGAAGCGGTGAGCATCAGTCGCTATCGGGAAATGGTCGAAGCATTAATCGTAGAATTGACCGAACACAATCCTGTCCTGCTGAAGATTAGGAATGGCGAGCAAATTACCCCGGATGAGGTAAATGGGCTTGCAGACATGTTGCGCGATGAGCATCCGCACATTACGGAGGATTTGCTGCGCCAGGTCTATAAAAATCGCAAAGCGCACTTCATCCAGTTTATACGGCATATTCTGGGCATTGAGATTCTAAAGAGCTTTCCCGAGACGGTGAGCGATGCTTTTGACCAGTTCATCCGGCAGCACACCAACCTGAGCAGCCGTCAATTGGACTTTTTGAATTTGCTGAAAAACTATATGATCGACCGTGAAAAGATAGAGAAGAAAGACCTGATCAATGCCCCCTTTACCGTCATTCATCCGCAAGGAATACGCGGGGTATTTAGCCCGGCGGAGATTAACGAAATATTACAGATCACTGAAAGACTCGCGGCTTAAAGCGGTCGTGGGAGCGTAACCTAAACCCAAGGAATAAAAAATCATGTTGCAAAATAATCCTGAACTACTAGGCAAAATCAACCAGCTCTGGAACAAGTTCTGGTCCGGCGGCATTTCCAATCCGCTCACCGCTATCGAACAGATCACCTACCTTTTGTTTATGAAACGCTTGGACGAGCTGGATCTGAAAAAGCAGGCGGATGCCGAATGGACTGGTGAAAAATATACGTCACGGTTTAGCGGCCAGTGGATTCCGCCGGAATACCGCAATCAACCAGAACCTGAAAAGTATGCCATTGAAAAGCGCACCCTGCGCTGGAGTGAGTTTAAACACATGCAGGCCGAAGACATGCTCCAACATGTTCAAAACAGGGTTTTCCCCTTCCTCAAGGACATGAACGGCACGCAGTCCAACTTTACTCACCACATGAAGAACGCCGTGTTTATTATTCCCAAACCGGCCCTGCTGGTCGAAGCGCAAAAGACCATCGACGAAATCTTCGAGATCATGGAGAAAGATTCGCGGGAAAATGGTCAGGCCTTTCAGGATATTCAGGGCGATGTCTATGAAATGCTGCTATCCGAAATTGCCACGGCCGGAAAGAACGGCCAATTCCGCACCCCGCGCCACATCATCAAACTTATGGCTGAGCTGACTCAGCCACAATTGGGGCACCGCATCGGCGACCCGGCCTGCGGCACGGCCGGTTTCTTGCTGGGCGCCTATCAATATATCGTCACCGGGCTTGCGCGTAAGGCTGAAGCTCATAACCTGCAAATCGATGAAGATGGTTTTACACGGACCTCCATTGCCGCCAGTTTGACGGAGAAGTCCAAGGCCATTTTGCAAAGTTCATTGCGCGGCTACGATATCGACAGCACCATGGTGCGCCTTGGACTGATGAACCTGATGATGCACGGTATTGACGAGCCAGGCATTGACTACAAAGACACGTTAAGTAAGAGTTTTACCGAAGAGGCCGAATACGACATCGTCATGGCCAACCCGCCCTTTACCGGCAGCATCGACAAGGGCGACATCAATGAAAACCTGTCTCTCGCTACGACAAAGACAGAACTTCTATTTGTCGAAAACATCTACCGCTTACTCAAAAAAGGCGGCACCGCCTGCGTCATTGTGCCGCAGGGCGTTTTGTTCGGTTCCGGCGGGGCCTTCAAGAATCTGCGGCAGATGTTGATTGAACGCTGTGACCTTAAAGCGGTGATCACGATGCCGAGCGGCGTGTTCAAACCCTACGCCGGGGTCAGCACCGCCATCCTGCTTTTCACCAAAGTCTGGGGGCCGAAGGACAAGGTCACCCGGCCCGCCACCAAGCAGGTCTGGTTCTACGAAATGCAGGCCGACGGCTATTCGCTGGACGACAAACGCACCAAGCAGGAGGGGTATGGGGATTTGCAGGATATCGTCGAAAGATACCACGCCCGAAATCCCAAAACCGACACCGACCGCACGCAAAAGTACTTTGTCGTGCCCCGCGCCGACATCGAGGCCGAAGGCTATGACCTCTCGCTTTCCCGCTACAAAGAAGACGTATTCGAGGAAGTACATTACGATCCGCCAAGTGTAATTCTGGAGCGGCTTCTTCAGGCGGAAGTAGGCGATGTGGAAGAGGCTGATCTTGCCACGGTGAAAAGCGGCATTGTGCGTGAATTGCTGGAGTTAAAGGAGATGATAGGATGAGCGACAGGCAAAAAAGAAGCGTACCAGCCGATCATACCCTCTTTGATCGCGTCGTTTCCATCCTCGAACAAGCCCGCAGCAATGTCGTCCGTGCCGTCAATTCCAACATGGTCATGGCTTACTGGCTGATTGGCCGTGAAATCGTGCAAGAACTGCAAGGCGGGGAAGAACGGGCCGAATACGGGAAACAGGTATTGGATACGCTCTCTATCCGTCTGACGGAGCATTATGGTAAAGGGTTTTCTGTAACCAACCTGAAATATTTCCGGTTGTTTTATCAGGCGTACCCGGATCGATTGGAAATTCGTCACACGGCGGGTGACGAATCTGAAAAAAGCCACCCGTCAGGTGACGAATGCGGACGGATATCCATTTCCTCCTCTGCGGGAAAAGAAGTGCCGCAAGGCTTCTCCCCCAAGCTCTCCTGGTCCCACTACCGCGAGCTGATGCGCGTAAAGGACGCAAAGGCACGCGACTTCTATGAGCAGGAATCCATCGACTGCGGCTGGAGCAAGGCCCAGCTCGAACGACAGATCCAGACGGCCTATTACGAACGAATCATCGCCAACCGGGGCGAATCGGGGCTGATACCCCGGAATCGTGAGCGTCTGCAAGGCGATCAGATCAGTCCGTCCCATTTAATCAAGTCGCCGATGGTATTGGAATTTCTCGGACTTCCGGACACCCCGGCGCTGCAAGAAAACACACTGGAGCAAGCCATTATCGACAACCTTCAAGCTTTCCTGCTCGAACTGGGAAAGGGCTTCTCCTTTGTCGCCCGTCAGAGGCACATCCGCTTTGACGACGAAGACTTCTTTATCGACCTGGTCTTCTACAACTACATCCTTAAATGCTTCCTGCTGATCGACCTCAAAATCGGCAAATTAACCCACCGCGATGTCGGCCAGATGGATGGCTACGTCCGGCTCTATGAGGATCAATTCAAGGTGCCCGGAGACAACCCGACCATCGGTCTGATCCTCTGCTCCGGCAAAAGCGAAGCCGTCGCCAAATACTCCGTGCTGAGCGAAGGGAAACAAATTTTCGCTTCCAAATACCTGCAGTTCCTCCCCACCGAAGAGCAACTCAAACTGGAAATCGAACGTGAGCGGAAGCTGATCGAAGTGGCGATGTCAGAGCGCAAAGAGATTGGGGGCGGGACATGATGATTAACCACGAAATACACGAACGACACGAAAAGAATTTGAAAAGCGTAATGAATGGGATTGTGCGGGAACTGCTGGATTTGCGGGGGCTGGTGGGATGAAGCTGTATCCATTTTCTGAGATCATAACTGACGTAACCTCTAAATTCAGGAAGATCAAGGCGTCGGAATACAAAGCCGAAGGGCGCTTTAAAATTATTGACCAGGGCCAGAAAGAGATCGCTGGCTACACGGATGATGAATCACTGATCAATAAGACACATTCACCGTTTATCGTGTTTGGTGATCATACGCGTACGCTAAAATATGAGGAATCTCAGATTGCGCTGGGTGCGGATGGCGCAAAGGCATTAGCGGTTAATACAAAGCTGGCTAATGCACTTTATATTTACTACTACCTTCGATCCATTTACTTAAAAGAGGCTGGATATAGTCGGCATTTCAAGTTTCTGAAACAAGTCAAAATACCAATCCCAGAAGAGAATGGCAAACCAAACCTCGACGACCAAAAGCGCATTGCCCATTTGCTCGGCAAGGTAGAAAGGATGATCGCCCGGAGCAAACAACACCTGCAACAGCTTGACGACCTACTCAAAAGCGTCTTTCTGGAGATGTTTGGTTTTCGCGATCAAACATATACGCAGTGGCCCATTGAGAAATTGGCGACCCACACGGCGATCGTATCGGGCGCGACCAAAGGAAAGAAGTACAAGACCGAAGAATTGGTCGAAGTTCCGTATATGCGTGTTGCAAATGTTCAAGACGGCCATTTCGTATTAGATGAGATCAAAAATATCGCGGTCACTCAAAAAGAGATTGATCAGTATTTGCTTAAATCAGGCGATTTGCTGTTAACGGAAGGTGGCGACCCTGACAAACTAGGGCGTGGCTCCGTCTGGGAGAATCAGATAGAAAACTGCATCCATCAGAATCACATTTTTCGTGTTCGAATAAACGAACGATCAGAGCTTAACCCATATTATCTAAGCGCCCTCGTCAGCTCACGCTATGGAAAATCATACTTCCTCAAGTCAGCTAAGCAGACAACCGGAATTGCCTCAATTAATTCGACGCAGCTAAAGAATTTTCCTGTAGTTATTCCTCCCATCGATCTCCAAAATCAATTCGCCTCCATTGTCGAAAAAGTCGAAGGCCTCAAATCCCGCTACCTGAGAAGCCTGGCCGATCTGGAACGTCTCTATGGCGCGCTAAGCCAGAAGGCTTTCAAAGGCGAACTGGATTTGTCGCGTGTTCCGCTGCCGGTTGAGACAATCTCCGGAGACATGGACAGCACAGTAATTCATCGAAATACTAAACCCCTCGAACGGGGCTTTGCCCGGCAGCTTCTGGCCGCGGAGATTCTTCATCGTTACAATCACCACGACATGACGCAGATGAAGCTGCAAAAGTTGATTCACCTGGCTGAATATCATGCCCGCCTGGATGAAGTTCAGGGCGAGTATCAGCGCCAGGCTGCCGGACCTTTCGATAACCGGATGATGTATGGTATTGCCGCAGGACTTAAAAAACAGCAATGGTTTGAAATGCATGGTGATGGTCAACGCGCTACCTATTCCCCACTGTCCAAGGTTGGAAGCCATGAGAAGTATGTTTTGAGATGGCAAGGCAATATGCCGAAAATTGATGAAGTGTTGCAACTCTTGGGTAAAGCCAGGCCCGACCAATGCGAGATTGTCTCTACACTTTACGCGGCCTGGAATGACTTGCTGATCGATGGCACAGAAATCACCGACGAGACGATTATCGAGCAAGCCAGCAAAGCCGACCTGTGGCATAAAACAAAGGAAGCCATCAACCCTGGCAGATGGCCCAAAGCACTGCAATGGATGCGCGACCACAATCTGGTGCCAACAGGTTATGGCAAGCATACACGAAAGCTTAAATAATGGGAATCGATGGTCAGGGGACAAGAACAGGTCTATTTAATACGGAAAATTAAGAGGTAAGTATGCAAGCGCACAGAGGTCAACTCGTCAGCCAACATCTGGAAAATATTTCCCGGACAGCTTTGGAAAAATACCAGCATCTTCTGAAAGAGTACGTCAAAGGTCGGCATGGTGTGTATGCCTTATACAGCAAAGACCGTTTGTATTATGTGGGGCTGGCTTCCAATCTGCGCAATAGGCTCAAAGCTCATTTGACAGACCGTCATGCGCAAACATGGGATAGTTTCAGCGTATACTTGACGATTAATGACTCACACCTGCATGAACTGGAAACACTGGTCCTGAAGATCGCCGCACCAAAAGGTAACAAAGTATCCGGTAATTTCAGCAAGGCCGAAAATTTGAAACCGATATTCAAAAAGGCAGTTACGAGTGCACAGCAGAAAGAGTTAATTCGTCTTGGACTGACGAAAACGAAAAAAGTATCGAAGCCGAAGGAGAAAGAACAGAAAGGACGTAAAGCGGTTCTTGCACTATATGTGAAAAACAGATTTGAGATCCGATTTCGATATAAAGGCAAACTCCATAAAGCTACTGTGCGAAAAGATGGTTCAATTCTCTATAAAGGCAAAGCTTATAATTCCCCTTCTATGGCGGCTAAGGCATTTACCGCGCGTGCAGTGAATGGTTGGACAGCTTGGACATATGAGCGCGCACCTGGCGACTGGGTGCTTCTGGATGTTCTACGAAAGAAGTAGAAGAAATATGCTGATCGTAAGCGCATTGTGGTAGAGTTGGTCAGGGATATTTTACTTTATTGGCCGCGATGACTTTGAAATTTGTTGGGTTTGTCATATGCTACTGGCTGTATTAAACGGAAAAGTTCCGTCGAAGCTTCTGTATTCTGAAGACATTCTTACCTCCAATGTTTTCTCATTTTTTAAATATGCTGATCGAACTACCTATCTGAAATCCCTTTTGGCATTGCAAGCTATCTATCCAACAGACGCTGAGCTAATTAACGCCGACTTTCGTTTCTGGCCGAAGTATGCTGATCACACAGAGCCTGATCTAGTTATCATAGTTGGAAACTATTACATTCTACTTGAGGCAAAGCATAGGTCGGATTTTGGTGTTAAAACTGAGTTCAGGAATGACCAGATTTCTCGCGAGATGGAAGGCGGAATGGATGAGGCAGCTTCATTGAAGAAGGAATTTATCTTCATAGCCATTACATCTGATTATAATAGATTTAAGCTAACTTCTAAAATTCGGTGGATGAATTGGCAAGCTGTAGCAAGGCTTTTGCTAGATATTCTGGAGTCCGATTCTATCATTCGAGATAGAGCTTTTGCAGAAGATCTTTACCATCTTTTAGATGCGATGAAACTTCGCTCCTTTTTGCCATTTCAGAGAATAAATACAAACATAGCTGCGCCACCAGAACATATTTTCTTCTCTGCAAATTCGGCGCAATTCAGGGGAGATTTCATTGGCTTCGAGAAGGCACTTGGCCGCGAAGCGCACATCACTGCATATTCAAAAAGATTATTCTATCAACACCAGTATTTTAAAAATATCGAATTGGACGTCGATGCAAACGCAGAATTCAGTTTTGGGGGGATGTTTTATGAGTCAGAATCTTGAAATGCAGACAAGAAATGCTCTCAGCTTCGTGCAAAAGCTTTATTTCGAAGTTTCATATTTGATCAAGGAAGTTGAGGGGCTGCTTCATTCAGAAGATGAAGAATTTGTAATCGGAAGACCTTCGGGATATGCAGTTACTTCAGGTAAATCCACGGGGCTAGAGCCTGCAAATGTTGAATCGTGGTTAAGCAAATCGTTTACGGTGTTCTTTGTTCCTGATAAAGAAACCACACTGCAAGGCGGTCAAACAAACACAAAATTTCATGACCACCTTAGATTGCTGCTCCTCGACATAGAATTGGAGAGTAAGAAAAATAAAGTTCCTCGAATCATGGCTGGGGTTCTTTATGATATTCGTTCTAAACGGGATAACTACACAAAATTTGAACACTTGATGTTCGAGTTCATCTATTCTCGCGATAAAATATTTGCATCAGCCCCTGATATCAACTATGAGGACAGCTATCTTTCGATGAAGGGTAATTTGTTTCAACTACCACTTTTTTCAGTACAAACAAGCGATGACATTTCAAAAGATATTATCGAGCCGATGTTGGCAAGATACCGAAATAAATAGGAAGACAAACGTTTGCAAATCTGTTTATTCGATGAGATGACAATGAGGCATGGCGATGCAAGATAATTTGTCAGTTGCTGGGATTGATGTAGGTGGAAAAAAGAAAGGCTTTCACGCTGTCGCACTTTGTGACGGCAAAGTCGACGCTATAAAATCCGATGATGACCCTGTTGTGATGGTCAACTGGTGTCTTGATCATAAAGCTGAAGTAGTAAGCGTTGATGCCCCTTGCAAATGGAGTCAAATAAGATCATCGCGCCAATCCGAACGCGATCTGAGTAAAGCTGGTATCTATTGTTTTGCCACGCCTACGCAAGAGATCGCCCGTAAGAAAGCTTTTTACGGGTGGGTGTTTAATGGTGCAGAACTTTATCGACAACTTGTTATCCGGGGTTACGCCATATTTGACGGAGGACAAACCAAAGGTAAAACGTGCATAGAAACTTTTCCCCACGCTGTGATTTGCGCAATGAAAGGAAAGGTTGTTTCAGCAAAACACAAAGTAAGCGTGCGACGCGAAACATTAAGAAGTGCCGGCTTCGATGATAGTCGGTTCTCCAACATCGATTTTGTGGATGCAGCCTTATGTGCTGTCGCTGCTCAGGCGTTCAGCAAAGGTGATATAAAAGTTTATGGTAATTCAGAAGAAGGCTATATTGTTGTGCCGAGAATGGGTGGCATATAGATTCATTATCATTCCAAATGCAAGTATATGACCGGGGTCAGGCCGTTGAAATTTAAGAGACTGTACACTAATCTGTGTAAATGAGATTTTCATATTGCCGCCAAATTAA
>CAZJMX010000002.1:0-145870 GCA_964547345.1 uncultured Smithella sp. | reverse complement strand
TCCGGTGCAGCCGAATAAAGCGATTGTCGGCGCCAACGCGTTTGCGCATGAGTCCGGCATCCACCAGGACGGCCTGATCAAGGAAAAGATCACCTATGAGATTATGACGCCGCAGTCTGTAGGTATTTCGGATACACATATCGTTTTGGGAAAGCACTCCGGACGCAATGCCATTTCGCATCATTTGAAGAAAATGGGTTATGCGTTAAGTGATGAGCAGCTCAATAAAGTAGCCATCCGTGTGAAGGCGCTGGCCGACATCAAGAAGGATATTTATGACGAAGATCTGGAAGCGATTCTTTACGAGGAAATCTACCGGGTCGAGGATAAGTACAATCTGGTGTATCTGAATGTGGTCAGCGGCAATGTGGCCATTCCCACGGCGACGATGGAAATGCAGGTGGGGAAAGAAGTTTGCCGTGACGCGGGATTCGGCAATGGCCCGGTGGACGCGACCTTCGCGGCCATCCGCAACATTACCAAAACCAACTATCCGCTTCTGAAGTATGTGGTCAACGCCATCACCGGCGGATCGGACGCACAGGGCGAAGTGATGGTTCAGCTTAAGTACAACGAGCACTCCGTTGTCGGTCGCGGCGCGCATCCCGACGTCATTGTCGCTTCGGCGAAGGCCTATATTAACGCCCTCAATCGTCTGGAGTTCTTGAAGGAGAATGTCAAGAAGGTTAAAGTTGAATTAAGATAAAAAATAGGTTATTGACAGCGTCTCTAATCATTTAGAAGCACTTCAGAAAGTTGAAGGAGTAGAAAACGTGGGACACACAATTACTGAAAAAATTTTAATGGCGCACACCCGACTTGCGGAAATCGCGCCCGGACAATTAATCAATGCCAAAGTGGATATCGCGCTGGGTAACGATATCACGGCGCCGATTGCGATTCGGGAATTTCGCGCAGCAGGCGGGAAAAAGGTTTTTGACAAGGATAAGGTAGCCCTGGTTCTGGACCACTTCACGCCCAATAAGGATATCAGCTCGGCTCAGCAGTGCAAGATGGTGCGTGAATTTGCCGTCGAACACGGCGTGACGCATTTTTATGAGGGCGGGCAGGTGGGCGTAGAACACGCGCTCCTGCCGGAAAAAGGCATTGTGCTGCCGGGCGATCTGGTGATCGGCGCGGACAGCCATACCTGCACCTATGGCGCGCTCGGTGCTTTTGCTACGGGCGTGGGCAGCACGGATCTGGCCGCCGCCATGTTGGTTGGCGAACTGTGGTTCAAAGTGCCGCAGTCGATTAAGTTTGTTGTTTACGGCAAACTGCCTAAATGGGTTTCGGGCAAGGATTTGATTCTGAACATCATCGGCCGAATCGGTGTGGACGGCGCGCTTTATCAGGCGATGGAATTCACGGGCGAGACGATTAGTGCGCTCCCGATGGCCGACCGCCTGTCGATGGCCAACATGGCCATCGAAGCCGGCGCGAAAAACGGCATCTTTGCGCCCGATGCGATCACGGAAGCCTATGTGAAGCCTAGAGCAAAGAGACCTTACAAATTTTACGCCTCCGATGCCGACGCCGTCTATGCGAATATCATTGAAATCGACGCGGGCAAGCTCGAACCGCAGGTGGCGTTTCCGCATCTACCATCCAACGTCCGTGGCATCAGCCAGGCGGGCAACGTGAAAATCGACCAGTCGCTCATCGGTTCGTGCACCAACGGTCGGATTGAAGACCTGAGAATTGCCGCGCAGATTTTGAAGAATCGCAAGGCCGCGCCGCATGTCCGTCTGATTGTCGTTCCGGCCACGCCACTCATCTACAAGCAGGCGATGGCCGAAGGTTTGCTTGACATTTTTATGGATGCCGAAGCGGTCATCTCACCGCCCTCTTGCGGCGCCTGTCTGGGCGGACACCTGGGAATCCTGGCTGAGGGCGAACGGTCGGTGGCCACCACCAACCGAAATTTCGTGGGACGCATGGGACATCCCAAAAGCGAGGTGTATCTCGCGAGTCCCGCCGTGGCCGCGGCATCTGCCGTTTTGGGCCGCATCGCTTCACCTGAAGAATTATCAATAGCGAAGGATGGATAAAAAATGATTTTTAAAGGAATCGTCTGGAAATTTGGAGACAACATCGATACGGACGCGATCATTCCCGCGCGCTATCTCAACACGTCCGACCCTGGAGAACTGGCTAAACACTGCATGGAGGATGCCGATCCTGATTTCGTCAAAAAGATGAAAGCAGGCGACATTATTCTTGGCGGTGAAAACTTTGGCTGCGGGTCCTCAAGGGAGCACGCGCCCATCGCGATCAAGGCGGCGGGCATTTCCTGCGTCGTGGCTAAAAGTTTCGCGCGCATTTTCTACCGTAACTCCTTTAATATGGGACTGCCGATTTTTGAATCGAAGGAACTTGCCGACGCGATTGCCGAGGGAAGGGAAGTCCTAATCGACAGCGCCTCCGGAACCATCACCGTTTCCGGCACGGATCAGAAATTCACGATCAGCCCGATACCTCCCTTTATGGAGCAGTTGATCGCCGACGGCGGGCTGATGAAACATATCGCGAAGAAATGAGGAGCACATGACGAAACAATTTAAGATCGCCGTTTTTGCGGGAGACGGCGTTGGACGGGAAATTATCCGGGAAGCATTAAAGATTTTAAAGATCATTTCCGATAAAAGAAATATTGACCTCTTACTGACGGAAGGGCTGATCGGCGGAAGCGCCTATGATACTTTCGGTGTTCCGCTGCCCGATGCGAGTCTCGAAATGGCTCTGCAAAGCGACGCCGTATTGCTGGGCGCCGTGGGCGGACCGAAATGGGAAGGACTTGATTACAGCGTCAGACCGGAAAGGGCGCTTCTGGGATTGAGGGAAAAACTGGGGCTTTTTGCCAATTTACGACCTGTTGTGGTTTTTGATGAATTGCTCGATGCCTCACCACTGAAGCAAGAGGTGGTGCAGGGCATTGATATTTTAATTTTGCGCGAGCTGACAGGCGATGTGTATTTCGGCCGGCCACGCGGCGTGACTCAGGACAAAGACGGCAAACGTACCGGCGTCAACACCATGATTTACACGGAAGACGAAATTCGCCGCATTGCCGTACGGGCTTTTGAACTGGCGCGGGGACGCAAAAAGAATCTGATGTCCGTGGACAAGGCCAACGTGCTGGAAACCACGGAACTGTGGCGCGACGTAGTGACGGAGGTGGGCCGGGATTATCCCGACGTGACGCTCAAGCACATGTATGTTGACAACTGCGCCATGCAGCTCATTCGCAACCCGTCGCAGTTTGATGTGATTGTTACGACCAATCTGTTCGGCGACATCCTGAGCGACGAAGCCGCGATGTTGACCGGTTCGATCGGAATGCTGCCCTCGGCCTCCCTGGGTGAGGGCCGGGCGCTCTACGAACCGATTCACGGTTCGGCGCCGGACATTGCGGGAAAGAACATCGCCAATCCTCTGGCGACCATTCTATCGGTGGCGATGATGCTGCGGTATTCGATGAATCTGCCTGCGGATGCCGATTGGATTGAAAAGGCCGTGGCGGCTGTATTGAAAGACGGCGTGCGCACCCAGGATATTTATTCGGAAGGCAGTCGCCTGGTTGGCACCGATGCCATGGGAGACGCGGTTGCCTTGAAACTCTCAGCGCTCCTAGGTTGAACCCTACAGGAAGGAGTCATTTAGTTTTGAAAGGGAAAATTCTGATTGTTGACGACGAAGCGTCGGTCCGTGAGCTCTTCTCCGGTGTATTCACGGATGAAGACTATGAAGTCATTGCCGCCGAAGACGGCAATGCTGCACTGGCAATCCTCAAGCAAAACGATATTGACGTGATCTTCCTGGATCTGAAACTCTTTGGCATGAACGGCATCGACCTTTGCCGCCAGATTCGCAAGACAAAACCCGTTTCCATGATTTTTGCCGTCACCGGCTGGGCGCCTCTGTTTGAAATCGAGGAATGCCGCGAGGCCGGCTTTGACGACTATTTCGAAAAACCGCTGGACATGGACATTCTACTGGCCGTTGTGACGGACGCATTTACAAAACTGGAACGATGGAAAAGGCGTTATCATAACATTCCAAAATAAGACCTAAGGATAAACAGGCTGGACGCATGATCGATTCCGTCATCATTTTGGAAAAGATAATTTTTGATCCACCCCTGGACAAAATCTATTCCCGTCTGGGATTTCGGAAAAAGACCACAGCGCTTTCCCCGGCGCAAGCGCAGGAAACCAATTGTTTCATTCAAGAGGCCGCCTCGCTTGTGCGTCTGCAGGGCTCTTTTCTGCGCTGTCCCATTTTGCAAAATGACGGCCGAACCCTCCATCTGGACGGAGGTCCTTCTTTCGTCAGCAAAAAACTTTCCACATTTCTAAAAGATTCCCGCGAGGCTGTTCTGATGGGCGCCACCGCCGGAAGCGGAATTCTCGGCGCCATCAGCGAAAAAACCAAAAAGGGAGAGATGACGGCCGCGGTCGTTTACGATGCGACGGCGAGCGAGATGACGGATGCCGCCCTCAACTGGTTGACGGATTATATCAACCGCCAGCTGCGGCGCGAAAGCACAACGATGTTGACGCGGCGCTTTTCGGCAGGTTATGCGGATTTTGCGCTGGAGAATCAAAAAGAGATCTACGAAGCGCTCCAACTGGAAAAAATAGGCGTGTCCATTACCTCCGGCTTTATTCTACAGCCGGAGAAATCCGTCACGGCGATCAGCGGCATTGCTTAACGATACATCAAAGGTTATTTTATATAGGCGTAGGTGACGATACATGAATACTTCCAATCTGGCGTTTGCAAGAACGGACAAAAACCTCGAATTCTCACTGAGGCAACT
Source organism: uncultured Smithella sp. (assembly GCA_964547345.1). Lineage (GTDB taxonomy): Bacteria > Desulfobacterota > Syntrophia > Syntrophales > Smithellaceae > UBA8904. Next base: position 141,048 of record CAZJMX010000002.1, on the reverse strand, counting down.
GCATGATGTCGAGACCATCATCAATCGCAGTCCGGTCATCCACTGCATCTGGCGTTTTGCCGACGACGCGCCGCTGGAATATATATCCGGCAACGTTTCCCGGTTAGGCTATGCCCCGGAGGATTTTCTATCCGGCAGGATTTCCTGGTACGACATTACCCATCCCGGCGACACCGACCGCCTCAAATTTGAAATCCTGAAACATCTGAAAGACCAGTCCCCGATATTTACCCAGACCTACCGGGTATTCGACAGCGAAGGGGAAATCCACTGGGTGGAGGACCAGACCGTATTCATTCAGGACACCGAAGGGAAAATCACGCACGCGCAGGGGTCGATCCTGGATGTCACCGTCCGCAGAAAAGCGGAAGTCCAATTGCAGGAATCGGAAGATCGCATGCAGGAACTCCTGCGGCATTCTTCCGACATTGTGGTCGTGCTCAGTGAAAAAGGGTTATTTAAATATATCTCTCCCTCTGTCGAAAAGATTCTCAACTATAAACAACTCGACATTCTGGGGAAGAGTCTCTTTGCGCTGCTGCATCCCGATGACGTTGCGTTTGCCGCAAAAGCCCTGCAGTCGGTAATTGACCACACGAATACAGGCATTCCGACGGAGTTGCGTATCCGAAACAGGGACGATGCCTGGACGTATATGGAAGTGCTGGCCAGCAACTGCCTGGCCAATCCCGCCATCAAAGGCATTGTAGCCAATGTGCGCGAAGTTTCGGAGCGCAAGCGTTTTGAGATGCAACTACAAAATTCGCAGAAAATGGAAGCCATCGGAAGGCTCGCAGGCGGCATTGCCCATGACTTCAACAATATTCTCATGGGAATTCAGGGATATATTTCCCTGATGCTTTTGAAAATAGATACGCTGCATCCGGATTTTGAAAAAGCGATCAATATACAGACCCTTGTGCAAAGCGGGGCGGACCTGACCGGTAAATTGCTGGGGTTTGCCCGTGGCGGACGCTATGAACTCAAACCCACGGACGTCAACGGGCTTCTGGCTAAAACCGTTAATTTGTTCGGACGCACCAAGAGAGAAATCACGGTGCATCAGAAATATGAAAAGAAACCCTGGACGGTGGAAGTCGACCGGGTGCAGATCGAGCAGGTCATCCTCAACCTGCTGGTCAATGCCTGGCAAGCCATGCCGCAGGGCGGGGACATCTATGTGGAAACACAAAATGTTACCGTCAACGGCCCATCGTTGGTCAAGGGCATGCAGGCGGGTCGTTACATGAAAATCACCGTTACGGATACGGGCATGGGCATGGACGAAGAAACCCAGCAGAAGATCTTTGAGCCTTTCTTCACCACCAAGGAGAAAGTCCGGGGTGTGGGATTGGGGCTGGCGTCATCTTTCGGCATCATCAAGGAGCACGCCGGCGTTATTGATGTGGTAAGCCAGCCGGGACAGGGAACGACGTTTGCCCTTTATCTGCCGACCTCCGACAAGGAAGTGCCGAAAGAAGTCTACGCCGTCAAAACCATCCTGACGGGCAAAGAATCCATCCTGCTTGTGGACGACGAGCTGTCCATCGTGGAAGTGTGCAGAGATATTCTGATCAGCCTGGGATATAAAATATTCACAGCCGGAAGCGGCCACGAAGCCATTGACATTTACAAACTCAATCAGGAGGACATCGATCTGGTCATTCTGGACATGATCATGCCCGGCATGAATGGCAGTGATACCTACAAGCAACTCAAATCCATCAATCCGCAGGTCAAGGTGATTCTTTCCACCGGCTACAGCGGAAGCGACCAGGCGCAGCAAATTCTGGATAACGGCTGCCAGGGGTTGATTCAAAAGCCGTTCCGCGTCGATGACCTGTCACAGAGTGTCCGGAGCGTTTTGGATCAGAAAGCGTGCTCCTGACGGTATAGACATACTTCGTCGGACTGAAGGATCTCCATTCATGCAGGAGGGACAGATTTTCGGTCCCTCTGACGTAAATCTATCCCGCTTCTGATGAAACCGTGTCGAGGCCGCTTTGCCCGGCACTAGGGTTTTCCCGCATACTTTCCCGCAGTGCGAAGTTTGGCGATTTCCTCCTGTTCGAGCACCGTGAAAGCAATTTTCCCCACGCGTGTGAGCGGCAGGCTGTCGCGGAATTCCACCTCGCGCGGGCATGACCACTTGATGAGATGTTCGCGACAATGACCGATCAGTTCCTGTGCCATTTTGTCGGACGCTTGGGTTGCGTCCTTCAGGACAACAAACGCTTTCACCCGCTCCACCTGCGCCTCGTCAGGCACGCCGATCACGCAAGCGTCGCGGACGGCTGGATGCAAATAGAGTACAGCCTCGACCTGCGCGGGATAGACATTCATGCCGGAAGACTTGATCATCCGTTTGAGCCGCAACTTAAAATAGAAAAACCCCTCTTCACTCATTGAAAAGATATCGCCGGTATGCAGCCAGATTTTTCCGTCCGCGTGTTGTTGAAGTGTTTTGGCTGTCTCCTCTGGGGCGTCCAGATACCCCATCATCACGGCGGGGCCGCTGATGCAGAGCTCTCCTTCCTGGCCCACCGGTACAAGCTCCTGTGTGCCGGACTTCACGATCTTGGCTTCCATGTCCGGGCAGGGAATGCCGACGCTGCCTTCGCGGTAGGCGTTGGCCGGGGTGAGCATGATGCCGGTAACGGCTTCGGTTAAACCATAGCCCTCAACCAGTTGAACACTGCCGCCCCGCTTTTTCACAATGTCTTCAAAACGTTCTTTTACCGTTTTGGGCAGTGTGTCCGCTCCGACCGAGGCGCTGAGCAGGCAACTTAAATCCGCTTTCTGCAAAAGCGGGCTGCGGGTCAGTGCGTCATAGAGCGTGGGGACGCCGGAGATGGCCGTGGGTTTCTTTTTGAGGATGATTTCCGCGAGCGTGTCGGGGGTGAATGTGGGAACGAGAATGCTGGTCGCGCCGCTGATGAACATGGCGTTGCAGCAAATCCCCAGGCCGAAACCATGAAAAATGGGAAGACTCGCCACCATGACCATGTGTTTGTCGCCGTGCGTGATTTTTCGAAAGGCCGATGTCATCATGCCTTCACTGATGAAATTGTAATTAGACAGCAGGATGCCCTTGGGCTGTCCGGTTGTTCCGCCGCTGTATAAAATCGCGGCCAGGTCGTCCGGCCCCGTGGTGGAGCGCGGCGGGAGCGGATACGAATCGGCCATCAATCTTCTCCAGGGCTTCGCCATCGAATCAGCAGGTTCGGGTGGGAGGGGTTTTCCTGCGGCGGAATCAAGCGAGTCGGCAATGCGAGTAGTGATCAGGGTTTGCAGTCCCGCTTCTTTTTCCACTTCCTTGAATTTGGTATAGTGGTCTTCCATAATCAAGGCCATATGGCTTTTGCTGATGTTGAGATAAAAAGCGATTTCTCTGGCAGTAGAGAGTGGATGAATCATGCTGGCCACCGCGCCGAGTTTATTGATGGCATAAAAGGCGATGACGCCCTGCGGGATGGTCGGCAGCGCGATGGTCATGCAATCGCCCTGTTTTAATCCCAGTGAGGAAAGAGCCGCCGCGCATTGATCAATGTCGTAGACGAATTGTCGGTAGGTGGATTGAAAGTCCATATAATCATAGGCGACGACATCGGAATTGCGGTCGGCCGCCTGCATCAGTGCTTCAACCATCGTCACGCGAGGATAATTTATCGACGCGGGAATATCGCCGTAATATTTCAGCCAGGGTTTTCGATCGTACATATTATTCAACCTTTCCGCATTAATGAATCATTATGAATTCGCACGCTCATATCGACCGAAGGGAGATATCTTTGGCGATTTCTCACTGAGTTTCGGGGTAAAGATTTCTCCCTATGCTCGAAATGACAACTTCGCTGCTAAAAAGTAATAACCCCTACTTAAATTTCTTTTTCAGCTCCAGCTTCAATATTTTTCCGGTCGGGTTTTTGGGAAACTCCGACACGAACTCCACGAATTCCGGCAGCTTATATTTGGCGATTTTGTCCGCCAGATACGCCTTCACTTCATCCGCCGTCATTGTGCAGCCTTCGTTCAAAATGATGCAGGCGCGGACACGTTCTCCCAGCGCCGGATCCGGAGCGCCGATGACCGCAACTTCAACGATCTTGGGATGCTTCTCCAGCGGGATCTCGATTTCACGCGGATAAATATTTTCGCCGCCCCGGTTGATCATTTCTTTCTTGCGTCCGGAAATGTAGAGGTAACCCATTTCATCCATGTGTCCCATGTCGCCGGTGTGAAGCCAGCCGTCTTTCAGGCTTTCGGCCGTGGCTTCGGGCTTGTTGAGATAGCCGATCATCACGGCGTCGCCTTTCACGCAGATTTCGCCGCGTTCGCCGTACGGCAGCATGTTGTTTTCTTCATCCATAATTTCAACGTCCAGACCGGGAAAGGCCATGCCGATGGAACCGATATTTTCCGGAATGCCCGACGACGTCGTTGAAACGCCCGTTGCTTCGGTGAGCCCATAGCCGTCCACCACTTCGACGCCGAATTTGTCTTTAAAGCCGCGGATGAGTTCGACCGGCATGGGAGCGGCGCCGGTAAAGGCCATCCGCAGTTTCAGTTTGTCGAATTCGATGGTTTGGGGATCGGCGGCGCTGTAGATGTAGGAGTACATCGTGGGAACCCCCTGGACGGTTGTCACGCCGTAGCGTGTCAGCGCCGGCCAGAAATCCTTTGGTGAAAAAGTTTTGCGGATACAGATGGTGATTCCCAGATAAATTGACGGATACGTCCAGACGCAAAGCGGGTTGACATGAAACATGGGCAGGAGAATCATAAAGACATCCCCCGGCAGGCTGGTGCCGAAGACCGCCTTGCCTTTGCAGATGGCCAGTTCATTGCGGTTGGAAAGCACGATGCCCTTGGGCATGCCGGTGGTGCCGGAGGAATACAAAAGCATGACCGGATCATCGGGCAATTGCGCCACCAGACATTCATTCGCCGGGTACTTGGCCAGAATGTCGCCGAGCGTCGTCTGGGCGATTTTTTCCGAATGCGGCACTTCCGTCACCACTTCGACCACAATCGGTTTGTGGGAGGACATCTTAACGCCCTTGGCAAACTCCTCCATGTAGTCGCTGCCGACAAACGCCACTTTGGGTTTGGAATCCTCCAGCACATAGGCGATTTCCGGCCCTTTGAGCATGTAGTTGACTGCGCCGGTGATGCAGCCCAGTTTCTGCGCCCCGAACATGGTGTAGTAGATTTCAGGCGCGTTTAAAATCATCACGGAGACGATGTCGCCTTTTTGCACGCCTTTTTCTTTGAGGTAATTGGCGACGGCATTGGCGCGGTCGTTGACCTGGCCGTAGCTGATGACGTCATCAAAATAATAGACCAGCGGATAGTCCGGATTCTCCCGGACACGGATGAGAAACATCTCGGCAATACTTGAAAATTCGATTTGCCTTCCCTGGAGGGCGGGCAATGTCTCCAGGGGCACACAGGTCCGCGTGTAACGTTTGCTTTTGTCAATCATATAGGATCTCCTTGCGGTTTATTTACTCATTTTGAAAGCACAGAAAGTGCTTTCTCAAAATAGTTAGCGTGGGCGATCTCAACGGACAAAGCCAATACGCCATCCGAACCTAACTGTCCGGATGCGGCTTGTGCCTCCTGCTGCGGCGATGAGCTTTTTCCGACCGGCGCGCCCGGGCTCTTTTCTTGTATTCGCTGACAAATTCCTTCGAGGACAGGTACTTGTCGGCAAACGACACGATATAGGATTCTTTATATTTCGGTGGAACAATGGTCAGCGGCCACATGTGCTTTTTGATAATATCCTCTTCGATGTCATTGATTGAAAAATACTTTTTAGCGTTGGCGACGGCTATCACCGGATGTTCAAGACCGTGAAACTTTTCCCGGGGCAGATCCGGCACGTCATGACTGCGCCAGTCATACAGGAAGAAGTCATGCAAAAGCGCTCCACGCGCCGTCGAGCGGTAATCCAGCTTTAAGAACTTGCTGATCCGGTATGAAAAATAGGCCACGTCGTGCACGTGGTGATAGATGGAAGAGTTGTGATGGAAAAAGTCTTTGAGTTTCAAAAATTCCTCATGCTGAAGGATGTCGCCCACAGCTTCGTAATATTCCTCTTCAAAAGACCTGCGGCCGGCCAGCTCCAAAATGATCTTTTCCTGAATGGGCTTCAAAAAAGAACTGATCCGGGTTTTGATCCTCCGATTGATGTTCTGGTTGATATATTGGTTTAAAGCGGGAAAAGCTTCCCGCAGGCGCTGAAACGATTTCAGGGTATCTTCAATTTCAATATTGCTCAGGTTGAAGTATTCCTCGTAGAGGTAGGTAATGCCTCTGCGGAAAGCGGCAAGCGACATGACCGAAAACGTATAGTCGATCCAGAAATAAAGCATGAATAGGATGGCAGCGGTCCGGACGGCTGCCTCAGGAAACAATGAAAGCCTCTGGTATATGAACGGATGGATCCACAACGCGAAGACAAACACGAGAACCGTCCAGAAAATTGAAAAATGAAGGCATACCCGGCCATGAAGATTAAACCGGGTCTCCGAGTAATCCCATAGTTTTAATTTGAATATCTTTTCGGCAAGAAAGCCAACCAGATATTCCATGAGCGTGATCGCCAGGCCGAACACAACAAACTGAATAATGACCGGTTGATGTAGCATCAACTCATGCAAGGCCAGCGTCAAAAATGCGCCCATGCCGTAAATGGGAATGAAAGGTCCAAATAGAAATCCTGCATTGATAAATTTTCGGCAAGTGATGGAGCGGTATATCACTTCCAGCGTCCAGCCCAGAAAACAATAAATGGCAAAAAGCGTTATGTAGGGAAAAAAGTCCATGTTATCCATCATCGTCCTTCGACAAAATTCCTCCGGTGGAATTTAAAAACACGCTGAGCCAACGCTTCGATCCAATGTCCTCAATGAGTTGAATTCCTATCACAATTATGGATCTTTGCAAAGAACATCGGACGGGTTCCCGTGATTTGATCTTGAATTATCGACCTTTTTACTCTATCTTATCCCTGCGAAACACTTCCTGTAACCGTGAGACGTGTTCGTCTACGCGAACATGAATTATATGGTTGCCGGCGCCATCATTGAACGGCTGGAAGATAAAACGTGGGATGAATTGATGGTGGAGAGAATTTTTCAGCCGCTGCAATTAAAAACGGCAGGTTTGGGGAATCAAGCCGGTCTGGGAAAAATCGATGCGCCGCTGGGGCATGTCATCATCAATGGTAAGATCACAGCCGTTTTGCCGGGGCCCGCAGGGGACAATGCGCCGGTGATCGGTCCTGCGGGAATTGCTCATATGTCGATTACGGATTTTGCCCGCTGGGCAGCTTGGAACGCCAGCTCGCGGACGCTAAGCGCTGGGCTGGGGAGAAGTAAGTGTCGATTGGGCGCCCAATCCACTGATCTATCATGGCGGTTCCAACGGCATGAATCTGGCGCACGTCTGGCCTGATCCCAAACGCGATCTGGCCGTGGTCGTTGCCACCAATATCAGCTCTCCTGCGGCAAATGAAGCCCTGCCCAGCTCTATCAGAAATACAACGGGAAATGATGTTATTCCGGAGCTGCCCAGGCAATATGATTGCGGTTGATGATGACCACCTTGCCGGTGGTGCCCGGCATGGACGCTTCATAAACAATTAAAAACGGATCGGCGTCCTTGGAATTGAGAAAGTCCGACAGTCGGTTGTATTTCCCGATGTTGAGCAATCCTTTGATCGTTGTTCCGTCGGAAAGGCGAACAGATACTTTTGTTTTATTTAATATTTCAGACATGAAAACCCCCTGTTCGGATCAAATCGCGCATATGCTACACGATCAGGCAGTTTTTGTGAAGCTTTTTGATGGGACGTCCGGCTGATTCGTGGAGAGGCAGATGCTGGAATACTGAATATTTTTTTAAGGAGAGACAGGGTGAATAAAATAAAAATAGGCGTCAGCTCATGTTTATTGGGGAATCCGGTGCGCTATGACGGCGGCCACAAGCTGGATCGTTTTTTGCGTGACACGCTGGGTCAGTATGTGGATTATGTTCCGGTCTGTCCGGAATTGGAGTGCGGCCTGGGGGTTCCCAGGGAAGCCATGCGCCTGGAAGGAAATCCGGAGGCCCCGCGACTGATGACCCGTCAGACCCGAAAAGATATGACGGGAAAGATGCTTGACTGGGCCCAAAAACGCGTGGCGGTGTTGGAAGCGGAAAACCTCTGCGGTTTTATCTTTAAAAGCGATTCGCCGTCGAGCGGGATGGAACGCGTCAAAGTTTATGATGCCAAGGGCATGCCCGCCAAAACAGGCGTGGGCATTTTTGCCCGGATGTTTATGCAGCACTTTCCACTGTTGCCGGTGGAAGAAGAGGGACGCCTGCACGATCCCCAGCTCCGGGAAAATTTTATCGAGCGCATCTTCACCCTCAGGCGCTGGCGTGAAGCCGCGGCGTCAGAGGCCAGCCGCGGCGCCCTTGTTGACTTTCACACCCGTCACAAACTGCTTTTGATGTCGCACAGCCTCAAGCATTATACGTTGATGGGGAAACTGGTCGCCGATCAGAAAAAGCTGACCATCCGCGATCTGCGCGAACAATACGAAGCGCTCTTGATGGAAGCCCTGGGGCTTAAATCCACACCGAAGAAAAATGTCAATGTCCTGCAACACATGATGGGTTATTTTAAAAAGGAGTTATCCGCCGCAGAAAAGCAGGAACTGCTGGAGGTGCTGGATCAATACAAGGCAGGTTACCTGCCGCTCATTGTCCCCGTGACGCTCATCAACCATTATGTGCGAAAATACGATCAACCGTATCTGAAGGAGCAGCTTTACTTGAATCCGCATCCGCTGGAATTGCAGCTGAGAAATCATGTTTGAATGGAGGAACACGGTCTTGTTTGTTTATCAATACCCGAGGAAGGTCTTGATTTGCCTGATCTCTTCCATGAGTTTTTGAAAGCCGGGAATCGTTAAGGACTGGGGGCCGTCGGAGAGTGCTTTTTCCGGTTCGGGATGCACCTCAATCATAATGCCGTGGGCTCCCGCCACCAGGGCCGCTTTCGCCATCGGCGGCACGAGGCTGCGTTTTCCGGTGGCGTGGGACGGATCCACTACAATAGGAAGGTGGGACAGCTCTTTGATGATGGGAACAACAGACAGATCCAGGGTGTTGCGGGTGGCTGTTTCATAGGTTCGGATGCCCCGTTCGCAGAGTATAACCTGGGAATTTCCTTCGGCCAGGATGTATTCGGCCGCCGACAGAAATTCTTCAATGGTGGCGCTCAAGCCTCTCTTGAGGAGCACAGGTTTCCGGATGCGGCCCACTTCCCGAAGAAGATCGAAATTCTGCATATTCCTGGCGCCTACCTGAAGGACATCCACATAGCCGGCTACGAGTTCCACATTTTCCACGCTCATTATCTCAGAGACGATCGGGAGACCGGTTTCTCGTTTTGCCAGCGCTAAAAGCTTCAGTCCTTCTTCCTTTAATCCCTGAAACGTATAAGGACCCGTCCGGGGTTTGAATGCGCCGCCCCGCAGCATGTCGGCGCCGGCGGCTTTAACGGCCCTTGCTGCCCGGAGAATCTGATCTTCACTTTCTACGGCACACGGCCCGGCGATGGTGACGGGGGGTCTGCCTTCCCCGATTTCCACGCCGCCGATCTTGATGACGGTCGGCCGGGGGTGAAAATCCCGGGACACCATTTTGTAGGGTTTGGAAACATGGATCACTTCCTTCACGCCGGGAAGATCGCGGATCGAAAGGTCATCCACATAGCTTTTGTTTCCCAGGACGCCGATTGCGGTTCGTTCGCCTCCGGGAATGGACGAGGCCGTCAAGCCCATACTCTCCACCGCCTTCAGGACGGATCCGATTTGCTTTTGGGTGGCATTACGATGCATGACGATCAACATGGTCTTATTCTCCTGTGATGGGTAGGGCGATCCCTCTTGAAAACCTTTCAGGTATGATTTCACAAAAAATATGACAAATCAATATGAACATTCATTGACAGTCGCTCCTTGTCACCTCCATTGTAAAATGGCAAAATGGTGTCGTTGTCGCTCTATGAACGAAATGCGCTCGACTTCAGGAAAGAAGAGCTGGCGTCAAGGATTGCCGTCAATAACATCCGCCTATGCCATGAGAGCGAATATATTTGTTTGAATGCAGGTAATTATTTGGTAGATATAGCCAGAGGAGTATAAAGTTTATCAAGGAGGTTTCATCCATGACAAAATATTCAGTTGTTCTTTTGACGATGGCCATGCTTCTTTCGATTGCCGCCTCTCTTCCCGATAACGCTTTTTCCGCAGATATGGTGCAGAAAATCGGAGACAGATGTCCGAATCATTATACATCCGAAGGTAGCCAGTGCGTACCTTTGTCAGGCGCCAAGGAAGTCATTGTTAAAATGGGAAGCAGATGCCCGTTGGGATTTTCCTCCGATGGAGATTATTGCTCCAGAGTGCAGATCAAACCCTCTAAGGTTATGCCCAAGTATGAAGACCGATGTCCAAAGGGTTACTCACCTGATGGGGCTTACTGCGTGTCACTGAAATAGGGAAATGGATATGGATATGAAAAAAAATCGGATCGTCGGCATGATGTTTATTCTACTTCTGGCTTTTTTCTGGGCTGTGGAATCACAGGCCTGTTCGGTTTTCCGCGTAACCGCCAAGGATGGAACCATCGTGAGCGGTCGGACGATGGAATTTGCCTATGATATGGGTTACGCCCTCATCGTGGTTCCCCGCGGCAAACCTTTTGTCAGTCCCGCGCCGGATGACAGCCCCGGCCTGAAATGGAAAACAAAATTCGGCTATGTGGCCAATAATTCACTGGGGAACGAGGCGGCCGTCAGCGACGGACTGAATGAAGCCGGACTTTCCTTCAGCCTGCTGTGGTATGACAGCGACATGCAGTGGCAGACGGTTGATCCGAAGGAAAAGTCCATCGCGCTGGCGCATTTCATGTTCGGCTCATGGATTCTGGCCAATTTCAGCACCGTCTTTGAAGCGGCCGAAGCGATTGCCAACGTAAAAGTCTTCGGCTATAAAAACCGCGAGACTGGAGGCGTGGCCATTCCCGCTCATTTTATCCTTCATGACGCGAAGGGCGGTTGCATCGTAGTCGAGTACGAAAAAGGCGAACTGCGTATATACCAAAACCCGCTGGGTATCATGACCAACGCGCCCAATTTCCCCTGGATGCTGACCAATCTGCGAAACTACGTCGGCATGACGCACAATCAACTTGAGCCGGGAACATTCGGCGGCCAGACCTTTCAACGCACAGGTCACGGCGCGGGTATGTTCGGCCTGCCGGGTGATGTTACCCCGCCGTCGCGCTTTGTCCGTCTGGCTGTTGCGACCAAATTCGCCGATCAACCGGATAACGCCCCAGCCGCGCTCAACCTTGCCCAGCATATTGTCAACTCCATCGACATTATCCGCGGCACGGTCGTAGACCGAGACAAAGACGGCAAGATTACGGCCAGCGAAACCACGCAATGGTCTTCCTATCGCGACTTGACCAACCGTATCTACTTCTACCGCACGTACGACAATTTCAACCTGCGCAAAATTGATTTGAAGCGGTTGGATTTCAACGCGGACAAAATCAAAACCATCCCGATGTTTACCGACAAGGAAATGATCATCGACCTCACGGACCGCGCCAGGTAAATAACCCGGAAGTCTCGCTTGCCTGTTATTTCCACATGAGCTGAAGTAACGGGCAAGCAAACGTTTCAGTGTGATGAGTACTTTTCTATTTCAGACGGAGCTGTCGGGAAAGTATCGTCTGGTTTTGCACAGGAACAATACTGCGACCCGGCGGGTATTTTGGCGGGGAAAACATAGCGCACCGCGCGTTCATAGAGCAGATAATCCCATGCCCAGTTGGTGAGCACCATGACCCGATTGCGAAAGCCGATGAGATTGAAGAGATGAATGATCAACCACATGATCCAGGCGATAAATCCTTGAAATGTTTTTTTCCCGATGGCGACGCCGGCCGCCTTGCGGCCGATGGCGATCATCGAACCCCGGTCGGCATAGCGGAAGGCCTCCGGAGATTTGCCTGCCAGTTGAAGAAGAACATTCTTCGCAGCGGTAACACCGGATTGAATGGCAACCTGGGCGACCATCGGTAAAACACGCGCCTCTTCTTTGATCGCAGCCAGATCGCCGATGACGTAAATATTGGGCTGATTCTGAATCTGTAATGTGTCGAACACTGAAACACGGCCGTCTGGCCCAACCGGGATCTTTGAATCATCGGGCAAAGCCTCTCCCCGGACGCCGGCTGTCCAGACAACGGTGTTGGTGTGGATGATTTCCGCGCCTTTGATAAGCGCTTGATCCGGCGTCACTTCTGCAACCGCAGTCTTGAGTCGGACATCCACGCCCATCTTCCGCAGTTGATCCGCCGTGTAATCACGGATTCTGGCAGGCATGGGGCCGACCAGATATTCGGCAGCCTCCAGCAAAATGATCCTTACTTCTGAAAAATCGATGGTCGGATAATCTTTGATGAGCGGACCGTGGATCAGTTCAGACAGCGCCCCCGAATATTCCACACCCGTCGCGCCGCCACCGACGATGACAAATGTGAGCAGGGTCTTTCTTTGATCCGCATCCGTTTCGCGCGATGCCGCCTCAAAACAGCAGATGATGTGATTTTTGAGCGCAACGGCTTCTTCCAGTGTTTTTAGAAAATAAGCGTGCTCGGAAACGCCCGGTACGCCGAAGGTGGACGTAATGCTGCCGGTGCCTATAATCAAATAATCGTAGTCAATGGTCTCACCATCGGTTTCGATCCGGCGGTTTTCAAGGTCGATGCGCCGCGCGTGCGCCAGGATAAAATCGATGTTCGGCTTGTTCCAAAAAACGCTGCGCACCGGATAGGCGATGTCTTCCGCATCAAGCTCCGCCGCCGCCACCTGATAGAGAAGCGCCAGGAAGGTGTGGTAATTGTTGCGATCAATGACAGCCACATCAACCGCCTGATGCGCGAGCGTGCGAGCGGCCCACAGGCCGCCAAACCCCGCACCGATGATGACGACTTTTGGTTTTGTGCTTGTCTTGTCCAAAAACAATCCTCTTTTGTCATTCCCGCCTTCGTACCCTGAAGGGCACACGCGGGAATGACAGCATGACACCATTCTTCCTGAATCCAACTTTGTTATTTCCGCTTCGCCGGTTTTTTCTTCTTGACCGGTGTTATCGTCTTCCGGTTCTTTGCCGCAGGCCTCGCACTTTTCGCCTTTACAACCCCTTTCGCCTTTTTAACCGGCTTCTTTTCTTTCAACGGCTCCAGGGCAAGCTTCAGGACATCCATCATGTCGCTGACAAAATGAAACGTAATCCCTTTTTGCACGTTGGCTGGAATATCTTCAATGTCCTTCTGGTTCCACGCGGGCAAAATGAGAGTTTTAATCCCCGCGCGATAAGCGGCCAGCACTTTTTCCTTGATGCCGCCTACGGGCAGCACCGTGCCGCGCAGCGTGATTTCTCCGGTCATCGCCAACTGCTTTTTAACCTTGCGGTCGGTGAGGAGCGACGTCAGCGCCGTGAGCATCGTGACGCCCGCTGACGGGCCGTCCTTGGGAGTCGCGCCCGCCGGAACATGGATATGAATGTCGCGCCCGTCGAAGAAATCCGGGTGCACACCCAGTTCTTTGGCGTTGGTGCGGATATAGCTGAGCGCCGCCGAAACGGATTCTTTCATTACATCGCCCAACTGACCTGTCAGGGTGAGTCCTCCCTTGCCTTTCATGGAGGTGGCTTCGATAAAGAGCATATCGCCACCCACCGGCGTCCAGGCCAGGCCGATGGCAATGCCGGGCTTGGTGATGCGCGCATCAATATCCGTCGGAACGCGCAGCGCTCCCAGATATTTGTGAATGTCTTTTTCCGACACCGTTTTGGACTCAAGGCTGCCCTCGGCAATCTGCGCCGCGACGCCCCTGCAGGCGTTGGCGATCTCGCGTTCCAGATTGCGCACGCCCGCTTCACGCGTGTAGCCGGTGATAATAGTGCTGAGCGCTTTCGGCGTCAGCTTGAACTGCGAGGCGGCAAGACCGTTTTCCGCAAGCTGGCGCGGAATCAGATACTTCTCGGCGATCTTCATTTTTTCTTCCTGCGTGTAACCTGTCAGTTCAATCACTTCTAAGCGGTCGAGGAGCGCAGGTGGAATCGTGTCCAGCATATTGGCTGTGGCGATAAATATCACCTTCGACAGATCAAACGGCACATCTAGATAATGGTCGGTGAAGGTATTGTTCTGCTGAGGATCTAAAACCTCCAAAAGCGCCGATGAGGGATCACCGCGGTAATCGCTGCCGAGTTTATCGATTTCATCCAGCATAAACACGGGATTGTTCGATTCCGCACGACGAAGCCCCTGAATGACGCGGCCCGGCAAGGCGCCGATGTAAGTGCGCCGATGACCCCGGATTTCCGCCTCGTCGCGCACGCCACCCAGCGCGATGCGGACGAACTTGCGCCCCAGCGCCCGCGCGATGGAATGCCCCAGCGACGTCTTGCCGGTGCCCGGAGGCCCGACAAAACAAAGGATCGGACCCTTGGAATCCGGCTTGAGCTTACGCACGGCCAGATACTCAATAATGCGCTTTTTCGGTTTGGCAAGCCCGTAGTGGTCTTCATCCAGAATTTTGCGCGCCTCGATGATATTCAGATTATCCGTTGTGATATCATGCCACGGGAGCGCCGTGATCCAGTCCAGATAGGTTGATGAAACCGTGTATTCCGCCGAGGATGGATTCATGCGGCTCAGGCGCTCCAGTTCACGCATGGCTTCTTTTTTCGCTTCTTCGGGCAGATTTTTCTCTTCGATCTTCTTGCGGTACTCGTCCGTCTCCACCGCGTTCTCATCCGTTTCGCCCAACTCCTGTCGGATGGCTTTCATCTGCTGGCGCAGGTAGTACTCACGCTGGCTCTTGTCGATGTCGTCTTTGACCTTGGTTTGAATCTTGTTGCCCAGTTCGAGCACTTCCATCTGATGATTCACCATGCGCGTCAATTCCTTAAGGCGCAGCTTGACATCAGCAATGTCTAAAACCTTTTGCTTTTCCTCCACCGGCGCATTGATGATTGACGCGATGAGGTCGGCGAGCGTCCCGGCTTCGCTTATGGATTTCGCCATCGGGCCGAATTCCGGCGGCAGAAAGGGCGACAGTTTCAGGATGCGGTCGAAAAGCGCGAGCAGGTTGGACATCAACGCTTCGGTTTCAATATCCTTGACTTCCCGGTCCTCAATGAGACTGACACGGGCCTGCTGGTAGGGCTTGCCGTCCAGCATTTCTACAACGGTAAACCGGCTGATTCCTTGCAAAAGCAACTGCGTGCGGTTTTCTGCTGTCTTGGCCATTTTCAGAACCACCGCGCAGGTGCCCACCTCGTGCAGGTCTTCCTTTTTATAATGGTTAGGAATTTCCGGCTCGTTTTTGGACATAATCAGGCCGACCAGGCGGTCTTTGGTCATCGCCTCATCCACCAGAATCGATGCAATGCCGGACACCTCCAGCGGAATCATGGTTTTGGGAAATACCATCACGTTTTGTAACGCCAGGATCGGGATCACGTCCGGGATATTGTGCGTATTTTTATTTTCAGTGACGTTTTGTTCCGTCATGTTTTCCTCCAATCGGATTGTGAGAGTGAAAAAACGCTATTTGGCCGAAATGACTGACACGCGATGCGTCTTAATAACCGGCAGTTTGTTCATCCGCATCATTAAAATGCCGTCGGCGTATGAGGCCACCGCGGATTGTGCATCCACTTGCGCAGGCAGGAGAACCGTTCTTTCAAAACGGCCATGCGGAATTTCCGCCTGACAGTAACGCGCATTTTGCAGAAGCTGAACCGCCTTGCGAAAACCGGCAATTTTAATTTTCTTCCGGTTGACTTCGATATGCAGCTCTTCCTTATTGAGTCCCGCCATATCGGCCAGTAAAATGATCTCTTCCGCCGATTCATACACATCGACGTTGGGACGCCAGATGCATTCATAATTTTTGAAGGCCGGATGCACCAGATGAAAAACCTCGTCCACCGCTTTCTGGAACTCGTCTTCAAAACTACTGCCGAAATTAATCTTGATGTAGGTCATTTCCACCGCCTTGGGGTGCTGTTTTTTATCTTTTGAAATTATAGACATTCAATGGGGATTTGTAAAGGCCGTCCCTGCGCCCGGAGATGCTCATCTGTCTGCCGGGTTCAGGAGGATACAGCGGGAAAAAGCCGCAAAAAAATAGCTGGTTAAATAAACAATACTTTGTTATGGGGGTACCCGTAGTAGAAAAACAATGAATCATGGACATCCCCTCAGTAAAGATTCGACGCGTTTCATCCGAATATTACTTCAATAAAAGATGCCTGAAGAAAAGAAAGTGAAAATATGAAAAAAGAACATTTAAGAAATGTCGCGATTATTGCGCACGTTGACCATGGCAAAACCACGCTCCTCAATGCAATGCTGAAACAAACCGGTGTGTTCCGCGTAAATCAGGCGGTGGAAGACCGCGTGATGGACTCGATGGCGCTGGAAAAAGAACGCGGCATCACGATCTCCGCGAAAAACACAGCCGTGGAATACCAGGGCGTGAAAATCAACATTGTCGATACCCCCGGCCATGCCGATTTCGGCGGCGAAGTCGAACGCAGCCTCAATATGGTGGACGGCGCGATGCTTTTGGTGGATGCCAGCGAAGGCCCGCTGCCGCAGACCCGCTTTGTGTTGAAAAAGGCGCTTGCTCTGCATCTGCCGATCATTCTGGTGATTAATAAAATCGACCGCTCCGATGCCCGTATTGAGGAAGTCATCAATGAAACCTATGACCTCTTCATCGATCTGGGCGCGGAAGAGCATCAGATCGAATTCCCGATCCTCTACACCAATTCCAAAATCGGCGTGAGCCATAAAAAACTGGGCGACGACAGCGCCGACTTGCAGCCGCTTTTACAGGCCATTATCGATTCCATTCCGGCGCCTGTGGGCGATGATAACGCCAATACGCAATTTTTAGTGACCAATCTGGACTACGACCCCTACGTCGGCCAGATTGCCGTCGGCCGTTTGCAGCAAGGCAGACTTTTGATGAACATACCCTACAGCCTTTGTGCGAAGGAGAAAACCGTCAGCGGTGTGAAGCTCTCCGCTCTCTATACGTTTTACGGCCTGGCCAAAAAACCGGTGACCGAAGCGGAGTCAGGCGACATCATCTCGCTTGCCGGTGTGGATAATGTGACCATCGGCGATACGATTTCATCTTTTGACAATCCGCAGGCTCTGCCGCGTTTGCTGGTGGACGAGCCGACCGTGTCCATGGTGTTTTATGTCAATAACGGTCCTTTTGCCGGAACGGAAGGCAAATACCTGACATCGCGTCATTTGCTGGAACGACTGGAAAAAGAATCGCTGCGCAATGTGGCGGTCAAGATCAAAAAGCTGGAGCGGACCGATGCCTTTGAAGTCTGCGGGCGAGGTGAATTGCAGATGGCGGTGCTTATTGAAACCATGCGCCGCGAAGGCTACGAGCTGATGGTGTCGAAACCCCAGGTCATCACCAAAATGCAGGACGGCAAAACCGTCGAGCCGGTGGAGCGTTTGTTTCTGGACATCCCCGAAGAATTTGTCGGAAAGATTACCGAAAAGCTGTCCATTCGCAAAGGCCGGCTGGAAAGTCTGGTGAATAAAGGCAGCGGCCGGGTCAGCATGGAGTTTCTGATTCCCTCACGCGGCCTGATCGGCTTCCGCAGCCAGTTTTTAACCGATACCAAAGGCGGCGGCGTGATGAATTCGCTTCTAGAAGATTATGCCCCGTGGTTTGGCGCGATTCCCCAACGCAGCACAGGCGTGCTGGTGGCCGACCGCTCCGGACGCGTGACCTCTTACGCCAGCTTTGCGATGGATGATCGCGGGGAAATGATCGTAGAAGTCGGCACAAATGTTTACGAAGGCATGGTCGTTGGCGAACGCAACCGCACCCAGGACATCAATGTCAACATCGTCAAGGAAAAGAAACTGACCAACATGCGGGCATCTAATTCGGATGCTACAATTATTTTGCGGCCGCCGCGTCTATTTTCGCTGGATCAGGCCATCGAGTTTATCGCCGAGGATGAGTTGGTGGAAGTCACGCCGCAAAGCGTACGCCTGCGCAAGATGGAACTGAGCGCCACGCGTCGCCAGATGAAAGCGCACAAAGAGGACTGATTGAGTCGGTCTGAAAGACCTTAGCCCCTTTTCGTTTTTATTCAAAACCGGATGGACATCCGGTCCATCTGACCCATAACACAAAGACAAGCAGGCGATTACCGGAACTGACTATCCAGTCCCGGTAATCGCCCGGGACATGCACCCTGTGGCTGCCTGTGTCATCGCGGTTTTTTTAACACATACAACCTCAGCCACTTCTCCAGACCAATCAGCGCGTAAACGCCGACGGCAATGACGATGATCAAAAGCCAGTCGCGGGCGGTAATCGGTGCGCTTTGAAAAATCTTATTCATGAACGGCGTGTAAGTAAACAGAAGCTGCAAGACAATCATCATCCCGCTGCCGACGAGCACTGAGGGGTTGCTCAACAGGCCGATCCGGAACATCGATTTGGTCAGCGACCGGCAATTAAACAAATACGTGAGCTCAATCATCACGAAGAGATTCACCGCCACGGTGCGGGCCTCGTCAATCGGATAGCCGCTCGCTTTCTGCCACATGAAAATAGAAAAGACAGCCGCCAGCATGAGCGCGGAGACCAGGAGAATCCGCATGATGAGAATCCCGGATAAAATCGGGCTGTCCGGCTTTCGTGGCGGATAATGCATGGTGTCGGTTTCTCCCGGTTCAAAAGCCAGCATCAAACCCAGCAGAACCGCCGTGGTCATGTTGATCCAGAGAATCTGCACCGGGAGAATGGGCAGTGTGACGCCGGCCATGATCGCGGCCAGAATCACCAGGCCTTCACCGCCGTTGGTCGGCAGCGTCCAGGTAATGAACTTGACCAGGTTGTCGAAAATCCTCCGTCCTTCTTCCACGGCGGCGGTGATGCTCGCGAAGTTGTCGTCGGTGAGCACCATGTCTGCGGCTTCTTTCGAGACATCCGTGCCGGTAATACCCATCGCGATGCCGATATTGGCCTGCTTGAGCGCGGGCGCGTCATTGACGCCGTCGCCCGTCATCGCCACCACATGGTTGCGCGCCTGCAGCGCCTCCACCAGCCTCAGTTTTTGTTCCGGCGCAACGCGGGCAAACACGGAGGTTGTTTCAGCCTTTTCAATGAGCTCCTCATCCGAGAGGCGCTCCAGCTGTTTTCCGGTGAGCGTTGCGGGCTTTTCACTTCCGGGCCCGCCGGAAAGACCGATGCCCAACTGGCGGGCGATTTCCGTGGCGGTCACCGCGTGGTCGCCCGTAATCATTTTCACACTAATGCCCGCACCCCGACAGACACCGACGGCCACGATGGCTTCGGTGCGCGGCGGATCAATCATGCCCTGCAAACCTACAAAGGTCAAACCCGACAGACAATCGTCGACGTCCAGATTGTCTTTATCGATCTTCTTTCGCGCCAGCGCCAGAACACGCAATCCGCTTGACGCAAGCTCATCGGACCTTTTATGAACGTCATCCTTATTCAGCCCGGCGCTTGATCCGTCAGCCGAGAGGCCGTCTGAGCAGGCTTCCAAAACCTTTTCAATCGCTCCCTTGAGATACAGCATGTTGCCTGCGGCGGTTTTGTGCAGTGTGGCCATGAACTGACGTTCCGACTCGAACGGAACAACATCCAGCCTCGGGGCTGCCTCGTCCACCATTTGAGGGGTCAGGCCGGCTTTTGCAGCCGCGGTGATCAGTGCGCCCTCCGTCGGGTCGCCCTCAATGCGCCAAAGGTTGCCCGCCTCGACCAGGCGCGAATCATTGCATAAAAGACCGGCTGTCAGTGTTTCTGAAAGCGCCGCAGGCAATTTGCCGGCCATATCCTGCCCATCAGATACGATTTTTCCCTCCGGCGCGTAGCCGTTGCCTTCCACATCGAAAAAGGCATTGCCCGCATAAATCCGGCGGACGGTCATTTGATTTTCCGTGAGCGTTCCGGTTTTGTCCGAGCAAATAACCGTGGTGCTCCCCAGCGTTTCCACCGCCGGCAGCTTACGGATAATGGCTTTTCTCTTAGCCATCCGGCTCACGCCGATGGCCAGCGTGATGGTCACGGCGGCGGGCAGTCCCTCGGGAATCGCGCCCACGGCCAGGGCGACGGCGGCCATAAACATGTCCACCGCGCCTTCACCGCGCCACATCCCCACGCCAAAGGTCAGCCCCGCCAGGATGAGAATCGCAACAAGCAGCACTTTGCTAAACGATTCAATTTTTTTGGTGAGCGGCGTGGAAAGGTCTGTTGCCTGCGCGATCATCTCGGAGATGCGTCCGGTTTCCGTCTGGTCGCCGGTGGCGACAATGACTGCCTGCGCCTGACCGTAAGTGACCAGCGTGCCTGCATAGGCCATGTTGCGCCGGTCGGCCAGAATTGTTTCCGGATCCAGCGCCTCTTCTTTTTTGATAACCGGAATGGATTCACCCGTCAGGGTGGATTCATCCACCTGCAAATCCCGGCAGGAAATCAGGCGCACGTCCGCGGGCACCTTGTCGCCGGATTGCAGTTTAACAATATCGCCAACCACCAGGTTGACGGAATCAACGGAGAGCCATTTGCCGTCTCGTAGAACGGTCGCCTGCGTGGTCATCATTTTCTTGAGTGATTCAATGGCCTTTTCCGCCTTCGATTCCTGGATGAATCCTATGATCGCATTAACGATCACAACGCCGAAAATGACGGAGGAGTCCACCCATTCCTGCAAAATCAGCGTGACCAAACCGGCGGCAATCAGGATATAAACGAGTGGTTGGTTAAACTGCTGCAGAAAGCGAATTAGCGGCCCTTGCTGCTTTTTGGCCGTCACCATATTGGGGCCGAAGCGCACCAAGCGATGCCCGGCCTCGATGGGCGATAGCCCCTGAGACGCGCTTGTCGTAAGCAGCGTTGTGACCTCCTCGGCCGGACAGTGATGCCAGTCTTTGCAGATCAAAGATTCCATGAAGTAACCTCCTGTTAGCGGCTGAATCCCGCAAGGGATGCGCAGACGGAATTGAACCGGTTTGGACTACCGGGCGGCAGAGTGCTTGTTTGAGAGAACCTGAAGATTAAATGCCAGCTTCAAAATTGCTTTTTAATATAAGCCAGGCTTTTTTCCCTTGTCAACATTTATCGGCAAACAATGGTCATGAATGGTTAATCTACAGGCTGGTGAGGCCAGAACCAGAAAGTCCCGGCGGCAAATCCGGCGTATCGGGGAAAGACCCGGGTGAGCTTGTCTTCTTCCATCCGGGAGCGATAGAGTTGAATGGCGATAAATAAAATCAGCAAAGCGACGTTGATCCACGAGAAACGCAATGCGGCAACCGCAGCGGCTGTCAGCATTTCTCCCAGATACACCGGATGTCGGACAAAGCGATAAGGCCCGCCTGTGACCAGTTCGCGCGCCTCGACGGTGACGCTGAAAGATCGCCTGAGCGTCCACAATCCCCATAGGGTCAGGCAGGTGGCAACCGTCATCCAGATAAAAATAGCATAGACATACGTCATGGAAGAGAGAATCAACCGATGCGGCGGCGAGTAAAGCAGCGCGAACGGCAGCACACCGCCAATGAGCGGAATGATGATTTCCCGCGCGCCGCGGGAGCGGTGCACCGGGGCTTTGCGGATGAGGTAGCTCACCAGAAAGACCACGAATATCAGTGTTTCGACCCCCCAGAGCGGCTTGAACCAGTAGCGGGAATACGAACTGATCCGGTGAATCAGGAAGGCCATCAAAATGACGGCAACCCCGGCCCGGATGATCAGATGCAGGGTATGCGCCGAAAAGTACTTTTCCAACCAGCCGAAAGGATCAAATTCCTTCATCCACCCTCCGAAATTCATAACCCGCGTTCTTTTTGCGCCAATCATAACTGTTTGTTGAATGAATCTTATAATTTTGTCAAGGACATATAGAACCATCAGTTTCGTCTTGACAAGGTTTTCATAGCTGTGTTACGCACCACACCATAAAGTAGAAAGACTGGTAGGCATAAATGCTGGCAAATATTTCCAACAAAACCTGGTGGTGGCAGACGAAAACTGTCTGCCCATAAGCTCTTTTTAAGTATCGAGCATGGGCAGGGAAGCTCCTTCCCATGACTCGCAATCGTATTAAAATGCCGTGGGAAGAAAAAGCTCCATGGCATTTTTTTTAGCCTCAGCCCGACCAGTCACAAACCCGTTGGAAGGATGGCAACACCGTATAAATTCTTTTAAAGGAGAGAGTAAATGGAACAGGTCAAAACATTATTAGAAGATCACGAAATACCCAGGCAATGGTACAATGTCATGGCGGATTTACCCACACCGATGCTACCGCCGCTGCATCCCGGCACAGGCCAGCCGGTCACCGCAAACGATCTGGCTGCCATTTTCCCGATGAATATCATCGAGCAGGAAGTCGCAACCCAGCGCTGGATTGACATTCCCGACGAGGTCATCCAAAAGTATCTGCTGTGGCGGCCCTCTCCTCTTTACCGCGCGCGCAATTTTGAAAAACTGCTCGGCTGTCCGGTGCAGATTTATTACAAAAACGAGGGCGTCAGCCCCGCCGGGTCCCATAAACCCAATGCCGCCATTCCGATGGCCTATTTCAACAAAGTGGCCGGCACCAAGCGGATCGCGACGGAAACCGGTGCCGGTCAGTGGGGCAGCGCCCTGTCCATGGCCTGCCAGATGTTTGGCTTGATCTGCCGCGTGTATATGGTCAAGGTCAGCTATGAACAGAAGCCTTACCGCCGCATGATGATGAACACCTGGGGCGCGGAATGCATTCCCAGCCCGAGCAACCTGACCCAGGCCGGTCGCAACGTTCTGGCCGAACATCCCGATTCTCCCGGCTCTCTGGGCATCGCCATCAGCGAAGCCATCGAAGACGCCGTCACCAGCCCGGACACCAAATATGCACTCGGCAGTGTGCTCAACCATGTATTGCTCTATCAGTCGATTATTGGACTGGAAGCGCAAAAGCAAATGCAGAAGCTCGGCATCTATCCCGATGTCGTTATGGGCTGCTGCGGCGGCGGCAGTAACTTTGCCGGTATCGCCACGCCATATGTCTGCGACAAAATCCATGGCAAAGATGTCAAGATTGTCGGCGCGGAACCCTCATCTTGCCCCAGCATGACCAAAGGCCCGTTCGCCTATGATTTCGGCGATCTGGCGAAAACCACACCGCTGCTCCCGATGTACACCCTGGGGCACGATTACATCCCCGCGCCAATCCACGCGGGCGGTTTGCGCTACCACGGCATGGCCCCCATCGTCAGCCATCTGGTGCGCGAAAACTTCATTGAGCCCAGAGCCTACGATCAGATGAAAACATTTGACGCCGGCGTCAAATGGGCGCGTTCGGAAGGTTTCATCCCCGCGCCGGAGACCAACCATGTTCTGGCGGCGGTCGTTGATGAAGCGGTGCGCGCCAAAGAAGAAGGCAAGGAAAAAGTGATCCTCTTTAACTGGAGCGGTCACGGCCTGGTGGATATGGCTTCTTACGACGCCTATCTGTCCGGCAAACTGCAAGCCTACGAATTACCGGATGAGGAAATTCAAAGAGCGCTGCTGGCTATTAAGGATTTTCCGAAACCTTAGCATCCGAAACCCGTTTATTGATGAAAGCCGTCAGGATAATAAAAAATCTTGACGGCTTTTCTTTTTTTCGTCAAGCTGCCTGCTCATGAAGACACCGCACGACCATAAAATAACCCGCTGTCCGAAACTGGGAGACGAAATGACTTTCTCCTACTGTCGTGAGGAAGCGGGCGATCTTCCCTGTGCGCGCATCATCACCTGCTGGCAGGCGGCGCTTGATGTGCCGGCAGTCCTGCGGGATTGTCTGACGCCCGACCAGTGCAACCAATTCACCGCAAGCCCGCCCAAAGACAAGGTGACGAGCTTAATCGAAATGATTGAAAAGGCGAAAAAACAAAAATGAAAAATCTGGATTTATTCAGTCTGGGAACCGCCGGCGACGCGCTCGACACCGCGCCGCTTGCCGAACGGATGAGGCCGCTGAAGCTTGCCGATTATGTCGGTCAATCCCATCTCACCGGCGAAGGAACGCTCCTTCGCCGCGCCATTGCGGAAGACAAACTTTTTTCCATGATTTTCTGGGGGCCGCCGGGCGTAGGAAAAACAACGCTGGCGCGCATTCTGGCCAATGAAACCAAAGCCTACTTTGTCAGTTTTTCCGCCGTGCTCTCCGGTGTGAAAGAGATTCGTTCGGTCATTGATGATGCCAAAGAGACCTGGGAAGCCAAGAAGAAAAAAACCATTCTTTTTGTCGATGAAATTCATCGCTTCAACAAAGCTCAGCAGGACGCTTTTCTGCCGCATGTCGAAAGCGGCCTCATTACGTTGATTGGCGCAACGACCGAAAATCCATCCTTCGAGGTGATCGCCCCCCTGCTTTCAAGAACACGCGTGCTCACGCTTAAGCAGTTTACGGAAGAAGATTTAGTGACCATTCTCCGGCGCGCACTTACGGATTCGTCAAGGGGCCTGGGCAAATACGCCATTGGGGCGGATGATGAGGCCATCCGTTTTATCGTAGGCATCTCCGATGGCGACGCCCGTACGGCGCTTAACAATCTCGACGCGGCGGCTTCGATGGTGCTGGGTTTGTCCGCGGACCATCGAGTAATCTCGGCGCAATCCGCCCAGGAGGCTTTGCTTAAAAAATCATTGCTCTACGATAAGGACGGAGAAGAGCACTACAATCTGATTTCAGCGCTTCATAAAAGCATGCGCGGCAGCGATCCCGACGCGACGCTTTACTGGCTGGGGCGGATGCTGGCTGCAGGCGAAGACCCGCTCTACATTCTGCGGCGCATGGTGCGCTTTGCCTCCGAAGACATAGGCCTTGCCGATCCGCAAGCGCTCACATTGACCATGGCTGCCCAGCAGGCTTTCCATTTTGTTGGTTTGCCGGAAGGCGAACTGGCGATAGCCCAGGCGGCCGTCTATCTGGCCACGGCGCCTAAAAGCAATTCACTGTATGTCGATTACGGCCAAACCAAGGAACTCATTGGGAAAACCGGTTACCTCCCTGTGCCGCTGCATATCCGCAATGCGCCGACTCAATTAATGAAAGCATTGGATTACGGCAAGGATTACAAATACGCTCATGATTATAAGGATGCATTTGTCGCTCAGGACTATCTGCCGGAAAAGCTTCAGGGGAAAGTGATGTTTCATCCCACCGAAGCCGGTTTTGAAAAAACCATCAAGGAAAGGGTGGAAAACTGGCGGCGGCTTAAAAAGGTTCCTGAGAAAAAATAAAAAAGGGAGGCTGGGTTAGAGCCTCCCTAAAGGAGAGAAGAGTGAAGGCCTTACACCTTCCTGGGTTACTTTTGCTGCCGGCTAATCATGCCCGTAATTTTTTTAGTCGACACTAAAAACTAACTTCGCCTTACTTCAAAGCATGGATTGTGCCACTTTCTGTATAATAAATTCAAGTATCTTATATTATTTGTTAATTAGTAATAATCGTCTTGAGAATCCCTCGCGTGACCCAGCTCACTTTCGGCAAAAAATGTCGGGCCGACTTGTCCGTACACATAAATAAAACAATAATAATAGAGACATAGGAAGATGATACGTTTTGTCTGATTTTCGACAAAAATGTCGACTCCTGCGGGCATTTACCGTTGACATTTCCCCTGAAAAGCTTAAGATGGCCAACAAAATGAGAATTTGATCAAAATTGTTCTTCTTTATACTCTGAGGGGGGTTATGCTTTTTAAAAAAAAGGAACCGGTAATACGCCGCAGTGCGCATTCTTATAACGGAACGTTTCTTCAGCCGCTGGCGGTTGCTATCGTTTCGGCGGTCCTCGTGGCGTTAATTCTGATCATGGGCTTTCTGGATCTCCGCCGCAGTGAAACCAACCTTGTAGGATTTCTGGAAGATCAGGCCCAAAGTACCATCGGCGTTTTGCAGCGCCTCACGGAAGACAATATCAAAAGTATTGTCGCCACACGAGGCAAAAGCTCGACTGAGTTGAAAACGGCCAGTCAGGAAGAGGCGGATTATTCCAAAAAACTGGTTATCGAAGCCATTACCGCGCTGGGACAGAAAATCGATGAACGCTGGAGAAAGAAACTGATCAATAACAGCTATCTTCACCAATTTGCCGCAGAAAACAGCTTCTGGTACGTGGCTGTCCTCAATCGTGAGGGAAACGCCATCTTTCAGAGCGCGCCGCTCAAAACAGACATGCTGACTGCAAGCGATCTCAACATTGACGGACGCAAAGCAACCACCATTGAATTACTGGAAAAAATACGCATCAAGGAAGGCGTCGGCTTTGTCGGCCTCAGGCGCAAGGACGGCAGCGGCACGGTCGTTATCAATCTGGACAAAGAAGGCCTGCGCTACTGGAGCATGAAGGTTGCCGTGGACCGCGCCGTGAGCAAAATGGGCGAAGGCCAGGGTATCGTTTACATGCAGATTTTCAATGAACAAAAAAAACTCCTGGCGGTGATGGGCAAGACGCCACAGGGCTTAAGTCCCAAGGAATTCAACTATGACGCCATCTTGAAGGGAAAGACCTCGCTTTCCAGCAGAAAACTCAATATGCAGGAAAGTAAAATTCTTGATATAGCCGCGCCTTTCGTTCTGGATAAAAAAGTGGCGGGGATTATCCGCATCGGTCTGGAGCGCGGCTCTATGGACACCATTATTGCCGAAAACCGCCAGAATATCTTCGTCTTCATGCTGCTGGTTGTCGTCATCGCGCTTTTGTCCATGTGGCTTTTGTATCAGGATCAAAACCGGCATCTGGCCGGCATCATCGACATGGAACGCAGACTGGAAAAGGCCGAGCGTCTTTCATCGCTCGGGCAATTGGCAGCCGGCGTCGCGCATGAGATCCGCAATCCGCTCAACGCCATCAGCATGGCGGCGCAGCGATTGAAAAGAGATTTCGGCCCCTCCGATGAAGTGAAGGCTGCTGAGTTTCAGAATCTTTCGGGTGTTGTCCGTGATGAAATCCGGCGGTTAAACGGCATTATTGAAGAGTTTCTCTCCTTCTCCAAAAGCAGACGGCTGGAATTGAGTGATTTTTCCGTCACAGAGGTTTTACAGAAAATCGTCAGCCTGATGACGGAAGAGGCGCGCACGCGCGGCATCGTTTTGGAAACCCGGTGGCGCCTAAGCCCGGCCGTCATTCCCATGGACATCAATAAACTTCAGCAGGCGTTTCTGAATTTCATTAAAAACGCCATGGAATCCATCACTGATTCCGGGAAAATCACCATTACTGTGGACAAGGAAGATAAAAAATATATCCTGGTAAGCATTACCGATACAGGTTGCGGCATGACGGCCGAAGAAATTGAAAGAATTTTCAGCCCGGAATACACGACCAAAGAAAAAGGACTGGGACTGGGCATCCCGCTGGCGATGGAAATTATTCGCGGCCACGGCGGAGACGTTCGCGTCATCAGCCGCCACGGCGAAGGCACAACCTTTGAAATCGTTCTGCCGCGTGAACGAATCACAGAGAAAACCTGATTTCCCCGAAAAGAGGACAAGACCGATGCGGAAATTAAATATTCTGGTGGTGGAAGACGGCCGCTCTCAGCGGGAAATGCTGCGTGACTTTCTCATCTCCGAGGGCCACAAGGTCATCGAAGCGGACAACGGGGAGGCCGCCATCAAAGCGGTGATGAACAGCCACTTTGATTTGATCCTGCTGGACTACAAGATGCCCGGCATGGACGGCTTGACCGTGCTCAAGGAGATCAAACGGATCAACCGCGAAATCGACGTCGTCATCATTACCGCCTACGGCACGATTGAAACGGCCGTGGAAGCGATCAAGGTCGGCGCGATCGACTACATCACCAAACCGGTCGAGCTCGACGAACTGCTGATCCTGGTGGACCGTGTCGCGGAACATCGCAGACTGATCCGGGAAAATGAACTCTTAAAACAGGAGCTGGGAAAGACCGGCGTTACTGCGGAACGAATCATCTACAAAAGTCCGCAGATGGTAGAGTTGATCAACATGGCCAGCCGGGTGGCGGCCAGCCGGGCGTCCGTACTCATTCAGGGAGAAAGCGGAACGGGCAAAGAGTTATTGGCGCGCCTGATTCATCAGTTAAGTCCGAGGGTTCACAAACCTATCATTGTGGTCAACTGCGGGGCACTGCAGGAAAATCTTCTGGAGAGCGAACTGTTCGGCCATGAAAAAGGCGCTTACACGGGTGCTGCGTCCCGCCGAATCGGGCGTTTTGAAGAGGCGGACGGCGGTACGCTTTTTCTTGATGAAATCGGGGAGCTGAGTCCCGCCATTCAGGTCAAACTGCTGCGTTTCCTGCAGGAGCGGGAAATTTCACGTCTCGGCAGCAACGCCAGTATCTCCGTGGATGTGCGCATTATCAGCGCCACCAACCGCGATCTGGAAACCCGAGTCAAGGAAGGCGCGTTTCGCGAAGACCTGTTCTACCGGCTGAAAGTCGTCACCATGTCCCTGCCGCCGCTTCGGGAAAGAAAAGAAGATTTGCCCGCTCTGATCGATCATTACATGGAAAAATTTGCCCGAGAAAACGGCAGAACCATTCAGGCCATGACGGCGGAGGCGCGGGATTTGCTGCTGAAATATGACTACCCCGGCAACGTGCGCGAGCTGGTGAATATTCTGGAACGGGCCGTCGTGATCTCCCGCGAAGAATACATTACCGTGGGCGATCTGCCTTTTAAAAGCGAAGCCTCAACCCGATCCCCAGGGAAAAAATCAGCAGGTTCGCTTCGGGAATCCCTCGAAGAACTGGAAATGCACCTCATCAGCGAAGCCATGGCCAAGGCGTCGTATAACCAGAGCCGTGCTGCAGAAATATTGGGCATGTCGGAAAGAATGCTGAGATATAAGCTGAAGAAATACGATTTGAAGAACTGATTATTATTCCACTCTGATCAGAAACGGTACAGAGGGCTTTGCGGGCTGCGGATAGTGACCCTCTAAGCTGTGGCGCAGCGTGTGGCACCCAACTTTTTTTATCCATTCCGGCTTATAAGGAGAAAATGATGAATTTAAGGTTAACACGTATTTGCTTTTGCATTGTTTTTTTGACGCTCATTATCATGAGCGGATGTGCTGTCCAGCATTCGTCGAATGTACCCAAAAACGGCATTAATAAACAAGAGCGTTTGATCGAAACTGCTTCAAAAGAAAAACCGGTTAAAACAATAGGCATCATAGGCGGGGTCAGCTGGGCGTCTTCCATAGAATATTACCGTCTCATGAATGAAATGGTGCGCGACACATTGGGCGGCGTGCATTCCGCTCAGATACTGATGTTCTCCATCGAGTTCGGTGAATTTTCCAGGCAGGAACGACTGGCTGATAAAGGGGACTGGACACTGATGACCCAAACGATGGTTGATGCCGCGCAACGGCTAAAGCGAGGCGGCGCTGATTTTATTGTCATTGCCTCAAACACACTTAATTCACTCGCGGACCACATCGAGAAAGCAGTCGGCATTCCCGTTATCCACATCGCCGATGCTACAGGGAAAAAGGTGCGCGAAAAAGGAGTGCGCACCGTGCTACTGCTGGGAACCAAATATACTATGGAGCAGCCCTTTTATCGTGAGCGCCTCGAGAAATACGGCATCAAGGTTATTACACCCAATGAAAAAGAGCGGGACTACATCAACACGGTGATTTTCGATGAGTTGTGCGCCAACAGGATAAAGAATGAATCCAAGCGAGGATTTATGAAAATCATTAATCGTCTCCAGAAAGAGGAAGGTGCTCAAGGCGTCATTCTGGGATGCACAGAGATTCCATTGCTTATCAAACAGGAGGATGTGGACATGCCGGTTTTCGATACCACGGCAATACACTCAGAGGCTGCGGTAAAATATTCGCTAAACAGGTAATAACGAATGGGTAGAATGAGATGGCGCGGAAACATCAGGTAGCGATCAGGTCTTGGAACGGAACAATAAAAACAAAAAGGCAGGGAACTCTTTGGTTTCCTGCCTTTTTGTTTTTATTTCTTACGGTTGGCTTATACTCCCATTCCGCCTGCGCGTTTGAGCGCATCAATCCGGTCTTCGAGCGGTGGATGGGTCATAAATAAAAGTTTCAGTCCACTGGTTGACGGCTTGCCGCTGATGCCGAAGGCTCTCATCTGATCCGGCAGAGGCTCGTGCGCGCTGCGCTTGAGGCTCTCCAGCGCAGCAATCATGTTGGCCGCGCCCGCCAGCTTCGCGCCGCCTGCGTCCGCCACGTATTCGCGTTTCCGGCTGAACCACATCACAATAACACTCGCCGCGATACCGAAAACAATCTGGGCGACGATGGTGGTGATGAAAAAGCCCAGGCCGTGTCCTTCCTCGTTTTTCAGGATCACGCGATCCACAAAATACCCGACAATGCGAGACAGGAAGATGACAAATGTGTTGATCACCCCCTGAATCAGGCTGAGCGTAATCATGTCGCCGTTGGCGACGTGGCTGACTTCATGGCCTAAAACCGCCTCGATCTCCGGGCGACTCATCGTGTGTAAAAGGCCGGTGCTCACAGCCACCAGCGCTTTGTCTTTGTTCATTCCGGTTGCGAAAGCATTGGGTGAATCCGATTCGAATACGGCGACTTCCGGCATGCCGATCCCCGCCATTGAAGCCTGTTGCTTCACGGTGTTGATCAGCCAGATTTCCATGTCGGAGCGGGGTTGTACAATCACCTGGGCGCCGGTACTCCATTTGGCCATCCATTTGGAAATCGCAAGCGAGATGAAGGAGCCGCCGAAACCGATGACGCCTGCAAAGATCAACAGGGTCAGATAATTAATGCCGTTGCCCGCCAGAAACTGATCAACGCCGAGAATTTTTACCACAATACTTAAGACAAACATCACAGCGATGTTGGTGACTAAAAACAGCAATACTCTTTTCATAGGTTAAATGACCTCCTCTTTATGATTACGAAACCCGTCTACACAGTTGCCGGATTGGAAAAATCATCCCCTATCTTAAGGTCAAGTTGTCCGATGTCAAGCGTTTATCGGTTGAAATGCCGGTTAATGGATTCAAAAGCCACTTTGACCATGAAATCAATATCTTCCTCGTTAACAACGTAAGGCGGCATGAAATATATCACATTGCCCAGAGGCCGGAGCAACACGCCCTGGGTAAGCGCGATCCGGTAGATGCTGTAACCAACGCGTTTTTGCCAGTCAAAGGACTCTTTCGTTTTGCGGCAAGCCACCAGTTCTAAAGCGCCGATCATACCGATTTGCCGGTATTCACCCACATGCGGATGATCGTGAAAGAGCCTTGTTACTTTTTCGTTCAGGATTCGGGCTTTGATTTCATTTTGCACCAGCACGTTTTCATCGCGGAAGATGTTGAGCGATTCGCGCGCCGCCGCGCAAGCCAGAGCGTTGCCCGTGTAGCTGTGCGAATGCAAAAAAGCCTTGAGCTCGGCATAGTCCCCATAGAAAGCCGAATAGATTTCATGGGTCGCGACGACCAGCGAAAGCGGTAAGTAGCCTGCCGTGATCCCTTTGGACAAGCAAAGAATATCGGGGGTGATGCCGGCATGCTCGCAGGCAAACATTTTTCCCGTCCGCCCGAACCCGACGGCGATTTCATCCGCGATCAAATGAACCGCATTTGCCGTGCAAAGCTTGCGCAGCTTTTTTAAATAAACCGGCGGATAGATTTTCATTCCCGCAGCGCACTGCACCAGCGGTTCGATAATCACAGCGCAGATTTCATCGGCAGCATCCGTCACCATGCGTTCGAGAGCTTCAAAACACTCGGCATCGCAGGTTTCGCGATTTTTCCCATACGGACAGCGGTAGCAGTCCGGGCCCTGCGCCTTAAATGTGTTCAAAAGGAGTGGCTTGTAGATCTTGCTGTACAGATCAAGATCGCCTACGGATAATGCTCCCAGTGTCTCGCCGTGGTACGCGTCCGTGATGGCGGCAAATTTTGTTTTTCCGGGATTCCCGGTCTGCTGATGATAATGAAAACTCATTTTGAGGGCCGCTTCCACCGCTGCTGAGCCGTTGTCGGCGAAAAACACTTTGGACAGACCGGCAGGAACGATGCGGATGATTTCTTCGGCCAGCTCGATGGCCGGCTGATGCGTGAAATTGGCAAAGATCACATGCTCGAGCTTCTCGGCCTGTTCGCGGATGGCACGGTTAATCCGGTCATTGGCGTGACCGAAAATATTTACCCACCATGACGATACGGCATCCAGATAGCTTTTTCCATCGATGTCGTACAGGTATGCGCCTTTGCCCCGTTCAACGACAATCGGCGGAAAATCTTCATAGTCTTTCATCTGCGAACAGGGATGCCAGATGTATTCTAAATCTTTTTTCTGGAGGATATTCATGTCGTCTTTCACTCCTGACTCCTACGTCGTGACCCCTTAGGTTCTATCACGCCCAGCTTGCTTCCGATATCTTCTATGCAGGCCAGCGCCCTCTCCAGATCATCCCGGGTATGCGTGGCCATCAGGTTGATGCGCAGGCGGCTGGCGCCCTGCGGTACGGTCGGCGGCCGGATGGCGGAAACAAAAATCCCCCGCTCCAGGAGTGCTTCGCTAAACGCAACGGCCAGGCCGGGTTCACCCAGCACCACGGAAATGATCGGTGTGGGAAAATGCGTCACGGTAAAACCCAGCGTCTGAAGCGCTTTGCGAAACCAGACGCCATGCGCAAGCAGCATGTCGCGTCTTTGCGGCTCGCTTTGCACAAGATCGAGCGCCGCAAGCGAAACGGCTATGGTTGCCGGAGACAGAGCGGTGGAAAAAATGAAACTGCGGGCGGTATTGGCCAGATAATCGATCAGGGCGCGACTGCCTGCGACAAAGCCGCCCTCGGAGGCCAAGGCCTTGCTGAAGGTGCCTACGGAAATATCAATGCCTTCGGACAGGCCGAAATAGTCCGCAGCGCCTGCGCCTCGCTTCCCCAAAACACCCGTGGCATGGGCTTCGTCCACCATCAAAAGCAGGTTGAAGCGCTTTGCGATTTCGACAATTTGAGGCAGAGGCGCAATGTCGCCGTCCACACTGAACAGGCCGTCGGTAATAATCAATCCCTGCCGGTTGTGATGTTGCCTGACTTTGTTTTCGAGATCCACCGGATCGCAGTGTTCATAGATCACGATTTGTGCGCCTGCGAGCCGGCAGCCGTCGATGATGCTGGCGTGATTGAGTCGGTCGGAAAAAATGATCCAGTCGGCATCGGCTATCGCCGAAATTACGCCGACATTGGCCATGTAGCCGGTATTGAAAATCAGCGCGGCCTGGGTATTTTTAAACGCTGCGATTGCCGCTTCGAGCTTTTGATGAATTTCGTAGCTTCCCGTGATGAGGCGAGAGCCGCCGGAACCTGCGCCGTAGAGCTCGATCGCATCGCGTGCGGCCTGCTGAAGTCGTTCGTCGGCACAAAGCCCCAGATAGCTGTTGGACGACAGCATCAGAATATCCCTGCCCGCGATCCTGACATGCGCATTTTGCGGCGATTGCAGATATTTCATCTGACGGTAAAGACCGGCGCGCTTGATTTGCTCAATTTTTTTTTCAAACATGATGATTCTTTCAGATCGGGTCCATTAGCGAAACAATGTCGCCGATGTTGATCGCTTGCGCAAAAATGTCCCGAAGTTTTTGCGGCTCCATATTTTCAATATGCGGTACAACGAAAACGGGTGTCCCCCGGGCGAGCTTTTGGATCATTGAGATATTGTCTTGCTCTATGATGCTTTCGCCCGCGCCGTTAATCACAATCCCTTTGACGTGCAAACCCTCGTCGCGGGCTACGCGGAGGGTCAGCAGGGTGTGATTGATGGTCCCCAGTCCCGCGCGGGTCACCAGCAGGCAGGAAAAACCCAGCTTACGGATCAGGTCGTATTGCAGGGTGCCTTCGTCGTCGAGCGGCACCATCAGGCCCCCCGCGCCTTCCGCGATGATCATCCCATAGCGCTTTTTCAAAGCATCAAGGCTTTCCCGGATCACGGTGATGTCGATGGGACGGCCCGCCATGCGCGCGGCCAGATGCGGCGCGACCGCATCCGCAAAGAAAAAAGGCGTAATCTGCTGCAGCTCTCCGGTAAATCCGGAAACTGCCGCGACAAACGCAGTATCTGCGGGGACGCGCACGCCATTGATAGCCACGTCACCGCTGGCCACCGGCTTGAAATAAGCCGCCTGGAGATTGCTTTTCAAAAGAAGGTGCATCAATCCGGCCGAGACCACCGTCTTGCCCACGTCCGTATCCGTGCCGATTACAAATATGCCTTTGCTCATTTTTTTATTCCATCCATATGCGATGCCTTATCAAAAGATGATCAATCGCGCAACGAATGTTCGCCGGGACGATTGATCCGGAAAATGACAGTGGCGACAATGTGTTACCTGGCGGTGTTATTTTTGCGCAAAGTATGATAGGCGGATGACGCCGCCCCGATGCACCCAGGCTCCATACCATCTAGCGGGCTGGTTTTTCAGAAAGGCCATCATGTCCATACTCGAGCGCAACAGAGATTTGTTTTCCGTGCTGATCCGCGAACGCGGCACGCAATATTATGAAAAAAACAGGGTGGACATTGATTACGACGATGAAACATCCGTCATGGCGGAGGTTCAGGGCTCCGAGCTCTACTACGTTGACGTCGAAGTGAAAGACGCCGGTTTGTGTGCATCCTGCTCCTGCCCGTATGCACAAAAGGATTTTTGTAAGCACATCTATGCAGTTTTGCTGAAGATTGAGAGGGAAAACCTCCTGCCCGGGCTCCAATACCCGCCGAACATGCAGTTGCGGTTGGTTCCGCATGATGAAATGCTTATCGACGAGATTGATATTGATGACGATGACGCCCCGAAACAGGCGCCTTCATCGCTCGGCGTGGCGCAGCCGTTCTGGGATGCCTGCCTGGATGAAATCCGCGCGACGTTTTCCCGCGAAGAGGCTTTGGAAAGCCCGGTGAGATCGGAAGCCAAAGAAATCGTTTATCTGATTCGACATGCTCCCCGGCACTATCACCCGACTCAATCAACCGATCTGATTGTGAATATCCACAGCCGCAGCCGTAAAAAAAACGGGGAGTGGGGCCAGATCAAACCCCTCAATATCCAGGCCGACAAGATGGCGCAAATGGACAGTGAGGACGCGAAGATTCTATCCGTTCTGATGGGTGCGCAAAGCCTTTACGATTATTCACGTTCCTCTTACGGGAATTCCGGGTTCGTTCTCTCCCGACCGCTCGCGAACGTCGTCCTGCCGCCGATGGCCGCTACAGGTCGCTTGTTTTTTCAAAATGATCAGGATGAATCCCTCTCGGGGCCTCTGGAGTGGCGCCCCGAAGAAGTCTGGACGCCCTCTCTGGCGCTAAGATTGGAGGCTTCTGGAGATGCTTACGAATTTACCGTCGAGCTCAATGGTTCCGGGGCCGTCATGCCGGTGACCGAGCCGCTGATGTTGACACGTCAGGGTGTGATGATTGTCGGGAATCGCGTCTGCCGGATTGATGATTTGGGCGCGTTCCCTTGGATTGAACATCTGCGCAGCCAGAAACGTCTTTTAATTCCCCGTGCGCAGATTTCCGATTTCATCGGGAAGCTCTATTCCCTGCCGGATCTTCCGCCCCTTTCGTTTCCCGAGGAACTACAGGTGGATGAGGTTCGGGCCGAAGCGCGCTCCTGTCTGGTTTTGCGCACCGAGGACGCTCACTACTACTTACAGGATAAAAAAAGATTCCGGGCGGATCTTTATTTCCGCTACCGGGACTGTCCTGTCGCCGCGTTTCCGCGCGCCCGCGGCTTTTACGCCGAATCCCACCGCTGCTACATCATGAGAGATGCCGACGCAGAGAAAAACGCCTGCCAGACCCTTCTGGATCTGGGATTCAAAACGGCTAGGGACGGAAAAGACGGCGCGACCCATGAAATCGATGCGGAGAAATTTGCCCGGGTCGTATCCGCGCTGACCGTCCAGGGCTGGCATGTCGAGGCAGACGGCAAGCTCTATCGCGAAGCCGGTGCTTTTTCCTTCAATGTCTCGACCGGCATCGACTGGTTCGAACTGCATGGCGCGTGCGACTTTGAAAACCAGAAAGCCCAGTTACCGGCGCTGCTTGCCGCCTTACGGAAAAAGGAGTCTCTGGTGGAGCTTCCCGACGGCACGTTCGGCGTGATTCCCGAAGCGGTGTTGAAAAAGTATGCCCTGCTGGCCCAGATGGGCGAAACACACGACGGCCATCTGCGCTTTAAAAAAAGTCAGGCAGGACTTCTCGATGCGCTTCTTGCCGCGCAGCCGGAAGCCACCTGCGACGCGCTGTTTGAGAACACGAGGCAGCAATTGCAGAGCTTTTGCGGCATTGAACCGGCATCAGCCCCCGATAGTTTTCAAGGCACGCTGCGCCGTTACCAGGAAGAAGGGCTCGGCTGGTTTGATTTTCTGCGGCGTTTTGGTTTCGGCGGTTGCCTGGCCGACGACATGGGATTGGGAAAGACCGTGCAGGTTCTGGCCATGCTCGAAAAACGCCGCCTGCTTCGGCAATACGAAATCCGGATCGCTGCCGGAAAACCTGCCAAAGCAAGCGCCTCTTACCCGGGAAATGATCTGTGCGAGCATCCCTCTTTGGTGGTGGCGCCCAGATCCGTTGTTTTTAACTGGCGCAAAGAAGCCGCGCGGTTTGCGCCGGGGCTGCGCGTATTGGAGCATACGGGCCTTGCAAGAAAGGTGAGCGGCGAGCATTTTGAAAACTACGATCTGGTGTTGACGACTTACGGCACGCTTAGGCGCGATGCGGTTGCTTTCCGGGATATTGAATTTGATTATGTGATCCTTGATGAAGCGCAGGCGATTAAAAACTCGGATACGGGGTCGGCCAAAGCCGTGCGCCTGCTTCGGGCGCGTCATCGCCTGGCGCTCTCCGGCACCCCCATCGAAAATCATGTAAGCGAACTGTGGAGCCTGTTTGAATTCCTCAATCCGGGGCTTCTGGGGTCGGCCACTGTTTTTAAGCGCATGACGTCGGATGCAAGCGCCTCCGCGCCCGAAACCCGGATGCTTCTGTCACAGGCGCTCAAGCCGTTTATTTTGCGCCGGACCAAGGCGCATGTTGCGCCGGAGTTGCCGCAAAAGACGGAGCAGGTGATTTATTGCGAAATGGACAAGGCGCAGACCAAGCTCTATAATGAATTACGCGACCATTACCGGATGAGCCTGCTCAAACGGCTTGATGAGCAGGGCATCGGAAAATCCAAGATGCATATTCTGGAAGCGCTCCTGAGGCTGCGTCAGGCCGCCTGTCATCCGGGTCTTCTGGACCCGAAATGGAAAAACGGCGCCAGCGCCAAAACGGAATTTCTCCTGCCACAGCTTGCAGAAATTCTGGAAGAAGGACACAAGGCGCTCATTTTTTCGCAATTTACGAGTTTCTTATCCATTGTGAGACAGAAACTCGATGAAAGCGGACATCGGTATCTTTATCTTGACGGCAAAACCCAAAACCGCGAAGAGCTGGTGCGGTCGTTTCAGGAAGATGACGCCGCGCCGTTGTTTCTGATCAGCCTGAGGGCGGGAGGTCTGGGGTTGAATCTGACGGCGGCGGAATATGTTTATTTGCTGGATCCCTGGTGGAATCCGGCGGTGGAAGCCCAAGCGGTCGACCGGACTCATCGCATCGGCCAGACGGAGCAGGTTTTCGCCTACCGCCTGATCACCCGCCACACGGTCGAGGAGCGCGTGCTGGAATTACAGCAAAGCAAACGGGATCTGTTTGCCGCACTGATCAAAGAGGACGCCGGCCTCATCCGCAGCTTGAGCAGAGACGATCTGGAAATCCTGCTGTCCTGATACTTTCGTCAATTTTTGAAAACCAAGGCGGGCGGGTTAATCCGCGTCCAGGACTTCGCGGATTTTTCGGGCCAGAGACTCCGGCGTCACCGGTTTGGAAATGAAATGGATGCTGCTTTCAAAAATGCCTTTCCTGTGGATGATGTCCGCCGTGTAGCCGCTGATAAAGAGCGCTTTCATCTTCGGATTTATTTTCCGCATCGCATCGCAGGCGGCCTTCCCGTTTAACTTGGGCATGATCACGTCCATCAAAACCAGATCGATGATTGTTTAAAGACAGAGTCAATAAGTATCTTCATAGAGATGATCCGCCTTATCCGGTGAAAAATCATGAATTCCTATCTGTTTTATAGCTATCGACCGGTTATTTCCGAAACTTGATTTTTTCTTTCCGGTTGACAGAGCACAGGTTTTTCTCTATGAACCGCCCCAGTACCCAAAAGACAGGATGGACAAGCCATGGATTTGATCGATCATCTGAAACAAAAGGCCCTCCGGAAAAAAAACATCAGCGCGGGTGAAGCCCTTGAGCTTTTTATTGAAGGCTCCAACGCTTTTTACCGGGTTTTGGCCGCTGCCTCCGAAATTCGAGAACACTTCAGGGGAAAACAAATTATTTTGTGCGGGATCACCAACGCCAAGTCAGGCCGTTGTTCCGAAGACTGCAAATTCTGCGCACAGTCGTCTCATTATCCGACCGACGCACCGTCCTATCCGCTCAAATCAGCAAAAGAAATGATTGCCGAAGCGGCCCTTACCAAAAAAGACGGAGCGCAATTTTTCGGCATCGTCACCAGCGGCAAGCAGGTGAGGGCAAAGAAGGAGTGGTCTGAAATTTTTAAAGCGATCGAGGGCATCCGCAAAATCGGCATTTTCCCCTGCGCCTCTCTGGGTATCCTTGACGACGCCAAAGCCGGTGAACTTAAAGATGCGGGACTTTACCGCTACCATCATAATCTGGAAACCGCTCGCAGCTATTTTAAAAACATCTGCACAACGCATGACTATGAGGAAAACGTGGCAACGATCCGCGCCGCCAAAGCCGCGGGCTTAAGCGTCTGTGCGGGGGCGCTCTTCGGGATGGGGGAAGGCATCACGCACCGCATCGAGCTTGCCGCGACGCTCCGTGAGCTTCATGTCGACTCCGTTCCCATCAATCTTCTCGATCCGATCAAAGGCACACCGCTTGCCGGATCGCGACCTCTTGCTCCTGCGGAAATCCTCATGACCATTGCGCTTTACCGTTTCATGCTGCCGGACAGGGACATCAAACTTTGCGGCGGCAAGGAAAAGAATTTACGGCAGCTATTGCCCCTGGGCATCGTGGCCGGAGCCAATTCACTCATGACGGGGAATTATCTGACGACCACGGGTAGGGTGAGCAGACTGGATCATGAAATGATTATCGATCTGGGGCTCATTCCAACGCGAGAAATCGATACCTGCAAATGTGGTACGGCGGGAGAAAATGATTGTCGGGCCGGAATTCAACCCAAAGAAAAAACGCATAAAAAACGTTCGACAAAGAAATCCTAGCACAGGACCCAGACCTCTTCCAACCGAACAATGATTTGAATTTTGAATTATTCCGCTTCGATGTCCGCAATGGTGATTTCAGCCGGGGTTCCCGGCAGGGCCTCTACCGCGCGCAGTTTGTTTTGAATGGTTTTTGATTTTTTGCGGGCGTCATCGACAGAGTTGGTCGCCTGTTCCAGACGCTTGTGTACGGCATCCAGCGTCTCGCCGAATTTGCCGAACGCCGTCTTTACTTCCCCCAGCACTTTCCAGACCTCACCGGAACGCTTTTGTATGGCCAGTGTCCTGAACCCCATTTGCAGGCTGTTTAAAAACGCGGCAAACGTGGACGGCCCAGTGATCACAATATGATAGTCGCGCTGGAGCTGCTGAACCAGCGCCGACCGGCGAATGACTTCGGCGTAAAGCCCTTCCGACGGCAAAAACATGATGCCGAAATCCGTCGTTTTGGGCGGCAGTAGATATTTTTGAGAAATATCTTTGCCTGCTTTCTTGATGCTGGTCTCCAGTTGTTTAATGGCATCGTCCGCCGCAGCGGCGTCGGCGCGTTCCTGCGCGTCCAGCAGCCGGGAATAATCTTCCATCGGAAATTTCGCGTCCACGGGAATCCACATGGGTTCATTGCCGTCACCCTGTCCGGGAAGTTTGATGGCGAATTCCACGAAATCAGAGCCGTGTTCGTGGATCTTGACGTTACGGGCGAATTGCTCGGGCGCCAGCATTTCTTCCAGAAGAGCGCCCAGTTGGACTTCTCCCCAGGTGCCGCGTGATTTGACATTGGTCAACACTTTTTTCAAATCGCCGACACCGGCCGCCAGTGTGCGCATATCCCCCAGCCCCTGATGTACCAGTTCGAGGCGTTCAGAAACCTGCTTGAAGGATTCTCCCAGCCGTTTTTCCAGCGTGCTTTGCAGTTTTTCATCGACGGTTTCACGCATGCGGTCGAGTTGACGGGTGTTGTCTTCCTGAATCTGGCCGAGCTTGGCGTCAATCTGAGCGCGGATGTCTTCCAGCTTTTTTTCACTTGTGGAGGTGAGCATGGCCAGTTGCCGGGAGAAACTTTCGAATTGTTCGTTTTGAATGTTGGCCATGCCGGCCATGCGCGCGTGGATAGAATCGCCGAAGGATGCAAGCGATCCGGTCAGTTCGGTTCTTTCCTTCTGTGCCTGTGCGTGCGATTCGGTGCGCGACCGGGCGATTTCGTCGCGCAGCGACCGGTCGGTTCGTTCCTGCGAATCTTTCAGCGTGTCGAGTCTGGCAGTCAAAGGCGCCAAATCAACAAAACTACGCCGGATCTGCACGAATTGCAACACAACAACAATCAGCAGCAATACGAGAATAATGTATAAGAATATTTCCATTCGATCCGTCAATCTGCAGGGGTAAAATATTTTACCCCTGCCGTAGAATCACGCCTTGCAGTTTACGCCCCTTAAAATACTTTCTGGAAATCGCGATCCTTCATGATGGTCGTAAACGCCAGATCGATCAGCTGATAGCCGCGCTTTTCGAGCTCGGCGGCGGTGTCCGTCGTTGCTGCGGCCATTGTCACGGTGAAATCTTTATCGAGTTTCGATTCCCCATCCTTAAAAACAAGAACCTTGAATTTCAATTCCTGGTCGGTCATCGACAACAGCGCAAACTGAAATTCGGCAACGCCTTTGGGAGCCTTATAGCCGCCGGGACCGGGGCCGCCCCACCAGTAACCATGACGATAACCGCGACGGTTACGAGCGTCGTCATCGTAAGTGTAATCCACGAGGTTGACGCCAATGTGCTTAAACGCTTTGGTGAAGCCGTTTAGGTATAAATTTTCCAGACTCACATTTCC
This sequence comes from uncultured Smithella sp., assembly GCA_964547345.1. Lineage (GTDB taxonomy): Bacteria > Desulfobacterota > Syntrophia > Syntrophales > Smithellaceae > UBA8904. Next base: position 99,695 of record CAZJMX010000002.1, on the reverse strand, counting down.
CTCATAGGTCAATTTTTTATCCGGGCTGAAATAGTTAGAGCTTTTTGTATTTTGAGCCTGATTAGAGAAGCTTGAAAGAACCAGCTTCTTACCTTTGTAACGGCTGTAATCGCCCGCTTTAAATGACGGAGAATACTTTTCCTGGGTCATGGCTACTTTCGTGCCCGACGCGCAGCCGGTTAGCAGCAGTCCGATGATGCCAAAAACAAGAATGCTGCTCCACTTAACATATTTTTTCATGATGCAGATACCTCCTAATAATGTATGCGAATGGTTTGCGTTAAAACGCCGGGCATTATTGCGATCAAAAGACTAAAGTGTCAAGAGAAATGACGGCAAAATGATGGACGGCGCGCCCGTCAAAAAACGGGAACGCCGTCCGCGGTTCATCAAAAAAATACTTGCGATGAGCGGGGTATTCAGACGCCTGTAACTATTTGGGTCAGATCGTCTGCATATTTTTTCATGTGCAGGGCCTGACCGTTCATCTCCTCGGCTGCTGCTGCGGATTGTTCGGCGCTGGATGCCGTGTGCTGAACGACCTTATCCATTTCCATAACGGCCTTGCCGATCTGGTCAATCCCCTGGGCCTGTTCCTGTGAAGCGGCTGCAATTTCATCAACCAGACTGCCGACCTTGCCGGATATTTCCATGTTCTCCTTGAATGCTTCCTGGGTCTGGGCCGTTAGTTCACGGCTTTTGTGCACGGTGGTGATGGTATTTTCAATGAGACTCGATGTGCTGCGGGCCGCCTCGGCGGCGCGAATGGCCAGATTGCGGACTTCATCGGCAACCACGGCGAATCCCGCGCCCGCTTCGCCTGCCCGCGCTGCTTCCACGGCGGCATTGAGCGCCAGCAGGTTGGTCTGGAATGCGATTTCGTCGATGGTTTTGATGATCTTGCCGGTCTCTTCGCTGGAACGGGTCACTTCACCGACGGCTGCGGCCATGCTCGTAACATGCCCGTCCACCCGTTCCACAACATGCCGGGCTTCGGCCATGAGCGCTTTGGCCTGTGCGGCATTTTCAGCGTTGCGCCGGGTCATGGCGGTCATTTCTTCCAGCGATGATGACGTCTCTTCTATGGCGGATGCCTGTTCAGACGCCCCTTCCGCAAGCGATTGGCCGGTCGAAGCCACCTCATTGGAGGCTGACGCCACGTGGTCGGCAGCGGTATGAAGTCCTTCAGTGATGGCATTAATAGGTTTGACGACGGAGCGGACAATGAAATAAACGGCCACAATAATAACCGCCACTCCGATGATCAGCACAAGAATATTAATCAACGCCATGGCATTGGACTTTTGCACAATCTCGCGCGCCGGGATGGATGCGGCCACCGTCCAGTCGATGTTGGAGCAGGATGCCAGAAACGCCGTTCGTGAGACATTTTCGTAGTTGTAATTTGCAAGTCCCTTGCCTGTTTTGAGCAGTTCCTTGCCCCAGTCCGTTTCCTTGAGGTTTAGTTTCATGATCAGGGATTTGTTGCGATGAGCAAAGATGATCCCCGAGGAATCATAAAGATAGAGGTAGCCTTCTTCACCGATTTTAACCGCATCGACAAATTTTTCACTGAACTTGGTCAGATCCGGAACACCGAAGAGAACGCCGACCACTGTGCCTCCATCGCGGATCGGCGCAGCAATGGCAAACGCCGGTTTGCCGGTTGTCCTGGCCAGATAAACCGTGGAAACATTGATTTCGCCCTGCATGGCTTTCTGGAAGTATTTCCGGTCGGGAACCTTAACCTTGCCCACGGAATCCGGTAGGGTTGACGCTCGCACCTCGCCCTGGGCGTTGGCGATGTTGATATAGGAAAAAATACCCAGATGTTTGATTTGCTCGGCCAGTTCTGCATTGGCACGGCTCCGAATTTCTTCCGTGTCGTTTTTGAGGATTTCCTGATACACCGTTCTTCCTGCCGATGTGGCGATCATGCCTTTGGCGTCTTCTACCCAAACATCAATCAATTCCGCCCGGCTTTTTGCGCTGAAGGCCAGGGAGTCGACGGCGTTTTGTTTAAATGCGGTGGAAGACAGCAGGTAGGTGATCGCTGTCGAAATGACCATGATCGCGACAATGAGTGAAACAATGGGCCACAAAATCCTCTGTTGCAGTCCTTTTTTCTTCATGGAAACTTCCTCCTTTTGTTGAGACGTCTGATTTTGAACAGATAGCCGATTTACTCAAATTACAGGGTCAAAGGACTATGAGTGCAAGTAGCTGAAAGAAAAGGTTGATTCAGTGTTCAGGTGATCATAATGCGTCGCATGAGAACGAATTTAGCACTTACATTTTGCAAAGTCCAGTATGCTGGCAATTTGACTCATTATATCGGCATTCATTTTTAAATTCTACCTCTCTATCCATATCGCCAAAAGCGATGCGATACTTGAGAAAAGCAGCCCGCGGTCAAAGCAGGCGTTGTCCTCACGCCGGATTTTATCGCTTTTCAGTGTTCCGGGCGTTCGGAAATCATACATATTTGTAAGTTGCATAATTGGGAACTTTTGGGTATAAGCCGAACATCTGCTGTATGGCAGACATATCAAAAATATCGGATATATCAAGGTAAATTCATGGCGGATAGAATTGAAGTTGGTTTCAAAGAAGGCATTCGCGACGCGCTGGGTGAAAAGACGAAAAAACGCATTATCGGCAACCTGGGCTTCCCGGCGGAAAAAGTCGCGACCATCGAGGTTTACACCATCGCGGGCGATCTGAGCGACGCCGAATTGCAGGAAGCGGCCATTGGTCCGCTTTCCGACCCGGTGATTCAAAACTTTTCCATCAACCGGCCGCTTGCGAAAAATTTCGACTGGCTGATCGAAGTGGGGTTTCGTCCCGGCGTCACCGACAACGTCGGCAAGACGGCGCGCGAAGCCGTCACGCTTCTGTTGGGCGAAAAGGCCGGTGCGCGCAAAATCAGCGTTTATACGTCCCGCCAGTATTTAATTTCCGGCCCCATCTCAAAGGCCGATGCGGAAAAGATTGCATCGGGCCTATTGTCCAATGATTTGATTGAACGCCACCAGGTGGTGAGCGCAAGCGATTTTGACAACACCTTGGGCATCCCCGCCTTCATCCCGCAGGTGATGGGGAAGGACGAGCCGCAGGTCGCTCAACTCGATCTGACGGCGCTCAATGACGGCGAGCTTTTAAAGATCAGCGTGGAAAAACTCCTGGCCTTAAATCTCGAAGAGATGCAGGCCATACAGAAATACTATGCCAATCCTGCCGTCGTCAAATCGCGCCAAAAAGTGGGGTTGAACGAAAACACCACCGATGTAGAGCTCGAATGTCTGGCGCAGACCTGGTCGGAACATTGCAAACATAAAATCTTCAACAGCCGGATTGAATACACCGACGGCCGCGCCCCAAAAGTGATCAATTCACTTTTCAAAACCTACATCAAGGGCTCAACGGCGAAAATCCGCAAAACCAAAGGCAAGAAAGATTTCTGCCTGTCTGTTTTCGTGGATAACGCGGGCATCATCAAATTCAACGACGAGGCCAATCTGGTTTTCAAAGTAGAGACACACAACTCGCCCTCCGCGCTTGATCCCTACGGCGGAGCGCTGACCGGCATTGTCGGCGTCAACCGCGACCCGTTCGGCACAGGCATAGGCGCAAAACTAATCTTCAACACGGACGTGTTTTGCTTTGCATCGCCCTTTCACAAAAAGAAACTACCGCCCCGCATTCTCCATCCGCGCCGCATTTACGAAGGCGTGCGCGAAGGTGTGGAGCACGGAGGCAACAAAAGCGGCATTCCCACGATTAACGGCAGCCTTGTTTTTGATGAACGGTTCTTAGGCAAGCCCCTGGTTTATTGCGGCACCGCAGGCTTCATGCCCGCCAGACTGCGTGGCAAGCCCACGCACGGCAAGGAAATCAAACCGGGTGATGTCATTATCATGACCGGCGGCCGGATCGGCAAAGACGGCATTCACGGCGCGACGTTTTCCTCTGAGGAACTGCATGAAGGTTCGCCGGTGACAGCCGTGCAGATCGGCGATCCGATCACCCAAAAGAAAATGACGGATTTTCTGCTGGTTGCCAGAAACCGCGGCTTGTATCGCGCGCTTACCGACAACGGCGCGGGGGGGCTCTCTTCGTCGGTTGGCGAAATGGCAACCTATTCCGGCGGCTGTGAAATCGATTTGTCACTGGCACCCCTGAAATACGCGGGACTCCAGCCCTGGGAAATATTGGTATCGGAGGCGCAAGAGCGCATGACACTCGCGGTCGATCCGAAAAAAGTGGACACGTTGCTGGAGTTGGCCCGTAAGATGGGCGTCGAAGCCACGGCGATGGGCAAGTTTACCAAGTCGGGGAAATTTCATGTTCGTTACGGTGAAAAAACCGTGGCCTGTCTCGACATGGAATTTCTGCATGACGGCGTGCCGCAGATGAAACTGACCGCAAAATGGAAAGCGCCGAAGAACACAGAGCCCAAGTTTGCCGAACCGGCGAATTTAGGAAAGGCGCTTACCCGGATGCTGATGCGTCTGAATATCTGCTCGAAAGAATCCATTGTCCGCCAGTACGATCACGAAGTTCAGGGCGGCTCCGTCGTAAAGCCCATGGTGGGCGAACAAAACGATGGGCCCTCGGATGCGGGCATAGTCCGACCAATGCTGGATTCGATGGAAGGCGTCGTCGTGGCGCACGGCATCTGTCCGCGCTACAGTGATATCGACACCTACCATATGACCGCCTGCGCCATTGATGAAGCGGTGCGAAACGCCGTGGCAGTCGGCGCGGACCTGGATCATCTGGCAGGACTCGATAACTTCTGCTGGTGCGATCCGGTGCAGTCCGCCAAAACACCCGATGGTGAATACAAACTTGCCCAACTGGTTCGCTCGAACATGGCCATTTACGACTACACCACGGCTTATGGTGTGCCCTGCATCTCCGGCAAGGACAGCATGAAAAACGACTACTCCATCGGCAAAACAAAAATATCCGTGCCGCCGACGCTGCTTTATTCGGTCATCGGCAAGATTAAGGACGTGCGCAAAGCCGTGACGATGGATGCCAAACGCCCGCAGGATCTGGTTTACGTTTTAGGTGAAACACGCGATGAGCTGGGCGGCTCCGAGTGGTTTGCGCAAAATAATGCCGTTGGCAACAAAGTACCGCAGGTGGACGCCAAAAAAGCGATGAAGCTTTATCGGGCGTTGAACAAAGCGATTGGAGCCGGACTTGTGGCATCGTGTCACGACTGTTCCGACGGCGGCCTGGGCGTGGCGCTGATAGAAACCGCCTTTGCCGGGGGACTGGGCATGAATATCGATTTGAAAGATGTTCCTTACAACGGCAAGAAGCGAAACGACTATATTTTATTTTCGGAGACGGCCAGCCGCTTTGTCGTGACGATTCATCCGCAAGATCAAGGCAAATTTGAAAAAATTCTGTCTGGAAATATCGTCAGTGAAATTGGATTTGTCGCAGGAGACGGCCTGTTTCAGGTTTCAGGACTTTCCGGTAAGCTGATCATCAAAGAAAAAGTAAGCAAACTCAAAGATGCGTGGCAGGCGCCACTTAATTTTTAGACAGGATGAATACCATGGCAAACAAAGTCAAAGCGATCGTGCTCACCGGCAACGGCACCAACTGTGAAATGGAAATGGCTCATGCCTGCAAGCTTGCGGGCGCGGACAAAGTCGATATCGTTCATATCAGTGAACTGCTCTTCGGCGAAAAGCGACTTTCCGACTATAACTTCCTGAACCTGCCGGGCGGTTTCTTAGATGGCGACGATCTGGGATCGGCCAAAGCCGGGGCCAACCGTTTTCTGCATGCAGCGATTGCCGGCGAAAGCGAAATGCTGATTGAAGAACTTCTTAAGTTTATTAACGCGGGCGGGCTCATTTTGGGCGTCTGCAACGGATTTCAGCTTATGGTAAAGCTGGGACTGCTTCCGGCGCTGGGCGGCAATTTTACAAAGCAGAGCGCGACCTTGACGTTTAACGATTCAGGACGTTTTGAAGACCGCTGGGTATATCTCAAAGCCAACGCACAAAGCCCCTGTGTTTTCACCAGGGGCATCGACGCGGTTTATTATCCCGTCCGCCATGGCGAAGGTAAGTTTGTCCCGGAAAGTGACGCTGTTTTGGAAGCAATAGAAAAGAAAAACCTCGTCGTTTTTCAGTATAGTGACGCTCAAGGTTCCGTCACGACGGACTATCCTGCCAATCCCAACGGATCAACCCACGCCATCGCAGCCATCTGTAATGAAACAGGCAGGCTCTTCGGCCTGATGCCGCATCCCGAAGCCTTCCTGCACCGCACCAACCATCCCCGCTGGACCAGGGAAACGCTCCCGGAAGAAGGCCAGGGTCTGGTGATTTTCCAAAATGCCGTGGGTTTCATCCGCAGCAAATATTTTTAGTTTGCTTTTTTTCCGATCAAATCAATGACTGTAATTTCCGGCGGAGCGAAGACGCGTACGGGCGGGCCCCAGGTCCCGGTGCCGCGGCTGACGTAGAGCAGTTTCTCCGGTGCAAGGGTATGCAGGCCGTAGTTTTTGGGAAAATAAATTTTTGTGATCAAACCGAACGGAAAAAGCTGTCCGCCGTGTGTATGGCCGGAGAGCTGTAAATTGAATTTCGCTTCTTTGTCGATATAAGGTTGATGCTTCAAAAGCAGGACGAATCCATCTCGCTTTTGGGCCAGCGCTGTTTTAAATACTTTGCCTTTCTCAGTCAGTCCCGATTTTCGGCCGGTGATGTCGTCTTCACCGAAAATAATGATCCCCGCCGCGCGCACAACGTCATCGCGCAAAAGCTGAAATCCGGCCGCTTCCGTAAAATCAATCGAGCGCCTTAGTCCCGCGTAGTATTCATGGTTGCCTAAAATTGCGAATTTGCCGTGGGGGGTGGGAATGGCGGCAAAACGTTTGGCATCCAGCATGATGTTGTCGAGCTCGCCGTCGAGCAGGTCGCCGGTGGAGACCAGGATATCGGGCCTGGCTTCGCGGACTTGTTCCAAAATGGAGTTTAAACGGCTGTTGCGGATGATGATGCCCACATGCACATCCGAGATCTGGACAATGCGGAGTCTTCCGTCACCGGGGAGAACCTGCTCCGTGGCGATTTGCAGGTGCTTCACGCGGATGCGCTGCGCGTCAAAATAGCCGTAGACGACCAGCGCCGCCGCCACAAAGGCGGCCACACCGAATGTGATGGTTTTGAGGGTGAGCGTGCCGGTTCCAGGAACAAAAAGCTTATGGATGACACGAATCAATTCCAGCGAAACGCTCAAAAAGAAAAACAAAAAAACAAACGCCATCCAGACATAACCGACACAGGCGGCTGTCCGCGCGACGGTCTCGTAATGGAGCGCTTCCAGCATTCTCACCAGCATCGGTGCGACAATCAGCAAGATGATGAGGATCAGGATCAAGCCCTGTAGAAAACCGGGAAAGTGAAGAATATTTCTGGCCCGGAAAAAGAAATAAAAGTTTATGCCGCCGTAGAGGCATAAAAACGTTAGAAGAAAAAGAATCATTGCTGGTCCCATAATCACCTTAGTTTATCTCTCGACGCTAGGGGAAAATGCAATGAAAGTCAACTTGCAAAGAATGGGCATCAGATTGATATTGACAAGGTCATATCCTTCATATAAATACGACATCTCTTTTATGGGTGCCGATGTAGCTCAGTTGGTAGAGCAACTGATTCGTAATCAGTAGGTCGCCAGTTCAACTCTGGCCATCGGCTCCAGAAAAAATCTTTTCCTTTTCCTGCATTATTCAGCATTCAGAAAGAACCGCTATCGTGTCGGGCGCGTCAGTTTATAGTCGTGGCGAGGGTTTCCCGGATCGGCATTGGGGTCATAAACCGGATCATTGGAATAAATGTATTCGCCGCTTGCATTGACCCAGCGGTTCTTCCAGTCGCTCGTATCGCGCTCCACCCGTCCTGTGTATGGATTTCTGTAGTCATTTTGACTCGTTAAGGTCAGGTAGGAATCCGTCATGATTTCCTGCTGTGTTTTGCTCCGATGGGCCGTGATTTCCCGGCCGATGCGGGCAATATCATCCATCATTTTGCGGACGATTTCGGTGCGCTCGCCCTGGCCTTTCAATTCGCCGGCGACCCACTGCGGGTTCATTTGCACGGAATTGGCCATGATGTCCATGACCGGTTTCCAGCGGTCCGCCTCTGAGGCGGGCGCGCGCATAGCGGTGGTGAGATCATTGGCCCAGACCCCCATCGATGCGCGGGCGTCAATGAGAATCGTATAGAGCAGTTCTTTGAAGCGGGTATCTCCTTCGGTGTATTCGACAATGATAAAGCCTGCGGAATAGTCCGGCGGACGGACGCCCACTTGAGAAAGCGACCGGTTCAGCGGCTCTGAAAAACGTCTGACCGCGTCAACAAGTTTAGGCAGGCCTTATTTATGCAGGATCTTAATGTCTGAGGCGTTGGGCCGGATTTGTTTGATCGTTCACAAAAGATAATTTTCCACCGTCGGCATGCGGACAACGGTCGCGCCGTTGTAATTCATGCCCGGCCCGTGCGTAAACGGAATCACAGGCCCGTCCGCATAGTTGATTTTTGGCAGACGGCGCAGCATGACGGTTCCGCGCGCGTCGCTGGCGATAGCGATGTCTCATTTGGCTTCAATGGAATTCATTGTTCCGCCTGCCTGATTGGGATCTACGCGAAAGATTCCGCCCAGAACCTGCCAGCCCCGGGGAATCAAGATTGTAAAAGCTCCTTCGCGCGGTTCCATTATTTTCCGGAAAACAACAGTGGCGGGGACATCTCTGGTGATTGCTGTTTTGACATCCGCTTTAGAATGGAAAGGCTCTTTCGCTTCCGAAAGCCCTGGTACGCAGTTCATGCTGATGATCAGCGCAATTATCCGCAAAAAATAATTCATCGGCCATTGCCTCCTGATGGGTTCAGATCATTATATAAGATTCATCAGCGTATTTCCCGCTTTTTCAAAGCCTCTTCCGGATGCGGCGTAATAATCATCTTGACTTCGCGCATTAGCCTGTGCTTAATTTTACTAGCTGTTTCCGCAAGCCATCTGCGGTTATTAGCTCTTTTTCTTTATGACGTCACATAACGCCGACATCCAAAGGAAGGTACAACCATGAGCGATAGCCACGAAATCGCCGAACTGCAAGATATTCTCAGACTGCAGAAGGGATTGCAGGATATCACCAATTCCATCAATGCCGCCCAAAATGCCAAGCAAATCATCATCGATACCCGGCCTAAAATGCTTGATCTGTTCCAGGTGCAAGCCGCTAATATTTACATTATGGCCGGCAGAGATCGAAAAGAAATATTCACGATGGTTCCCACAGGCGATCAAATTCGGGAAAGAAAAACAGCCGTCAGCAATCAGACCATTCCCGGTTATGTCGCCAAAACGGGCAAGATGGTCAATGTTTCCGATTTCAGCAATAATCTGCAATTGAATCGATATTCAGATCTTCTGCTGGATTCCAACGTGGATTCGCGATTCGGCGTCAGGGTCCGGCAGATTCTGGCCATGCCGATCATCTACGGCGGCGAAATTCTGGGGGTGGTGGAGGTCATCAACAAACTGGGCGATGATGGACAGTTTTTGGATGAAGAGCCGGTGCTCTTGCAGGAAATTGCGGACGTCCTGGGCATTGCGCTGTATAACCAGCAGCGGATGGATCCCAAGGCAAAAAAATCAAAGTTCGGTTATCTGGTGACGAGTGATCTGATCACTGAGGAAGATCTGAAAAACGCCAGAGAGGAAGCCAGAGCAGCCAAGGAACCGCTGGAAGATGTGTTGATGAAAAAATACAACATCAACAAAAGCGACATCGGCCAGTCGCTTGAATATTTCTATCAATGTAAGTTTTTTACCTTCGATTCCAAAACACCCATCCCCGGCGATCTGATCCGGAATCTCAAAAAAGACTATCTGACTCGGGAAATCTGGGTGCCGTTGGAAAAGACCGAGAAAGGTATCCGCGTTCTGGTCGATGATCCGCAAAATATTCTCAAACGCGATACCATCGAGAATTTATTGAGATCAAAGAGCATAAGATATGACATTGCGCTGAAGGCGGATATCCTCAAGTACATCGAATTCTTTTTCCGCCCGTATTCCGAGGAATCCACGTTTACCGATCTTCTGGGAAAGCTGGAAAGCAATGAAGGAGGACTGGAGACGGAAGAAGGAGAGGAGGGCATCCGGGAGTCCGACAGCGCGATTATCCAGCTGGTCAACAAGATTATTAACGATGCGTTTGCCCGCCGGGCGTCTGATATTCATATTGAACCAGACGTCATCGATAAAAATGTTTTGGTGCGATATCGCATCGACGGCGACTGTATTCTGTACCAGACCCTCCCCTACAGCTATCGCTCCGCCATTATTTCCCGCATCAAAATCATGTCCAATCTGGATATTACGGTCAAAAGATTGCCGCAGGACGGGAAGATTAAATTAAAAAAACCCGGGGTGGGCGAAATTGAACTGCGCGTTGTGACGATTCCCACGCAAGGCGGTGTGGAAGATGTCGTCATGCGTATTCTGGCCAAGGGCGACACGCTGCCTTTGGAGGCCATGCGGATGACGCCCAGAAATTATCGCGAGCTTCTGAAAATTTGTGAGAAACCCTATGGGATGATTTTATGTGTCGGTCCCACCGGTTCCGGAAAAACGACCACACTCCATGCAGTTTTGAATTATATCAATAAGCCGGACCGCAAAATCTGGACGGCGGAAGATCCTGTCGAAATCACGCAGCGGGGCTTGAGACAGGTGCAGGTGCATCCCAAAATCGGCTTTGACTTTGCTGCGGCCATGAGAGCGTTTCTCCGCGCCGATCCGGATGTTATTATGGTCGGTGAAATGCGTGATTTTGAAACGGCGAAAATCGGCGTGGAGGCGTCGCTCACGGGACATCTGGTTTTGAGCACACTACACACCAACAGCGCTGCGGAAACCATCTCCCGTCTGCTGGATATGGGCATCGATCCACTCAATTTTGCCGATTCTCTTTTAGGCGTTCTGGCGCAGCGGCTGGTGCGCACGCTGTGTGAAAAATGCAAGGAGGCTTATAACCCGACTCAGGAAGAATACAATCAAATTGCAACCAGTTACGGCGCGGAGCTTTTCCAGAAACAAAACATTCCTTACTCCAGGAATCTGAAGCTCTATCGTCCGAAGGGGTGCGATGTTTGCGATAAGACTGGCTACCGAGGGCGCATAGGCATTCATGAGCTGCTGATCAACACGGATGATATCAAGAAGCGATCCATTGAGCGAAGGGAAAGCATTGATGTTATTCGCGACATCGCCATGGCGGAAGGTATGCTGACCCTGTATCAGGACGGTGTTCTGAAAGCGTTTCAGGGTCTGACGGATATCAAGCAGGTGCACCGGGTCAGCATCGGGCGATAGCGAATCGTCTGCCCATCTTTGGGGTTTCTCCCCGGCAAATAAAAAGCCCCGGCCGCTTGTTTCAGCGAGGCCGGGGCTTTTTTGTTTTTTAGATGATGTTAGATATCCTGTAGTTTATCGATAGCCTTTTTAGATGACATCACCAGACTTTCCTGATCCGGCGCCTTCTTAACCATATTGGACAGAGACTTTTTGCCGTCATCCGTCTGTGCGGTCGGAGCTAAGGGTGCGGCCACAGGTTCAGGCGCTGCGGCTTTGGGAGCAGGAGGAGCAGGGGCGCTCATTTTTATTCGCAGGGTGTTAACCGACTGAACCAGTTCACCAATCGCGTCGTCTGCATCCCACACGAGCGGCTTGTTGAATTTCCCGTTTGCGAATTCCCTCAAAACGCTTGCCGTTTCCTGAAGAGGCTCGGCAATATTTGTGTTCATTGCATTCTTAACAAAGGAAGGAATCAGGACGATACTCAAGACCAGGAGGGCAAGGAGTGCGACGAGGATAACATAAAACATCGTGCCGGATGAGCCGGTTCCCGAATCGCTTGTTTTGCCTTCGCGGGCGGCCAATTGAGTCAACAACTGGCCGATAGCCTCCATTTTTTCGTTGGCGGAAGACAGATATGCAGTGCCCGTGCGCGCCGGCGCCAGTTTCGTGAATCTGAGGACGGATTTCTGATATTCGAGCAGATTGTTCTGAAGGGCCGTATAAAATTTCTTTTCTTCCGAACTGATGTCGGAATCCAAGGCCTTTTTCACCAGATCGAGGTCTTCATTGATGACGGCAGCCTGCTGATCGGAGAGCTTCTCAATCTCCTTCTTGTCCTGATTGGTCTCCACCATGTTTTGAATTTTATATAGGTTGGTCTGGGTTGAATAAATATCTTTTAGTAGTTTTGCGGTGGATCCACTGGAGTTTGCGCCGCTGATCAAACCGCTGCCCGTCGAGGATTGATTGATCCAAAGACCAACAATGGCGACGAGAATAATCACAACGGCCAGAAGCAACATTTGGACTGAAAGTTTTTTTTGTCCCGCTTTTAAGTTATTACTTGAATTCATAATGCGATTTTCCCCTCTCATCTGTGATTAATAATGTAAAAGTCTATAAAAACAAAGCCGATTTCCATCGAACCCCTCGCTGATTATGATGACGCAACAATATATTCGGGTGCTTGGTCTGAAAGCTTTAGCCTATTGATTCATTGCAAATCCCCGGCTTGGGCACATAAACCGCCAGACTTCTTAGTGTTTAAGAATACTTGGGGCGATCCCTGTTGTCAAGACAATTTTGATAAACAATCCATTCTGGCGACTGGCGGGTATTTTACTTTGCACAAGGAGATCAGCGCCGGATATCCGCTCAAAATGAACGGGTCATCTTGGTCGATTCCGGAAGACTGGATCGGTGTCTGGAACGCGTAATTACTTGACTCCATGAGCCTTTATTTTGTCGCTATGAACCGGCATGGCTCTTGCTATAGCTCTTTTTGATTGTTGTAATTAAGGGTGAGCAATTTAGAACGGTGAATTATGGCCAACGCATACAATAAATTTGACCTATCCAATCCGGCGTCTCAGGATTTGAGCGATGCAAACAAAGAAGACCAAAAGGCCGTGCGCGTGCGGGAAGTTCTCATTGTTGACGACGAAGAACCACTGCTTTTGACCCTTGCCGAAGGATTGAGCATTTACAAGAAATATTTCAACCTGCTTACGGCAACCAATGGTGCGGACGCTGTTAAGGTGTTAAAATCATCGCCCGGCATTGATCTGGTTGTGACGGATTTGAGCATGCCCAAGATGGACGGGTTTGAGCTTTTGGCCTACATGAACAGAAATTATCCCAAAATCCCGGTCATTCTGATGACCGCCTTCGGAACCCCTAAAATTGAAGAAATTGTAAGCAGCATGGGTATTTTTCGGTATCTGGAGAAACCCCTCGACATCAATAGCATTGCTGAGAATATTTTTGCGGCCTTGTCGATTAAAACGATTCCGGCATCGTCAGGATCAAGAGACCCTCGCAGCCAGCAAATGGATAAAATGGGTTATGCATCAGAACGCTTGAATGCAAATTATTATAAGAAAACGATGCCGTGATGATTTAGATGAGAGGTATGATTATGGGTGGAGCTGTAAAAAAAGACTTCAAGCTGATTATAGACAACGAAGATGTCGAGGGTTCGCCTGCTTCTGAGGCGGGAATTAAAGATGAAATTCAGCGCTGGCCGCTTTTCGGACTTTCGGTGGGAAGTTTTCTGCAAGTCATTGCCATGGAGCGGCAAACTTGTATCATGGAAGTCTACCTGGATTCGAATCACTGGGGGCATTTTTGCTTTGTCGAAGGAGAACTCTACGACTCGGTTTGCGGCAACGTGGATGGCGAGACGGCTGCGATGGACATGATTGGCTGGGAAAATGTCCGCCTGAATATCAAGCAGATCCTGAATACCAGCAGCGTGACCAGAAGAATTGATAAAAATCTGATGCTGCTTTTGATGGAAAGCACTCGTCGCCGCGACGAGGTGCTGGATAACGGTGAAGTTCCGGACATGGAAGATGTCGATGATATGGACGATATGGAAGCCGTCTTCGATGATGCCGAACGGGCGAAATTTGAAGCCTGCCTGGCCCTTTTAAGCAAGGACATGGGAGATGCCCTGGCGGCTGCGACCATCGCCAAGCTCGATGAAGACAAGGTGATGGCCTCCTATAAAGCCTCTCCTGACGCCGCTCAAGCGTTCCTGCGCCTGACAAAGTTCATGAAAACGGCCTTTGCTGCAAATACCACACTGGAACTGGGCGATCACTACATTCTGGATTTAAAAGATCAGCAGATTCTGGTTGCGCTGATCATCGGCGAGCATCAGTGGTGCGTCGTCTTTAACAATGTCAAATGCACGCTGGGCCTGTTCCGAAATGTGATTATGCCCAAGGTGATTCGAACGTATAATGAATTGAATCTATAAAATCACACGGAAAGGAGGTTCCATGAATATCCAGAAATTAAATGTATGCATGGACATCTTGAGAAAGGATTTAGGGGAGGGGTTTGTCGCCTCCTGCATCATCACCACCGATGATGGACAGGTGCTTTTGGCCACTGATCAGGCCAATATTGCAGAGGCGACGTTGCTCAACGACGCTACAGCGCTCATCCGCAATGCGCTGAAAACCTACCCGGCGGAACTGGGGCAGTACTATTACATTGACGTCGCAGGCAACATGGCGGTTCTGGTCATTCCCTTTGGCGATTTCCAGTGGACGGTTACCGTCAACAAGAAACTGGTCAAACTGGGGCTTCTGTTGAATGTGGTGCTTCCGGCCATCATCAATGCGTTTGAAGATGCGGTCGTTTCTTAAATCTTGTGGAGGAGAAGGGGTCATGGGAGAGAAATTAATTCGCATTTTTGAAATTGTTCAGGAGCAGGCGGGTCTCAGAGGCCGGATGGAGCTTGCCACGCGAACGGGGATTTCGCTCAATCGGGCGACGGCGATGAAGGATACGGAAGATGTTGTCAAAAGAATGAAAGATGTGGCAAGTTCAATCCTTGAAAAAAATGCATAAATATTATACAAAATGCCAGTTTCGTTTTTTTTAATGTTTCCGGTTGGGCCGTTTGAGGTCTTGTTGTACTTTTGTAATGTATGTCAGCATGGCTCGGCGGAAAAATGATTTGCGGGGGAGGCGGCATTCTCGCGCCCCTGAAACAAGGCATTCAATACTGCGGATAGAGGAAATGCGAATATGATTTTAGGCCAAAAACAGCTAGACAAGATCCATGATACGTTAACTGAAAATCTGATCGGGTCCGGCGTGCAGAGTGTGATGCTGATAGATACGGCCGGCAATGTCATTGCATCGGTCAATAACGGAACCGAAACGATTGATTTGTATTCACTGGCTGCGCTGGCCGCCGCCAACTTCGGTGCGATGAGCTGCATGGCCAGAATCGTCGGTGAAGATGAGTTTTCGCTCTTGTTTCACAAGGGTGAAAAGGAAAATATCTATTTTTGCAAAGTCAACGAGGAATTGCTGCTGGTGAATATCTTCAACAATCAGCTTTCGCTGGGCTTCCTCAGACTCAAAATGTCCAAGGTAGTTGAAGAATTGCTGGAAGTCCTGACTTTGTAATTTTTGATCATTCCACATCCTTATAAAGATGTGCGGCCTGATAAAGGCCCTTAAGCGGAGGGTAGCCAATTGGCGTTTATTAATTTAAAAGATAAGGTGATTCAAGCCAAGGTTGTGTATTATGGCCCTGGTCGGTGCGGTAAGACCACAAATCTTGAATATATCTATGACAAGTGCCGTCATCAGGTGAATTCGGAAATGGTTACGGTGAAGACACAGGGAGACCGCACGCTCTTTTTTGATTTTTTCCCGTTTGATATGGGAAAGATCAACGGGTACGACGTGAAAATTCAGCTCTACACTGTGCCCGGTCAGGTCAAGTATAATTCCACCAGACGTCTGGTTTTAAAAGGTGTTGACGGTGTGGTCTTCGTGGCGGATTCCGCCGTCGAACGCCGCAGCAAGAATATTATTTCCATTCGTAACCTGGAAGAAAACCTGACGCTTTACAATAAAAACATCCGGGAGATTCCGCTTGTCATCCAGTATAATAAAAGAGATCTCGTGAAACAGGGCATTGAAGTTCTCGATATCGAAACACTGGAAAATGATCTGAATGCGGATCTGAAAGTTCCCTCGTTTGAAGCCAGCGCCGTTGAGGGTCATAACGTGGTCTTGACCCTTAAGAAAATTATTTACTACACGATGTCGTCTTTGGAAAAGCAACTGAAACAGGAGCCGTGACATGAATATGAAAGAGGATTCGTCGTTTCTTCAGGGAGTGGAAAGCCGCCTCGACAGTCTTTTTGGTGAAGACACTCAACTGCTTAAAGCAAAAGATCCCGGCCCGCCTAAGGAGACTGTTGCCAAAGGTGTTGATGTCACCGTCGCAGCAGATATGGTCTTAGCGTCCCAAGAGGATGTCCGGGAAATTCCCGTTGTCAAAGAACAGAGCCTCCCTGCCGACACGCCTTCGGATAAAATTGCCAACCAGGACAAATCGACTTTTATTTCTGAAATCGAAAAACGTTTTTCGGCCATTTTCGGAGACGAAGACAAAGACACCGGCCAGGTGGAGGTAGCCCAAAAGCGAGCCGAAGCGCCATTGGCAGCTCCGGTTGACGTGCCGATTGAATCGGTGCTCGAACCGGTAATTGAGCCTGTGCCTGAAGCTCCTGTTGCCGCCCGAGTTGAACCGTCGACTGAAATACCGGTTGTCGTCGCTTTGCCCCAGCAGGAAAAAAGCGCAGACGTTGATCTGGATGCAGACGAAGCCCCCGCGCCCATGTCGTCGATTTTTAATTCTCCCTTGAAAGACATGAAGAGCATTGTTCTTTCCATAGAATGGGAAATCAGCGATCAAATTCTCGGACAATTTGAAGATGAGGTCAATAAGCTTTATCTGCTGTATACTGGTGACCGTATCGTTCAGGGATTTTTAAGAATTCTTCGCTTTCTGGGTCGGTATATCCGGGTGCGCGGGGTCAGTTCCAACCAGGATTCCATTACGTTGCTTCTGTCCGTCTATGACCATCTGGAAAGCGTTATGATTTCGGAAGTAATGACGGAGGCCAGAAAACATGTTATTTTAATCGATAATATTAAAAAATATCGGGCATGGGTCGAAAACACGGATATTGAAACTTATGCGGAGGGTCGGGCAAAGAAATTCGAAGTTGAAGAGACTGATTCCCTTGCTCTGGAACCGCTTGAACAAAAAACAAGCGAAGAGCCGCAAGGAGAAGAAGTGGAGGCGTCCGCAGAAGAGATGCCGGTCATTGAGGATAAACCGCAGGCTCCGGCAGCCGTTGAAGAAATTCGTGCGGAAGAACCGTTGCGCCTGGAACTGTCCGGAAAAGAAGAAGCGCAATATGCCATCAAGGAGCCGGACATTCTGATTCAGGCCCGTCCGGAGGATGTGGCGGAAGCGCCCTTGTCTGTCCCTGGCGACCAGGCTCAAACGGATGTGATGGGGGCCATGAAAGACATGCCGCCTCACGAAGCGTTTGCTTATGCGCTGGCGGAAGTTAAAAAGGATTTCCAGACTCAACTGGATGCTTTAAAAGAAGAAATTCGCATGCTAAAAGGCGGTCGATAAGGGAAAGTTGTGATTGACCTTTAAAATATCAGATGTTAAATGGGGAACCGGTTCACGTAGGAGCCGATCAGCTTCTGAATTCACCTGCAAAGGAAGGCGCACTTCAAATGATTATTTTTTGTGAAGAATGCGGAGAACGGTATGTCATTGATGAGGAGGAACTGAAAGGTTCGTCAATGATTTTCATCTGCAACGTATGCAACGACATTATCCGCATTCCGGCGCCGGGCAATGTCAATCCAAAACCCGGTGAAAAAACAAACGGCCAGGCGGATAATCGATAGAATAGTTGAAGCGAGAGGATTGTCAATCCCGATCAAACCGCTACGGAAGGACGCTTTCCATGGATAATAAAACTGATTTGTTTGATTTAAAACGAGAGAAGCAGGAACTCGATCAATTCCTGTCGACTATTGCAGACTTGGAAACACCGCCATCGCTTCCCCTAAAAGGGGCCGTGCCGGCAGTAGAACCCCGACCGGCGGAACTGAAAAAGCCGTTTGATCACTTTGAACTGGAATCGACCACGCTCAAACCGCAAGCTCCCGCAGAAAAGTCCGTAGAGGCTTTCCGGCAGCCGGCGCAAAAGGATAAGCCGCAGGCGTCAAGCGACAACGCATTCATGCCCAAATTCGCCGATGCCATTCCCATCAGGCCGTCAGCTGATAGCGATTTGAAGCCGAAGGCAAAATCATCATTTTTGCCGGGAGATGAAGACGAAAAATCCCCAGCTGTTCATAAAATAACAAGCGCTCAAGGTGTTAAACCCCTGGAGAGTCTCAAGACAATGCCGCGTTTCGGCGGATCCTCCTATTTTGAAGATAAAGAGACGCCCGAGCCTCCGCAGACCCCTGAGCAGAAGATTCCTCAAGAGGCCGAACCGGAAAAGAAAGCGGAACCGGCGGTGCCTTTCGACTATGCTCCTGAGAAGAAGGCCGGCAAAGGCAAGTTGCTCTGGATTTTTCTGGTCGTGATTGTCGCTTTGCTTATTTTGTTTTTCTGGTTATATCCGGAAATGGTCGGTAAAATGGGCAACGCCATTAAAACATCCGTTCCCGGCACGGAAAGTGTGATCAATGCCGGCAAAAGTTTGTTTTCCACCTCCGCCCCTGACGTGAATCTGGTGAACGTCCGTCAGCGGCTGGTTCACAATATCAAGGCGGGGAAAAGCATTCGTGTGATTGAAGGCATTGCTGAGAACGCATCGCAAAAGACGATCTCAAGAATAAAAATTTCAGCTATCCTCTATGATGCCAGTGGCTCAAAGCTTGCGACCATGGAATCGTTAGGCGGCAACATCCTCATGGATGAAAAGCTGGAGACGCTTGACGCCAATGCCATACAGGCAGCCTTGCAGACTGGAAAAGGTGCGGCAGACAAGATACCGCCCAAAGGGCAAATTCCGTTTATGATCGTCCATACAGGTGAACCGGCGGGTGTTTTCAAAATGTCCGTATCGCCGGTTGAATTCGAAAAACATTAATTATCTCAGAAAGATTCCACCCGGATCGCGGGTGAAATCCCGCTTTCACAGCCAGTACATTTTCTTGAAGATTACGGTCTCATCAACGGTCTTTCTTTGCGATCTAAAGATATTGCTTGCTATTTATCGGCAATGACTGTAGGGAAACGGTTGGAATAGCGATAAATATTGACCTTCCCACCTTTCTTCATCGGAAATTTGCTAAGGATAATCCCGCTAATCGAAATAGAATCCTAACGGAATACCGTGTTTGTGACCTGCCGTTTTGACATCGGATAAGCGTGTCAAAGGTGGGACTTTACCAGCCTGATGACGGTTCGAACTGGGTTTAAATGAAAAACGTAAGCTGGTAACATATTAATAATATAAGGATATAAAATGAGTTTTGAGAAGTTTAGATTAAATGAAAAAGTATTAGCCGGTGTGACGGCAGCCGGTTACCAGGTGCCGACGCCGATTCAGTCGCAGTCCATCCCTCCGATTATGGAAGGCCGCGATGTAATGGGACTGGCTCAGACCGGAACAGGCAAAACAGCAGCCTTTGTACTGCCGATTTTACAGCGCCTGATGTCGGGCGAGCGTGGCCGCATTCGCGCCCTGATCGTTGCACCGACGCGGGAATTGTCCGAACAAATCAATGAAAGCATCGTTGAATTGGGAAGAAAAACAGGTCTGAAGAGCGCCACCATTTACGGTGGTGTCAGTATCTTTAATCAGATCAATCAACTGCGTTCCCGGATCGACATCATCTGCGCCTGCCCCGGTCGACTGCTGGACCATGTTGGTCGCGGCACCATTGATTTGTCTTCCGTGGAAGTACTTGTTTTGGATGAGGCGGACCATATGTTTGATATGGGATTCCTGCCCGAGGTACGTAAAATTGTCAAACATTTGCCGGCAAAACGCCAGACGTTACTTTTTTCCGCTACCATGCCCAATGAAATCCGGAGTCTGGCCAACGATCTGCTGATTAACCCCGTGAATGTGCAGATCGGACATGCCGCTCCGGCGATGACGGTTTGCCATACGTTTTATCCGGTGCAGATGGAAAATAAGACAGCTCTGCTCAAGGATATTCTGGAAAAAACACACACCCAGTCGGTGCTTGTTTTCACTAGGACTAAATCGCGTGCCAAACAACTGTCCGAGCAGCTCAACCGTGTCGGCCATAAAGTGACGTCTTTGCACGGTAATCTGACCCAGCAAAAGCGCAAGCTCTCTCTGGATGGCTTTCGCGACGGCCGATTTGCGGTCATGGTTGCGACGGATATTGCCGCCCGCGGCATCGATGTGTCGCGTGTTTCCCATGTCATCAATTATGATATGCCTTCAACCGCTGATGCCTACACGCATCGCATCGGCAGAACGGGACGCGCATCCAAAAACGGCGATGCTTTTACGTTCATCACCGGACAGGATGGCGATCTTTTGAAATCTCTGAAGAAATTACTGGGAGAAAAGTTGCAATATCAAAACGTCGAGGGATTGACCGTCAGCCCGTCGGTTTGCGAATCTGCAAAGGCCGTCGCCAGCCAGCTTACGCGGCCGAATGGCGGCAGAAAACTTTTCCCATCCTCCCGGACACAGGCTTCCGGAAGGCCTAGACAACGCTCGTTTAGTGATGCGGGCCGCACGGCCTGGTCGCCCCGTGCTCCACAAGCGGCATAAACAGTAAATCCTGAGGGAGGCAAGCAAGCGCTATAACGCTTGCGCCTCCCTCAGCAATGCATCAATTTGCGCATCTTTATCCTTCCACAGATCCTGCACCCACTGCTGAAAGGCAGCCTGGAAAATCTTGTCACCTTCGTAATCGCCGTGGAGAAATTGTTGCGGGATGTCCAGAGAAGAAATACGGACCACAACCCGTCTCGCCTTGCCGCATAAAAATCCCCAGAACGTCGGAATGCCGTCCGGATAAACAATCGTAACATTCAAAAGTGAATTAAATTGATCTCCCAATACGCCCAGCGCCAGCGCAATGCCGCCCGCCTTCGGCTTCAGCAGAAATTGGTAGGGTGAATTCTGTCTTAAGTGCTTGGCTTTCGTGAACCGCGTTCCTTCCAGGAAGTTCATCACACTGGTCGGCATGTTCGTAAACTTCATGCATGCCCTGCGGGTGGTTTCAAAATCCTTTCCTTTTTGTTCGGGATGTTTTTTCAGGTATTCAACGCTGTGTCGGCGCAGAAAAGGAAAATCCAGCGCCCACCAGGCCAGTCCCATAAACGGCACCCAGATGAGTTCACGCTTGAGAAAAAATTTCATAAACGGAATGCGGCGATTCATGAGCTTTTGCAAAACAAAAATATCCGCCCAGGATTGGTGGTTGCTCACCACCAGATACCACCTTTGATACTTTAATGAATCCAGGCCCTGCACATCCCAAATTGTTTTTTGGGTGAGATTCATCCACAAGACATTGCAGGCGATCCAGTTTTGAGCAATCCATAACAGGATTTTATCGAACAGCCGGCGAAAAGGCGCAAAAGGCAGCAAAAATTTCAGAATGGAAAAAACCAGCAAAATCGGCACCCAGAATACAACATTCAATACCAAAAGAGACAGGGCTATCAAGCCCACGAACCGGGTTGGCAGAAAATTCAACATATTTAACCCCCATTAGTACGCATTCGGCACGCCATAACACTTGTTTCCGGATTGGTCAAAGCATTCCTGCACAGGCGTTTTTCATGGCATTATGGGTTTTGATACTGTATAAACCGGTTCGGATGAAAACAAAGAAGAGACAACCTGCTAAATGGCTGGTTTATCTGCTGCGTTGCTCGGACGATACCTTTTACACCGGTGCAACCAATCAGCTTGAGAACCGGCTCATCAGCCACAACCGTGGAACGGCCTCCAAATATACCCGTTCGAGACGTCCCGTGGTCTTGCTTGTGAAAAGCGTTTGTCTGGAGAAGGGCGAGGCTCTACGACTGGAGGCAAAAATAAAAAAGTTGCCCCGAGCGAAAAAAATAGCCGCTTTTAGCCCAGGGCCGGATAAAATTCCCGGCGATAAAGATACTCATCAGTTTGAAAATATGATAAAAGACAAGACTGTATGATTCTGCATGAAACGGAGATCCACCAGTGAAAAAGAAAATCATCCTCATTGTATTTGTGGCGCTGTTCATCGGCGTCGGAATGTTTGTTTACATCGGGCAGAATCATAAGAGCTCGGCGGAACTTTTTTATTCCGGCACCATTGAAACGACACAGGCCAAATTATCTTTTCTGGTTCCGGGACGCATAGCTTTGGTGAATGTCCAGGAAGGGCAGGCTGTTGTGAAAAACCAGGTGATCGCTGGGATCGATCGCGCGGAATTTGAGTCGCGTCTGGCGCAGGCCAGAGCCAATCTTGACCGTGCGCAAAAAGTCCGCCAGCAGTCGCAGGCGGCGCTTGATGTCAGCCTGAAAACCCTGCCTCAGGAAGTCGCCCGGGCCGAAGCCGGACTGAAAAGCGCGAAAGATCAGCTAGCCGACAAAGAAAAAGACTATCGGCGTTTCGAGGAACTCTTCAGCCGGGGCGTGATCACCGAAAAAGAGCGTGATTCGGCGAGGCTTGCCTACGATGTAGCCCAATCTCGCCTAGCCGAAAGCGAATCGCTGCTGAGACTTGCCCAGGGCAATCTGTCCAGAATCGACGCGGCCAGGCGTGATATCGAAACGGCTGCGGCGCAAATTGATGTAGCCCGCGCTTCCATGAATCAGGCCGTCATTCAACTGGACTATACACAGATGAAATCGCCTCAGGATGGTGTGGTGACCAGCCGCAATGTCGAACCGGGTGAAACCGTGACGGCCGGTCGTGAACTGATTACCGTCTCTGATCTGAAGCGAGTGGATCTTAAAATCTATGTTGAGCAGACCCAAATTGGTAAAGTCAAACCTGGGCAGAAAGTGAATGTGAGCGTTGATTCGTTTCCCGGCAAAACTTTCCTGGGAACGGTTGCTTTCATTTCGCCGGAAGGCGAGTTCACGCCGAAAATCATCCAAACGCAGAAAGAACGCGTCAAACTGGTTTATCTGGTCAAAGTATCTATCCCGAATCCTGATTACGAACTCAAAGCGGGCATGCCGGCCGACGCCCGGCTGATGCCATAACGGGGGAGGCGGAAAATGACGTCTCAGCCTGAAAGCCTGCCAGCTTTGGTGGACGTTCGTAATATTTTTATACGCTTCAAACAGGTGGAGGCGGTCAGAGACGTTTCTTTCCAGGTGACACCCGGAAAGATCTTCGGCCTGGTCGGCTCCGACGGTGCGGGTAAATCGAGCGTCCTGCGCATGATCGCCGGAATGATCCGGCCTACGGCGGGTAGTATTTTTATTGACGGTCTTCATGTGATCGACCGGCATCAAGATATCAAGCAACTCATCGGTTACATGCCGCAGCGTTTCGGCCTGTATGCGGATCTGACGGTGGAAGAGAATATCGATTTTTTCCTGGATATTTTCGGTATCCCGCGCGTCCTCCGAATAAAACGCAAGGAAAAATATCTGGGGTTTTCCAATTTGCTGCCGTTTAAGGACAGACTGGCGGGCAATCTCTCCGGCGGTATGAAACAGAAACTCGGCCTGGCCTGCGTTTTAGTCCATGAACCGAGGCTTTTGATTCTGGATGAACCCACCAATGGGGTGGATCCGGTTTCGCGCCGGGAATTCTGGGATATTTTGCTAAGCATGAAGCAAAACGGGATGACCATCCTGCTCTCCACGGCCTATCTGGATGAAGGTGAAAAATGCGATGTGCTCGCCCTGATGCACTCGGGTGTGATTCTGGAGCAGAATACCCCCGCCGCCATGCGAAAAAAACATTCGTCTCTGGAGGCGGCGATCATCGCGCGGATCAGGGAAACCGACAAGGAGCTCGCCCGTGACGCTTTCCAATACTGATTCCATCCGTGTGAACCTGCTGGAAAAAAAATTCGGCGATTTTGTCGCGGTCAACAAAATATCTTTTGCCGTGAAGCGGGGCGAAATCTTCGGATTTCTGGGCGCGAACGGCTCCGGCAAGTCGACGACTATCCGCATGCTGTGCGGCATTATTACGCCCACATCCGGTTCCGGCACGGTCGCGGGTTTCGACATGATGCGCGAGTCGGAAGCCATCAAACACGCCATTGGCTATATGTCCCAGAAATTTTCTTTGTATGAAGACCTGACCCCTTACGAAAATCTGCGTTTCTATCTGGGGGTTTATAATGTTTCCGCAAACCAGTGGTCCGAGCGCATCGACTGGATTTTGAATATGACCCGGCTTCAGGATGCGCGTAACCGCATCACGCGCGAGTTGCCGGTCGGCTGGCGCCAGCGGCTGGCGCTGGGCTGTTCGCTTCTGCACAAGCCGGAAATCCTTTTTCTGGACGAACCCACCTCCGGCGTCGATCCGATCACGCGCGAGCAGTTCTGGAATTTCATCCGTCAGATCGCTCGCGAGGGCATTACCGTTTTCGTCACCACCCATTACATGGATGAAGCGCGCTTCTGTGAACGCATTGTCATGATCAACTCAGGACAAATTGTGGCGATGGGAACACCTGCGGAAATCATCAGCGCCGCCTGTCCGGAAAGCCCTGATGCCGATCTCAACGATGCCTTTATCACTCTCATGACAAGGAGCGACCGGTGAATCCTCTGCGCATCCTGGCCATTATCCGCAAGGAGTTTTATCACCTGATCCGGGACTATCGCAGCCTGTATCTGGCTTTTGCCGTCCCCCTCATCCTCATCCTGATCTTCGGCTATGCGCTGAGTCTGGATGTGGATAATGTCGAAACAGTCGTGGTTGATCACAATCAATCCGAATTCAGCCGGGAGTTTATCAACAAACTGGGCGCTTCTTCGTATTTTCAAATTACCGCGCAAGTGCGTCGCACGGATGATGCCATTCCTTATCTGGATCGCGACCGCGCCACGGTGGTGATAGTCATCCCTCCTGACTTCACACGCTCTCTACGTTCAGATCGGGAAACGCACCTGCAGATCATTCTCGACGGCAGCGATCCCAACTTTGCCGGCATTGTCCGCGGTTACCTGATGTCTTTTACCGAACAGTATAATCAAAAATTACTGCTTTCTTTTCTTAACCGCGAGGGACTGGAAAGAATCGCTCTGCCGGTGGATGGCCGCATTCGCATCTGGTTTAACGAAGAACTGGAAAGCCGTAATTTTATTATTCCCGGCATTATCGGGATCATCATCATCATTGTCGGCGCGCTTTTGACCTCGCTGATCATTGCGCGGGAATACGAAAACGGCACCATGGAGACGATCAAGTCGCTACCGATACGCGCGGGTGAATTGCTGCTCGGAAAGGCGATTCCCTATTTCTTCATCGGCCTGATCGATGTGCTGATCGCCATGCTTTTGGGGCAAGTTCTGTTCGACGTCGCCATCAAAAGTAATTTCTGGCTGATGATGGTTGCCACCTCTCTGTATTTGTGCGTTGCCCTGTCCCTGGGGCTTTTGATCTCATCGGCCACCAAGTCTCAGATGATTGCCAATCAGGTTGCCATATTACTGACGTATCTGCCGTCGATCCTGCTTTCCGATTTTGTTTTCCCGATTGTGAATATGCCCGCGGTGTTGCAATGGCTCACCTACATCGTTCCGGCCCGATATTACATTGAACTGCTGTCCGGCATCTATCTGCGTAACACAGGATGGACCTACTTATGGCCCGGTATGGCGGTTCTGGCGTCCATGCTGGTGGTGCTCACGGCCATCAACTATCGATTGCTGAAAAAGGAAGGCCTATGAGCTGGCTGAGAATCAAAGAACTGGTGCGCAAGGAATTCATCCAGTTGATGCGCGACAAAAGAAACCGGGTGATGCTTGTGGTAGCGCCGCTCGTGCAGATGCTGATCTTCGGCTATGTGGTTAATTACGACATCCGCAACATTCGTGTGGTTCTGGAAGACCAGTCCAAAACAAAGACCAGCCGGGAATTCATCTCGGCGTTTGAGGGCAGCGGCATTTTTCACGTGACCCATCATGTGAGTGACGACCGTCAGACTGAGCAGCTGCTGCTTTTGGGACAAGTCGATATGGCCGTCAAAATCGGACCGGATTTCGAGCCGCTCATCCGCAAGGGACAGACGGCGCAGGTGCAGATTATCGCCGATGGTTCCGTCAGCAACATGACGGCCATGCGCATGGCCTACACCACCACGATTGTCGAGAAATTCAACCGGGACACCATTCGGAAACTCTATCCGCAGCAGTTATCTTACGCCAGGATCGATGCGCGCATTCGCACCTGGTACAACCCCAACCTCGACAGCCGGTATTTTTTCGTGCCGGGTATCGTCGCTTTTCTGATTATGCTCACCTCGCTGCTTCTGACCTCCATTGCCGTCATCCGGGAAAAAGAGGCGGGCACGATGGAGCAGTTGATTGTCACGCCGCTTAAATCCTATGAATTTATCATCGGGAAAACCATCCCCTACATCATTATTTCACTGGTGCAGTTGTTGTTTATTATTGTTGTGGCCGTTTACTGGTTTGAAATTCCACTCGTGGGCAGCATTCCGCTTTTGATTTTTGCCTCCTTAATCTTTCTGCTCAGCACACTCGGCATCGGGCTGTTAATCTCCAGTATTTCTACGACCCAGCAACAGGCGATGATGCTCACCTTCTTTTTTTTGATGCCGTTCTTCATGTTGAGCGGTTTTGTGTTTCCCGTGGCAAATATGCCGACGGTCATTCAGTGGCTGACCTTTCTTAATCCGCTGCGTCATTTTCTGGTGATTATTCGCGGTATCTTCCTTAAGGGAGTCGGTCTGGAGGTGCTCTGGCCGCAATTTCTCGTGCTGGCGGTCATGGGCTGCGTTGTTTTCGTCGCGGCCATTGCCCGCTTCAAAAAACGGCTGGATTAAGATAAGCAGAAGGTTAAGGATAAAGTCACAAGGATAAAGGACTGGCGGAAAATGTTGAAGGTTGTTGACAACGAAAAATTGATCCGGAAATATGCCCGGCAGTTTGCCCGGAGTTTCAAACCGTTTTCGGATGAAACCATGAAGGTGAGACTGGGGCATCAGGGGGCAAGCATTCCGGCCAAAGTTTCCTGGTCAAAGAAACTGGGAATCTGGTCATTTTCCCAGATCGCTTTGAACGTCCGTTACGGCAACGAATTCGGCACGGGCAAACCCAAAGAAGGCAGCCACCCGGCCATCACCGCCGAAATTAATTTTCCCTGGTCGGGCATCGACCGCAAAACCGGTGCGGCGTTTGCCACCGATGCCTGGAATCGCACCTATGTTGTCCACCGGGGCAAGATCGGCGGCGGGAAAAAAGGGATTGGTAAGTCTTTGTTTGAAGAAAACTATCGCGGTTTATGGGCCTGGATGGAGGATGGCGAAACGCTTACGCAGGTGGCGGTAATCGGAGCGCTGCAAAGCCCGCGTTTTGCCCTGCAAGCGGCTTTATTCGTCAGAAAAATCGGTCAACTCAAAGAAACGGTATCCTCTTCTCTTCAAACGTCGCTCAATTTTGCGGAAGTGTCCTTTCGTGAGGAGCTCACAGGTGTCCCGCCTTCTTCTTCGGCCGCAGACGACATGGCCGAATCTTGCGATCATGACGTCATTGTCAGTCAGCTGGCCACACTGTTTCGCCGTTGGAAATACAAAGCAGGCAATGACGTCGAGCATGAATTATTTGTGATGCAGCCGGGAACTGACAAAATTTCTCATGTTTTAGCGGTTCCGACCGATAGCACTGAGAAGAGCGTTTTATCGGCGGCGGCCAGGCTGCTGATTCAGAAATCCGCCGCCGGCCAACCCGGAGCTGTTTTAATTCTGCCGGAAGATCGATTGACTGCGTATGTGCAACTTCTGGAACGCATTGATGTGATGGCGCTCGCCTATCGGTTGGAGGGAGAGCGAATCATTTTCCCTGATTTGGGAAAAATGAGACTTGACCAAAATTCACAGTTATGAAAATATAACATGTAAGTAAGTGCTGATGTTTTTTGATTTATCTGTCTTTTACGACTTGGCTAAGAAAGGGACGGCCATGATTACCGAACGAAGAAAACGCACAAGAGTTCCCGTCGGATTTGACCTCAATGTGGTCATCAAGGGGAAGAAAGTCAAAGTCAAGACGCTGAACCTCAGCATGACAGGCGTCAGCTTTGCAAGCCCGCATGCGTTTACGACCGGAGAACGATGCACCGTCGAATTGGTGCTCAACGAAGAGGCGCATTTAAGCATCGAAGGCAAAATCCTCCGTTCGGAAGGCGAAGAAACCATTGTCTCGTTTCTGGTTATGGATGAAGAAAGCTTCTATCATTTAAAAAGACTTTTGCAGTTTAACGCCGCCGATTCCGATCAAATCGATCAGGAACTAAGAGATCCCGCTTTTACATAAGAGGATCAGGTAGATTCCTGATCCTCTGACTCGAATATAACAGATCGTCTCAAGGAGTTCGTCGATGCCGAAAATCCCCGTATCCAAACTAGAGCCAGGCATGAAGCTGGCCAAACCTGTTTTGGCCAAAAACGGCATGGTAATGCTGGGAGAAGGTACGGAGCTCAATGAAACATGGATTGAAAGAATTCAGGACATGGAAATAGCCAGCATTTTTATTGACGGCCCCCCGATTCAGACGATTCCGAAAGAACAGGCGCTGGCCAATCTGGAAGCCAGGTTTGCCCTGGTGGACGGCAAGCCTTACATGAATGCCATCAAGAAAATCGTTAAGGAACATATTGAAGGCCTCTATGAATAAAATGGACCCGAAAGTGCTGCGGCATAAAGTAGAAAGCATCAACACGCTGCCCACTGTTCCGAGTGTGTTGAAGAGACTCTCTGCCGTCATTGAGAAACCACGCATTACGATTGTAGAAATCAGCGCCTTTATCTCCAACGATCCGGCGTTGACGACGAAGGTGCTGAAAATGGTGAATTCCGCCATTTACGGCTTTCCGGGCCGAATCGCTTCCGTTTCGCATGCCACCATGCTGCTGGGCTTAAACGTCATCAAAGGCCTGCTGCTGGGTGTGTCCGTTTTTGAACTGATGCAGAAAACGATGAGCGGCCTGTATGAGCATTCGCTGGCCTGCGCCATCGCATCGCGAGTCATCGCCCAGAAAAAAAACTTGAAAGAGCCTGAGGAAATTTCCGTTGCCGGCCTGCTGCATGACATCGGCAAGGTCATCCTGATTCTGGAATTCGCTGAGCAATATGAAGCCGCTATGAAAGAGGCGAAGGAAAAAAAGCTGTCGATTTTCGAGGCGGAAAAAAATCAATTTGGCGCGACGCATGCCGATGCAGGCGGTTGGCTTGCCGAAAAGTGGCGTTTCCCGGTTAATCTGATTGAAGTCATTCAATTTCATCACCGTCCGGTGTTGGCCAAAAACGCTCCGCTGGAAACCGCTATTGTTCATGTGGCCGATCTGCTGGTGCGCGCCCGCGGTTTTGGTTTTGCCGGGGAAGATTTCGTGCCGGACGTCAACCCGGTGGCCTATGAGCTTCTGAAACTTTCCGATCAGGATATCAAAGATGTCCTGCGGGAAATGGAAGATAACATGGAGTCCGCCGAGGATATTTCTTAAAGGCCATGAAAACAGTCGTTGTCGTCTGTAAAGATGTGGTTCTCAATAATGTCATCGGGCGCAGTCTGGGGGGCATATACCAGATCGTCGCCTTCAACAGCATGTCTTCGGCGCTTGACTATATCTACAATGCCATCCCCAATCTCATTGTCATGAGCATTGATGAAAACGATCCTACGGGGATTCATGTTCTCAACGATTTGAAATCCGATCCGATGTTCCATCAACTGCCGGTGCTGGCAATTGTTCCGGAAAAATACGCCATTGAAAATTGGGAGAAGTTGCTGGTGGAAGACTACATCCGCAGGCAGGATCTGGAAACGGATTTTGCGGCGCGTGCGCATCTCTCCATTTTGCGTTCCGAAAGAATTGTGGAGATCAATCCCCTCACGCGTCTGCCGGGCAATATTTCCATCAACAAAGAAATTCAGGAACGCATTGACGGCAAGAAAGAATTTGCGTTCGGGTATGCCGATCTGGATTACTTCAAGCCTTTCAATGACCGCTATGGGTTCAGCCGCGGCGATGAGGTGATCAAAATGACGGGGCGCATCATCCTGGGCGTCGTGAAAAGCAAACAGCCGCAATTAAGCTTTATCGGGCATGTCGGCGGGGACGATTTTGTCTTTATCATCGATACGACGCTTGCCCGAGAAGCGGCGCAGGATATCATCAAGGCGTTCGACAGTCTGATTCCCGGCATGTACGATCCCAGCGATATGAAACAGGGTTTTATCAAATCATTTGATCGTAAAGGCAAGGCGTCGCAGTTTCCGGTGATGGGTATCTCCATCGGGATTGCGGAAACGCATGGGCGCGCTTTTACGCATTACGGAGAAGTGACTGAGATTGCCGCCGAAATGAAAAAATTTGCCAAGAACTTCACGGGGAGTTGTTACAGAACCGATCAACGACAACAAGGTTTGCCGCCTAAATAATCCCATGACGAAACCATGAACCCATGCAATGATATCTCTTTTTCTTGTGTCATCCGTTACGTCCGCTCGTTTTTCCTCTTTTTTGCGGTTGGGTTGACAGCGGGTTGCGCAGCAGACCAGCCGCCCGAGTGGCGTCTGAGCGACATGCTCAATGCCGAGCGGCAAAATTATATTACAACACATGCCAATTGGGGCGGCGGGATGGCGCTTTATATCATCACGCCATCCGGGACGCATTTTACCGTATCGGGATTTTCACCGTACGACAACACATCTCCCGATACCCGTTTTCGCGCGGCCAGTATCACCAAGACATTTACGGCGGCGGCGATTATGTGGCTTCATCAAAGCGGGGCCCTCGATATTGACGACAAACTCACCGATTTGATTCCCGGCACCGCGACGCCGTACTTGCCCAACGAAACAATATACAGCATTCCTTACCGGACTGAAATAACCCTCCGTGATCTGCTGCGGCACCGGGCGGGGGTGTTTGATATTTTCAATCAGAGCATTCCCGGCACGGTCGTTGCTCCTTACTCGGGCAAGTTCTATCTGGATTATGTGCGCGAGGATCTGGACGATAACACGCATACATTCGGTTTTGACGAACTGGCGGGCATCGTTTCGCTGCATGCCTTATACAATCATCTGCCGGATGAACAATTCTGGTACAGCAACACCGGCTATATGCTTCTGGGGAAGATCATTGAAAGAGTTTCCGGGAAGCGTTATCATGAATTTATAGCTGATACCTTTACCGCACCTCTGGGACTTAGCCGCACCAGTTTCCCCTATCTGGGAACGGACCTGTCCATTCCCGGGCCTTTTTTCCCGGGGCATGTGTGGCTGGAAGGAGCGTTGACCGGCAAAACGGAAGATAACATGTCCGGCAATGTCGCGGAAGGCAATGTGATCAGTTCATTAGGTGATTTGGCCTTCTGGATTCGCAAACTACTCAAAGGCGAAGCGGGTGTCAATGCCGCCAATGTGGCACAGATGAAGAACTGCCTGCCCACGGGAGAATTCCACCAGTATTACGGATTGGGAATGACGTATACACCCGGTCTGGGCTACGGGCATAACGGCGCTCATCAGGGGTATATGACCGTGATGCGCTACGATCCAGCCTATGACATCACCACCGTTTTAGTTGTCTGTACGATCAACGCCAACGACACGCACGGCCAACTGGAATGGATGTACAGAGTGGTCAGCAAGGCAAGAGGAATCCTAGGCTATCCGGGACTGCCTTAGTTTAATTCCTTCTCGTAACGCATCGTCGCGAAAGCGGCCAGTATGCTATTCATGTAATCCGCAAGCATCCCAAATGCTTTATCCTGCGTCAGCATATGTTCGGCATGTTGAATATAAGGAGCAGGGACAAGTTCGCTGCCGCAATTTTTAATCAAGGCTTCAACATTTTCTCTTTTTAAATCCAGATGAAATTGTAAGGCCAGAACATGATTGCCGAAGAGAAATGCCTGGTTGGCGCACGCATTGCTATAGGCCAGATGCCTGGCGCCTTGGGGCAGATCAAATGTATCGCCATGCCAGTGGAACACCATTAATTCCTCAGGGAAGTCGGGGAACAAAGGGCAGGCAATACCGTCCGGTGTGAGGTGCAGCGGAAACCAGCCGATTTCCTTATGCGTATTGGGATACACTCTGGCGCCCAGAACCGAGGCAATCAATTGAGCACCCAGACAGACGCCCAGAGTTCTGATGCCTTTTTTTATGGCTGAGCCGATAAATTTTTTTTCAGCGGCAATCCAGGGATAAAGATGCTCGTCGTTTGCGCCCATCGGCCCGCCCATGACGATCAGCCAGTCGATGCTGTCCGGTTCAGGTGGTGTTTCATTTTCGTAAAAACGGGTCGATGAAAGATCATGGCCTTGGGATTGAATCCAATCCTCCATGTTCCCCAGTCCTTCAAACGGTACATGCTGGAAATAATGAATTCTCATCGCGTCCCCCCGTTGCTGTTATTTACCTGTTGTCATTTAACTTGACTTCATCTCTAGCGGATGCCAAAATATTTTTCAACTAGCAATCCTTGTCCTAAGGAGGCGCATATGGATGAAATGCTTATCCTGGGTCGACAAGTTCTGGCAGCCCAGCCTTTCAGCGTCCTGATTGGAGCGGAACTGACAGGTTTTTCCGTGGGCGGCGCAGAGTTGAAAGTGCCCGCCAAGCATGAACTCAAACAACAGCATGGATTTCTGCATGGCGGCGTTGTCAGCTACGCCGCGGATAACGCGCTCACTTACGCGGGGGGAAGTGTTTTGGGCCCGGCGGTTGTGACGTCGGAATTCAAAATTAACTATGTGCGCCCGGCAATGGGAGAGTGCATTGTCGCCCGGGCATCCGTTATATACGCAGGAAAAACGCAGGCGGTCTGTCGCTGCGATGTTTTCGCGGTCAGTGGCGGCAAAGAAAGCCTCTGCGCAACAGCCCAGGGCACAATCACCAAGATCGGGCAGGACAAATAGCTATTGCGCAGATCGTTTCAGGAAAATTTCGAAAAATCAGGTTTGCGCCGTTCGAAGAAGGCTGCAAACGCCTCTTTGGCTTCCGGCGCTTGCAGCATGGCGCTGAAGTGCTTGTTTTCTTCCATCATCTGAGCGGTCGCGGCATCGGCGCTGCGCGATTTCATCAGGCTTTTGGTCGTGCGCAAAGACGACGGCGGCAATGCGACAAGCTTTGCCGCCTGGGCGTAAGCATAAGGCATGAGTTCTTCCGGCGTCAGCACTTTATTGACCAGTCCCATATTAAAGGCTTCCCCGGCGGAAAGGGCTTCGCCAAAAAACAGCAATTCGGCAGCGCGCTGATAGCCGATGATTTGCGGCAAAAGCCGGCTTGACGCAAATTCCGGGCACAGGCCGAGTTTAGCAAAAGGCATCGAAAATTTTGCGTTGTCCGCCGCATAAATCTGATCGCAATGGAAGAGCATTGTGGTGCCGATCCCGATGGCCGCGCCTGCTACAGCGGCAATCACCGGCTTGGCCGCCCCGCTGAGGTGGCGCATAAATTTTGCCACCGGTCGTTCCGTGACATCTTCTTTGTTATTCATAAAGTCTTCCAAGTCGTTGCCCGCAGAGAAAATCTCCGGCTTGCCGCAAAATAATATCACGCGCACCGCCTGATCTTCTTCCCCGTCCTTGATCGCATCCGCCATCATTTGATACATGTCGGAGATGATTGAGTTTTTCTTTGCCGGACGATTAAACTCAATCGTAAGAACGCCGTTTTGTTTACTTGTCAATATATCCATGGGGTCTCCTTTGGCCGGTCTTTGCTCAAGCCGGCAAAATAATTTTTTCAGTGTTCAACGTTTTTCCGTTATGCGGATGGCCGGATTCTTTGGCGCAGCATAACAGTTGCCCGTGATTACACCTATTGCATTCAAACTGCAAGGTCGGATGATCGATTTTAGAATCGCGAAGCACTCCTTTGGTTCTGCCGGCCAGTTCATCGACTTGCCACCGTATCTGATGGAAGATGGCAATGTGAACGGCCAGGGCTCCCGGTGGGAACGGTGTTTGTGGCCGGACAAAAGCATTTTCCCGTGCAATCAGACCGGTTCCGGGTCTTGGTCTCCGGTAAGTATTTTCAGCGCGGCATCAATTGCCGAGTGGCTTCCGAAGAGCACCAGCTGATCGGCTGCCTGAAAGATAAAGTCGCTGGGCGGATGGGTGATGGTATGATTTTGGCGGATGATGTTGATAATCATTGCTCCTGATTGTGCCTTGAGATTAACGCCCCGGATGCTTTGCCCGACAATGGGATTGGCGGCGGCGAGAAAGAAAGTTTCAATCGTGCCCTGCGCCAGAATCTGGCTGATCTGGTCGAACGCTTCCTGCGTGTAGCGCACGTCCCGGAAAACGCCATACGATTTGTTGCGGATGATGTTTCCCTGCGCCAGAATAATACTGTTGGGGATGTGAAACATTTTGAGTACGCGGCTGAAAATCTGAATGGATGTTTCAAATTCTTCAGGGATCACGTCGTCCGCGCCCATTGCCAGCAGATCCTCGATGTCTGAAACATACTTTGTCCGGACGATGACATGGAGATTGGGATTGAGCGCCTTGGCATTGGACAAGCAGCTTTTGGTCAAAAAACGGTCGGAGATGGCTATGACCATGACGCGCGCCGTCTCCACGCTGGCGCGCCGCAGAATTTCCACATTCGACACATCACCCCAGATTGTGTTTTCGTCCCCCTTGCTCTTGGCTTTTTTTATTTTCTGGAAATTGAGGTCGATGACGGCGTAATTGATAGCTGTATCCTTGAGAACGCGAACGAGATTGCGGCCGTTGAGTCCCATGCCGCAGATAATGACATGGTTGGATACACGGGCTTTTTCATCAGGCCTCATGTCCTTCCCGATGCCGGACAAATTTTTGCGCGTCCAGACATAGTAAACCAGAGAAACCAGCAGCGGTGTGACGATGAAGGTGAGGACTGAAGCGCCGATAAAGGTCTGGTAGATATAATCGGAGATGATCTGATTTTTAAAGCCCTGCGACGCCAGGACAAATGAAAACTCGCCGATCTGGGACAGCATCACGCCCGACAAGAGCGCGACGCGCAGGGAATACTTCATTAGCGTGATCAGTCCGAAAACAATTGCGGCCTTGAGCAGGATGATCGCCAGAGATGTCAGCAGAATATAGCCTGTGTTGGCGCGCAGAAAATCGATGTTCAGGATCATGCCGAAAGAGACAAAGAACACCGATAGGAAAACATCGCGAAACGGGCTGATGTCGCTGATGATCTGATGGGTAAAATCCGTGTCGGAGAGCGACAGGCCCGCCAGAAACGCGCCGATGGCCAATGATAAGCCCAGGGATTCGGTGATCCAGGCAATACCCATGGTAATGACGACGGAGGAAATGACCAGTACGTCGCGCATATTCATATTGACCAGCCGTTCCAGGACGACCGGAATGACATAACGCGCCGCAACGAGAATCACGACGATAATCGCAATGGATTTGAAAAGCTTCCAGATGATCATCAAAGCATCCGGGCCGCTGTCTCCAGCCAGAAAAGGGATCAGAAGCATCATCGGCACCACCATGATGTCTTGGAACAAAATAACGCCGATGGAGATCCGGCCCTGCGGGGAGGCCTCGTCATCGCGGTCTTTGAGAATTTTCAGCACCAGAGCAGAGGAACTGTGCGCCAGAATGAAGCCGATGAAGACGGCCTGGCTGATGCTCAACTGCATGGCCAAGCCGATGAGTACACCCACAAGAAATGTACACAGAATCTGCAAACCGCCCGTCAGCAGAATTTCGGATAAATGCCTGAGGAAGCGGGAAAGTTGAATTTCAATGCCGATGGTGAAAAGGAGGAAAGCCACGCCCATCTCCGCCATAAACTGAATTCCGGCCATATCGTCAATCAGCCTCAAGCCGAAAGGGCCGATCAGGATGCCGGTGATCAGAAAACCGATGATGGAGGGGAGCTTAATTTTGTTGAAGACATAAACAACAGGAATGGAAAATCCAAGAATGATAATCAGCTGGGAAAAAAATTTTAATCCGTCCACAGGCATTCCCGATGCTCATAAAATGGTCTCTGAGGACGGATGGTGTTGACTCATCCGTCCTCAGGGGCGTTCAGATACTCCTTCTTCAATGTTTACCATTGATTACATTTTTTTCCAAGATAACATCTTCGCTTCTTCCTTAGAAAGATAAGCTGGCCGTGATGCCGCCGTAGAGATATGTGCAGTCTTTGTCGGACGGCAGGGCCGCGCCCTGCAGGCCACGGGCTCTCATCTCGTATTTCGCATCATTGGACAGCGGCAGGACATAGGTCACCATCGGCGTGAGGGTCAGATTCTTGGTTACGCTAACCGGCAGCGAAATGGCGATAGTCGCGTCGTGAAAGTTGTTGAACTTGTCCGCGGTCGCCAGAGAATCGCTGTCAAATTTAGGATAAGTTATTTCATCTTCGCTCTTCAGATAGCTGACCGATCCCGCCAGTTTCAACCCGATTTTGTCATGCAGGGCAAAGGTGTGCGAAATGCCAAGCATGGCGTACCATTGATGATAATGATCAATTTCCTTATAGATCGTCAGTGTCGGGGCCAGAATCGTATCGACGCTTATTGTGGCGAATACTTCCTGGGAATCCAGTAAGTCCGGTCCGCCCGGAACTGCAGCCGCCAGGCCATAATAGATGTAACCCGCGCCCACCGAGACAATGCCGAACTTGCGCGTATAAGACAAGGTAACATCCGTCTCTGTGAAATTCGATGCGTATTTGTCATCGCCTGCAGAATAGGGACGTGTGTCGATATTTCCCCAGACATTCACCGAAAAACCCTTATAGGCGATGGTTGCCGACGGCTGAATCACCGCACTGTAGCGGCTGAGCTCCTGACCGCGCCAAATATACGCGGAAAGGACGCTTGCTGCGGCCTCGCCCGTTACTTTGTCTTCTTCCGCGGCGCGCGCAGACGGTATCGCGCCCAGCAAAAGAACCAGAATAATCATTCCACTCCACAACGTTTTAAATTTTGTTTTCATAACTTGATCTCCTCTTCTTTCATAATTAAGCATTGTGCTTTTTTGAAATGAAGTAAGATCAAAAGACGTGCCGTTTTGTGATCCGTGCTCAAAATGGTTTCCAATGCATTGAAATTTCTATCTGTTTTATGCCATGTGGATGACCGGACATATTCGTCAAAAAGAACATTCTTGTCCGATTTGTAAATTGCCGGACATATTTGACTAAAGGCTTTTGTTTTTATCCTTTTATTTTTATTGACAAAAAATAGGCCAGAAACTATTATGTCGTCGAATCCAATGTTTAATGGTGTTGTACAGATGATCATCCATGCGGAAAAAATAATGACTCGCGCGATAATTCGCTTCTCCATAGGAGGCCTGGCAGGATTTTAGCCTTATTTCCATAAGTAAAATTCCGATCCGCTGCCAGGGTAACCCGGCGGCGGTTTTTTTTGAAAGAGAGGAGAGTATGACCAAAAATTCAATCCTAATTTACGACACGACGTTGCGTGACGGCACGCAGGGAGAGCAAATCACTTTTTCCGCTGAAGAAAAATTGCGCATCGCTCAGCGTTTGGATGATATTCACTTTCATTATATCGAAGGCGGCTGGCCCGGCTCCAATCCCAAAGATATGCGTTTCTTTGAGATGGCCAAGGCGGTGAAGTTCAAAAATGCCAGACTCACCGCGTTTAGCTCCACGCGCAAACCACATATCCGCCCCGAAACCTGTCCTAATCTTAAAGCGCTCATCAAGGCCGAAACGCCGGCTGTAGCCATTTTTGGAAAATCATGGGACTTGCATGTCTCGGATATTCTGAAAATTGAACTAGACGAAAATCTGGCCATGATCCGCGACTCCATCTCTTATCTCAAATCTAAAGGTAAGGAAGTGCTCTTTGACGCCGAACATTTTTTCGATGGCTACAAACACAACGCACGTTACGCGACCCGGGTCGTCAAAACCGCACTGGATGCCGGCGCGGACAGGATTGTTTTTTGCGATACCAACGGCGGTGCCATGCCGCATGAAATCAGCGAGATTCTCAAAAAGATTTCGGCGTTGGTTCCGCTGAGTTTATCGGGTATCCATGTTCATAACGATTGCGGCCTGGCTGTCGCCAATTCCCTTGCGGCGGTGCGCGAGGGGGTGAAGATGGTTCAGGGCACCGTCAACGGCTATGGTGAACGCTGCGGAAATGCTGATTTAATTTCGGTTATCGGCAATCTGCAAATCAAAATGAAAATGAATTGTCTTCCGCCGGAATCCATCCGTCAACTGACGAATCTTTCGTTGTATGTGAGCGATGTGGCCAATATCCCGCCTTTGATGTCGCGGCCTTTTGTGGGGCGAAGCGCGTTTGCGCACAAAGGCGGCGTTCACGTCAGCGCCGTGGCGAAAAATTCAGCGGCCTACGAACACATGCAGCCCGAGCAGGTTGGCAATAGCCGGCGCGTGCTGGTTTCCGACATGGCCGGAAAAAGCAATATTGAATACAAAGCCCGGGCGCTGGGCATCGATCTGGCAAAGAAAAATGCGTTGGAAAAAGTTGTTCATCAGGTCAAGCTGATGGAAGACAAAGGGTTTCAATTTGACGCCGCCGACGGATCGCTCTCCGTGCTGATGAAAAAAGCCATCGGTGAGTTTGTCGAGCCCTTTAATCTGGAGTGTTTCAGTGTGGTCACGTCGCGCACGCTCGACAATCCCTGTCTCTCGCAGGCCACCATCAAAATCTCCGTGGGTGGTGAGGAGGAGTTGACGGCCGCTGAAGGCAACGGCCCGGTTAATGCTCTGGATCATGCGTTGCGGAAAGCGTTGACCAAATTTTATCCACAGATCAAGGACATGCACCTGGTGGATTTTAAAGTCCGCACGTTGGAAGGATCGGAAGGCACTGCGGCAGGCGTGCGTGTGCTTCTGGATTCGACGGACGGCAGTGAGGTCTGGAGCACCATCGGCGTGTCTGAAAACATTATTGAAGCAAGCTGGCAGGCTCTGATCGACAGTATCGAATACAAGCTCAGCAAAGACAAGAAGCTGAATAAATAATGATGAATAACAATCCGTTTCGGGCGAGTGTTTTATGTCGTTGATAATTTGTCGGATTGATGATATAAGTATTGGATTGAAAACGGGAACTGTAAGACGGGAGCTCCGGCAGTGTTATCAATTCATAGCCAAAATCCGCAAATGCGTCTCATCCGAAAGGCGGTGGATGTTCTGAAGGACGGCGGAGTTATTATTTATCCGACGGATACGGTTTACGGTTTAGGTTGTGATTTATCCAATAAGCGAGGCATTGAAAGAATTTACGATATTAAAAAAAGAAATAAAAAACAACCGCTGAGCTTCGTCTGTTCTGATCTGAAGCACATCAGTCAATATGCGCTGGTTACCGATTACGCTTATAAAACCATGAAACGGCTTCTGCCGGGGCCTTACACATTCATTCTGGAAGCGTCGCGACTGGTTCCCAAAATCATTCTGCCAAAGCGGCCAACCACGGGTATTCGCGTGCCGGACAACGAAATCTGTCTTTCTTTAATCCGCGAACTCGGACAGCCGATCATCAGCACCAGTGTTAAAACACAGGATGGTGAAGATCTCGGCAATCCTTCGATCATCGACGAATATTTCGGACGAATCGTCGATTTAATCATCGACGGCGGGACGATAGATCCCCAGCCGTCGAGTGTCATCAGTCTGATTGATGACAGCGCGCAAATTTTGAGAATCGGCAAAGGCGACGTAAGCGGCTTTGCATAAATATACATCAGGTTGCATCGTTCATGCTGCATGTTGTGCGGACAGTCAGGTCCTCGGGTGCGGACATATAAGCGGATGCGGCCGAAAAGGAAAGTTATGAAACATACCATGCTCGTGAATGCCGTGCACAAGGAACAGATGCGCATGGCGACCGTTGACGAAAAAGGAAAGCTCGTCGATTTCAATATTCAAATGACGGTGCGCGAACCCATCACCGGAAATATTTACAAAGGCAAGGTCCTGAAAGTTGAACGCGGCCTTCAGGCGGCTTTTGTCGATTACGGCGGCGTCAAGGACGGTTTTTTGCCGCTTCGGGACGCCAGTCCGGAATACCTGGCCGATCAGGAAAACGGCCAGTCCGGCGGCAGGCCGGTGCTTAAAGCCGGGCAGGAAATCATTGTTCAGGTGGTTCGGGAAGTGACCGGCAACAAGGGAGCGTTGCTCACCGGCCATATATCGCTGCCCGGAAGATATCTGGTTCTCTTACCCAACAAGCTTTGCGGCGGGATCTCGCGCAAAATCGACAGTGAAGAAGACCGGCAGAAAATCAAATCGCTGATGGAGCAGATCAAGGTTCCGGAGGACATGGGCTTTATTGTCCGAACCGCCGGCATCAACCGCACCAAACAGGAAATTCAGCGAGACTACCAGTTTCTGATGCGTCTGTGGAAGGAAATTTTCAAGAAGGCCTCAACCGTTGCCGCGCCTTACTTTCTCTACCAGGAAACAGACTTCGGTGTGCGTTCGTTGCGCGACTACCTGACACAGGAAATCGACGACATTCTGGTCGATGATTTGGAGACATTCCGCAAGATGCGCGCTTATCTGAAAGCTGTTGCGCCGCGCCATTTGCGGATACTCAAGCAATACAAGGAAATGGTTCCGATCTTCGACCGCCATGATCTTGAAGATCAAATTCGCGTGATTTATCAGGAACGGGTCGAACTCAAATCCGGCGGCTATATCATCATAAATCCCACCGAAGCGATGATCACCATCGATGTCAACTCGGGCCGGGGATCCAATAAACGAAACATCGAGGAGACGGCATTTAAAACCAATGTCGAGGCCTGTGAAGAAATTGCCCGTCAGTTGCGGCTTCGCGATCTGGGTGGCTTGATTGTCATTGATTTCATCGATATGCTCGATAAAAAGCATATTGCGGAAGTGGAAAAATCCTTCAAGAAAGCGCTCAGCATGGATCGCTCCAGAATTCAGCTCTCCCGCATTTCCAAGTTCGGATTGATGGAGCTCTCCAGGCAAAAGAAACAGTCCACCATTCAGGAAATCAGTTACATCACCTGTCCGTATTGCAAAGGCAGCGGGCTTCGCCCTTCGCTGGAATATGCCTCGCTCGGCGCGTTTCGTAAAATTGAATCCGAAGCGGTCAAAGGAATTTATGCGGAGCTGAAAGTCAGCCTGCCGCACGAAATCGCGCTTTACATTCTCAATAATAAGAGAAGCGAATTGCTGAAGCTGGAGACAGCCTTCGGTGTCTGTCTGCATATCGAAGGGCGTCCGGATATGGCTTGGGATAAGCTTGAAATCGAACAATCCATCAAAGAGCAGACCCTGGAAACAAACGCCATTTCGGACGTTCCCCTGCTTACGCTGGCGGAATCTGCCGACGCGGATGAAGAGATGGAGGACGCAACCGAAGCAACCGAAACAACCGAGGCGCCGGGGACAATCGTGGCGCCTGCGGCGCAAGCAAGTGTTGTGGATGAGTCCCCGCGGAAGAAAAGCCGCCGCCGTTCACGCCACAGAAGAAAAAAACCACAAGAGGCCGCAGCGGAAAATGTATCGCCATCTGATCCGCCAGACG
Source organism: uncultured Smithella sp. (assembly GCA_964547345.1). Taxonomy (GTDB): domain Bacteria; phylum Desulfobacterota; class Syntrophia; order Syntrophales; family Smithellaceae; genus UBA8904. The sequence goes on along the minus strand of CAZJMX010000002.1, from coordinate 58,018 downwards.
AGTCGCCGGCTGTGACTGCGCCTCCGATTCCCCGGATTCAATCACCGGGCTTACCCGTGAGGCCGCTTAGGACTATTAACGCCCTGCCGGATGTATTTTTCCCCGTTGAACTCGGTGGCGACCTCTTCGCTCCGGAGTCCGATCATGACGTGCGGGAAGACAACAATGATTAGTGATGGCCGGAGAGTATCCGGTCCGGCAACGCGCTAGGAGGCTTCGTTATGGTTGAACAAATTATCGGCAGGCTCTATCGAATCGTCGTGCCTCTGCCCAACAGTCCACTGAAAGATCTGAATTCGTATGTCATCAAGGGCGAAGACCGGAATCTGATCATTGATACCGGCTTCAACCGCAGTGTTTGTCACGAGGCGATGCAAAAAGGCATAGCCGAGCTCGGGCTTGATTTAAACAAGACGGATTTCATGCTGACCCATATGCATGCCGATCACACCGGCCTCGTGTCGCGCCTGGCCACCAAGACGAGCAAAATTTTTTTCAGCCGGATTGATTCGCGAGTATTTGATGACGACAACAGCTGGCAGCCCCTGATTGATTTTGCCGAACTCAATGGATTTCCCGCCGATGAACTGCAAAAAGCGCTCAATAGCCATCCCGGTTTTAAGTACAGTCCTGAAGCAAAGCCCGTTTTTACATTACTTGATGACGGCGATTTCATTGAGTGTGGAGGATACCGCCTGCAATGCGTTGCTACGCCGGGTCACACGCAGGGACATATGTGCCTGTATGAACCGGATCATAAAATTTTGTTTTCCGGTGATCACATTCTTTTCGATATCACGCCGCACATCGAATCGTGGGCCTATGCCACAAATTCTCTTTCAGATTATCTGGCGAGTCTGGACAAAGTCTATCATCTGCCGGTTGACCTTGTTCTGCCCGGACACAGGAACTTTCTGGGGGATCTTAGGAACAGAATTGACGAATTGAAAATTCATCACCGCGAACGCGCAAATGAAGTGATCGATGTCCTGGGCGGCAAGGAGCTGAACGCCTATGAAATCGCCGCCGGTATGACTTGGGATATTGATTGTGAAACCTGGGAGGATTTTCCCATTGCCCAGAAATGGTTTGCCACAGGAGAAGCCATCGCCCATTTGCGCTATCTGGAAGGCGAAGGCAGAATCTCAAGAAATACCGAGCAGAAGATCATTACCTTCCAGACGATCCGCAAGTGATTCTTACTTTCGGGTTGCTGAAAACTGGTATGAATCATAAAAAAAGCGGTGAACAACGAAGGTTGTTCACCGCTTTTTCAGTTTTCTAATCGGTCGGTTCTGAACCAAAGGTTGCGCTTTGGGTTAGAATTGGCATCAGAAAAATATCATGCCCAACGCTTCCGCAATGCATGCCGGCTTTTCCTGACCTTCGATCTCGATGGTGTGGATCTGCGTCATCAGCAGACGGTTGCCGGGTTTCTCCTCAAGCGATTTCAGGACAATCCGGTCGCGTATTTTCGATCCGGAAACAACGGGATTGATAAAGCGCACTTTATCCAGGCCGTAGTTGATGGACATCTGAGAGCCTTCCATTTTCAGGGGAACCTGATAGCTGAAAAACGGCAGATGCGAAAGGGTCAGAAACCCGTGGGCAATGGTTTTGCCGAACGGCCCCTTGGCGGCTTTTTCTGCGTCCACATGAATCCACTGATGATCCTTCGTGCTGTCTGCGAAAAGATTAATCTGATCCTGGGTCACCTGGGTCCAGTCAGAAACAAATATTTCCTTTCCGATGGACTTCTCCATGTCTTTCAATACCGATGCAATAGACATATAAAATAACTCCCTTCCTTTCATTTTTATGCAGGCATCATAGCTTTTTTTCGGGCTTTCGGCAATGCCGGATTATTCAAGGGCTGCGTTTACTTTGCCCTGTGCGGCTTTTGCTTCTTTCACGATTCGTTCAAAGAGCTCGGCGACCGTTGGCTGGTCATGAATCAGACCCTGCACCTGGCCGACCGGCAGCACGCCGGTTCTGGAGTCGCCGTCTTCCGTGGCCACTTTGATGGCCTTGAAGGCGTTGGCCATGTAGGCCAGTTGCCTGGCGTTTCCGTACCCTGACGCCAGCACACCCAAAAATAGTTTGAAGTAGGGTACGTTGACCTGCCGGGCGATTTCCTGAGAGTTGAAAAATGCCGCCGGCCAGCTCAACCCTTTTTTTATCGCTTGTTTGGCCGCATCAGTTTTCATAACCCGGCATAAAATACCGTCAAAGCGTTTGGAGAACAGGGTGTCATAGACTTCCTTTTCCTGCGCCATTTTTTTATAGTTTTCATGAAGGGGGCTTTCCCTGGTGGTCATCAGCCTTGTTCCCATGGCGACGCCTTCCGCGCCCAGAGCGAGTGCCGCGGCGATGCCGCGTCCATCGGCAAAACCGCCTGCAGCGATGACGGGGATCTTCAGATTTTCGGCCAGATGGGGAATCAAAACAAGCGATGTGACGTCTTCACCGTGCGCAGCCGCTTCCTGGCCCGTCGCGATTACCGCGTCTGTGCCGAAATCCTGTGCGCGCTTGGCGTGTTTCAGATTGACAACCGTGGCAAATACTTTTCCGCCGTATTTATGAGCTTCCTTCACGATCCAATCGCCTTTGCCCAGAGCAAAATTGATAACCGGTACTTGTTCCTGTAGAAGGACTTTGGCATTTTCCGCAGCGCCTGGAAACATCAAAGAAGCATTCGCTCCAAACGGCTTGCTGGTTAATTTCCGGATTTCATGGATGGCGTCGCGTGTCTGGGCGCTCGACAGCGGACCGGTCGCCAGAATCCCCAAGCCGCCGGCATTGGAAACAGCCGCGACCATTTTGGGCGTGCTGATCCAGCTCATGCCGGAGAGTACAATCGGGTATGTAATGCCGACCATTTCTGTTAATCGTGTTTTCATGTTGTCTCCTTTAAGAATTTCATTAATGCTGATAGGGGTCCTTTACGGAGGCAGTAGAAAGAAGTGGAGGGGACACACGGGAAAAGTTCTACTGCCTCCGCTTGGGAAAAGGGGCTTATAAAGACTGCCTCGTAAATCGCTTTGTGCTCAAATTCCGCTTCGCTTTGCTGCGCCCGTTAATGCTTCGCAGGATTCCGCAGCCATCCTATCCAGGAGCTCCCGGCAGGTGGGTATATCATGGATCAAACCGATGGATTGGCCGACCATCAATGGCGCGTAGTTGACATCTCCGGTTGCCCAGGCTTCCTTGACTTTCTGGCCAGACAAAAGCGGAATAAGCTCTTCAAATCCACCGTGACGCGCTTCAATTGCCAGTACTTCTTCAATCACTTTTGATTTGAGGCCTCGCCCCTGAAGGCCGATGGATTTTCCGTAAATCACCGTATCGAATTCCTGACGGCGGATCAATTCCTGCTTGATGTTGTCATGAACTTCGCATTCTTTTGTGGCGATAAAACGGCTGGCCATCATTACGCCCTCGGCGCCCAGCGACAATGCTGCCGCCATCGTCCTGCCGTCAGCGATTCCGCCAACCGTGACGACGGGAATTTTTACCGAAGACACCATCTTTGGGGTGAGAACCATCGATGTCACGTCATCATTTAAGGGATGCCCGCCTTCTTCAATGCCCGCCGCGTAAATGCCGTCGAAGCCGATCTTTTCCGCGTGCAGAGCATGGCGCACCGCGCCGACTTTGTGGAACATCTTCACACCGGCTTTTTTGAGCATTTCGACTGCTTCCATTCCCGCTACTTTGTCGAGCGGTGTGCCGGAAAATTCGATGCCGGCGACCTTTTCTTCCGCGCAGACCTTGACATACATTTTGTGATGCTCGGGGGTGATGCGCACCGAGGGCAAAAGCGTGATGGCTACAAAGAAAGGCTTGTCGGTCAGCTTGCGCGTTTCGCGGATGGCGGCGCGAAAGTCATCGGGCGTTTCATAATTTCCGGCGGTCAGGTTGCCGATGCCGCCTGCATTGGAAACCGCGGCACAGAGTGCAGGCTTGCAAAGCCACATCATGGCGCCGCAGATAATAGGATATTTCACGCCGAACATTTGGGTAATAGCTGTTTTAAACATGGAGGCCTCCTTACGATTTTTGCTGCCGCTTCAAATGAGCGGCTGTTTTTTGTTTCTTCTTGAGACTCTTTCGAATATTTTGTTCAACCTGCCGCTGAAAGAGCCGACGTAAAATGTACACGCGATAGAAATCGCCGATTCCAGTGAGCTCGGCGGTTATTCGTATATTATCCCGGGTTGAAAAACCCTCCACCATTTTTCGCCGAAGCGCCATTTCTTTCTCGACAATCAGGCCGCCCAGTTCCTCCCAAAACGACAGGTCGGAGAGATCCATGCCTAAAGAGGTAAGCTTTCTGATGCCATCGCGTCCCACGCGCACGTCCTCTTCGTTATAGAGAGGATGGCCGGCGCCCGCTGCGAAGGGGATTAAAATACCCAATTTTTCGGCCTTTTTCAGTTCTTTTTCAGTGATCCCGGTGACCTTCAAAAAGGCCTGACGATCAATAAGACCGGGGCCGATGCGGTCATCCGAACCGAAAACGGCGTTTTCAACGGCTTCCGCCTCTGACAGGCTCAACCCTTCATCCATGCGGCGCAGGATGTTTTTGATCAGATACAGCGGAAAGTAGCGTTTCTCCTGAAGGTCCTGAATGATGTGCAGTCGATCGACGCAGGTCTCGTCGTAGTAGGCCATTTTTTCATTGGCCTTTTCGGGCCGGGGCAAGAGCCCCTCTGCGACGTAGTAACGGATGGTCGATGCGGGAATCCCGCTTTGCTTTGCAATTTCACCGATTCTCAGTTTCATGGGCCACCCCAAACATTAAAGTTCAGCTTTAATGTTATAAAGGGGTTGGCGTCCGCTGTCAAGTAAATAATCGGGAAGGCGGTAAAGCCTCGAAAATGATATTTTTATTGACTTGTTTTGGATTACCGTCTAAAGTTCCCGTCATATAAAGATCAAACGTTAAGGCAACTATAATTCTCACCATAAATGAATCGGGTGCAACAATGATTATTGAACGCGCCGGAAAATTGTCCATATCCAGATACCTCATCCCCGGCATCATGATCGGCATCATAGTCACGGCGGCCGCCGTGTTGGGCTACCAGCAGTCCGGCGATGCCAGATTCTGCGGATCCTGCCACAGCATGAACAGGGTGTACGGTAAATGGCAGACCTCCAATCATCACCAGTTTGCCTGCACGGAATGCCATCTGCCCGACACGCATATTGCGGGAAAAGTGGCCTATAAAACCCGGGCGGGTCTCAATGATCTAATCCATGAAACGGCCCGGGATTATCAGGCGGGCATTGGCATTTCTAATGCCGGTCGTGAAATTGCTGTTAAGAATTGCGTACGCTGTCATGCAGCAACCATAGCCGCAACAAAAATGGCGCAGGACAACGCTGATTGTTTGAAGTGTCACCGTTATCTTGTTCACGGCAGGGGACTAGACGAAGGAGGAATTAAAGTTGAAAAGTAGCAATATTATTTTAAAAATTCTGCTGGGTCTTATTTTAATCGGTCTGATTGTTGTTTTAATCCGCGTGTTTTTTCTGACGCCGCCTGACACGGTAAAACTGGCAACGATATCCGACACGGAATATGATCCGGCTGTCTGGGGGAAGCATTACCCGCTGCAATATCAAAGCTACCTGAAGAACCAAGACATGACACCGTCACCTACCGGATTCGGCGGCAGTGAAAAGTATCAGAAATCCAACAAGGAACCTGAGATTCTTGTCAACTTCAAAGGGATGCCTTTCAGCAAAGATTATACGGAAGACAGGGGCCATCCTTATGCCATGGATGATTTGAAAGAAACAAAACGCATAGGTCCGGCCACACCCGGCTCCTGCATGACCTGCAAAACCGTTCATCTGCGCGACATTTACAAAGAGCTGGGATGGAACTATGCCAAAATGCCGCTTGCCGAATTGTTGCCACGCATTAAGCACCCCATCGTCTGTGCCGGTTGTCATGATCCTAAAACCATGACACTGCGGGTGATCAATCCGGCCTTTATTGAAGCGATGGAAAAAAGAGGCATTGACGTTACGAAAGCCCCGCGCGCGGAAATGCGCAGCTACGTTTGTGCGCAGTGCCATTCCGAATATTATTTTGAACCGGAAACCAAGCGAGTGATTTTTCCGTGGGCCAAAGGATTGGCGCCTCAGGATATGTACGCCTATTACAAAGACATTCCGTCCGGTTTTGAGATGGACTGGCTGCATCCCGATTCGCAGGCCAAAATGCTCAAAGCGCAACATCCCGATTATGAACTATTCAGTGGCGGCGTCCACGCCAAATCCGGTGTTGCCTGCGCGGACTGTCATATGCCGTATATGCGCGAGAGCGGCCGTAAATACTCGTCGCATTGGCTAACCAGCCCTATGAAGACCGTTCAGGCTTCCTGCCGCACCTGTCACACGCAGGATGAGAAGTGGCTTCTGGACCGCGTCAAAAAAACTCAAAACAGTGTTTTCCAGCTCCAGCGCATTGCCGGTCAAACCATCGCCAAGGCGCATGAGGTGATCGGCAAGGTCGGCGCCGCACCCAAAGTTAACAAGACGGAACTGGAAAAGGCGCGTGAACTGATTCGCAATGCCCAGTGGTTCTGGGATTATGTCGCCGCGGAAAACTCCATGGGCTTCCACAATCCGGATCAGACGCTGAACACGCTGGGACAGTCTATTGATCTGGCCCATCAGGCGATTCAGACGGCGAACCGCGCGGCGGGAACACAGAACTAAAAATATTGAGATTGCAAAATGCCATACAGAATCCGGGAAGGTATGAGTTCGGACATTGACGTCCTAGTTGAGATTATCCAGACTTCTTTTCAGGATGTTGCCGAGCGTTTTGGGTTAACGGTACAGAACAGCCCGACGCATCCCTCCAATTGCCGCGCCGAGTGGTTGCTGCCTATTTCCTCGCGCGTTCTTGAATTGTCGCCGGCTTCCTCAATGGATGTATAACGTGTTCCCTTCAGGGCATCGGGTCGCAGGTTTCATTGTCTCTTCTGGCTACCGCTGTATCATCAGTGATTTGAAAATGGAATAATATGGGTGCGGCAGACTGTCTGCCGCACCCACGTCGGATTCAATTATTACTCTTTTGTAACGTTTTGACTCAACGCTTCGCGGTCGCCGCCGCTCATGCCGGCAATATATTTCACAAGCTTCTTGCGCGATTCAATATCATACTGCGTTGTGATGGCAATCTGCTCCATGATGGGTGATCCTCCACCGTTATAGGCTCCGATATTGCGGATGCCGCCGGTTGCCGAGCACAAAACATCGCCGAGATAACGCCAGAATTGTGCCTGATCCTCAGCGGACATATTGGGATTCCGCTTCGTGTATTTCAGCAGAAGATCGCCCGTTTCCGGATTTTTGAAATCTTCCTCATGCGGGAAGGTCGCTGTGACGCCGCCGGAAATATCGCACAGGATTTCGGCTTCACGGAAGACCGCCTCGCCGGACAGGCAGCGGCCGACATTGCAGTAAATTGAATGGGGGACAAAAGAGCCGGGACCATACGGTACAAATCCTTTTCCGGGCATGAAAACCTTGGGTCCGCCCAGATCAGAGGCCGTGTAACCGGCGGCATAGCCTAGTTCCGTGGTCATGATAATCTCTGCCAGTTTCTCCCGGACGTGAGATTCTTTATGGATATTGTTTACTTCGGCAGCGAGCGCCGCTCCACCCAGGATCACATCACCGATGGCGGGCTTGCAGCCGGAGTAGGAATGACGGTGAAATAGAGCAAAAAGCAGTGCCATGACGCCGCCATGCTGCCACTCGCCGGCCAGGAAGACGCGCTCCCATGGAATAAAGCAATTGTCAAAGATCATGTAGGAGTCTGTGGATCCCGGCACGAAGCCCCGCTTGTAATGCTTGCGCGGACGCAGATCGTGTATCGTTACGACCTGCTTGAGGCCATCCCAGTCACCCGGAATGGCAAATGAAACTGCATAATCTTTGTCTTCTTTGCGCATGGCGCGGGTGGGCACAACCAGAACCTCATCGGCCACGGAGGCTTCCGAAATGTGTACCTTGCACCCTTCTACAATAATTCCGTCTTTCAGACGCTCTTTGATGTACACATAGGATCCGGGATTAGGCTGCTCAGCCGGTCGTAACATGCGGTCGCCCTTGACGTCTGTCTGGGCACAACAGCCGACCAGGTCTTCCGTCTGAAACCGGGTAAGCCATTTTTTGAAATTCTCGTGATATTGCGTTGTCCCGTTATTCATCTTATCCGCTTCGTAAGAGACGTTGTAGATGGAATTGGTGGCATCGATGCCCATGCAGCGCTGGATACAGCCGCCCACCTTCTGGCAGAGCATGCGCGTCATGTCTTGTTTTCTGTGCAGGTCTTCTTTGTTTTGATGGATGTGTGTGAATCGGTTGATGCGTTCTCCCGTCAGGTGAGAGATGGCTGTCATCAATTCCTGATTTTCAGGTTTTTCAGCTTCGTCGTAAGTGGTGCCGATGGTATTGAGGCATAACTCCTGCAAATCATCGGTACGGTCGATGAGCTGTCCATCGTAATAAAGGTTACGCTTCATCTTGGACAATCCGTTAATGTAATCTTGTTTTGTTCTCATACTCGTATTCTCCTTATTTTATTTATTACTATTTAATCGTTGATGGGTATCATAGAATAATTCAGCCGACAGGAGGCTTGCACCGCCAGCGGGGAGATCGGAAATACTCAGTTGAAACTTTTTCATGTTGACACTATCCCTATTCAACCTATATAGAATGCCCACGCAATTTTGACGAGCGTCCAAATGAGATTCCAAGTCAAACGAGTATAACATAGTTATGGACATTCTCCTCTATCTTATAGATTTTTTTATTCATCTTGACAAGTACCTTCCGGTGATTATCGAGAGTTTCGGACTATGGGTATATCTTATTGTATTTATTGTTATATTTTGCGAAACAGGACTGGTCGTGACACCGATTCTGCCGGGAGATTCTCTGCTTTTTGCTCTGGGCGCGCTGGCGGCTCTGGGGGCGCTGCATATTGAAGCATTGATTATTTTGCTTTCTGTTGCCGGTATTGCCGGCGACAGTGTCAACTACGCCGTTGGCCACTATATCGGCCCGAAGGTCTTTCAGTATGAGGATGGCCGCTTTTTCAAAAAGGCATATCTCATCAAAACGCATACATTCTACGAAAAGCATGGCGGTAAAACCATTATCATCGCGCGTTTTATGCCGATCATCCGCACCTTCGCTCCGTTTGTCGCTGGTGTCGGTGCGATGACTTACGGGAAATTCATCTTGTATAATGTTACGGGTGGCATCGCATGGGTATGCGCTTTTCTGCTGCTCGGATATTTCTTCGGCAATATTCCCTCGGTGAAAAGCAACTTTACGCTTGTTATTGTGGCCATTGTGATTATATCAGTTCTGCCGGGTTTGATTGCATATGTCCACCAGAAATGGCTTTCCCGGAAAAGCCCGAAGGCTGATTTATGACATTAAAAATCGCTCCTATTCTCTTACTGGTCGTCGTTCTTTTCCTGCCGTCATCGGTGCACGCAAAGAATATTTTCAAGATCGGCAATGATGTTACGCTGGAAGAAGGACAGCAGGCGGATAATATTATCACCGTGGGCGGCCAGATTACGGTTTACGGTCTTGTTGAAAAGAGTGTCGTGGCGGTTGGCGGATCGGTGATTCTAACCAGTAAAGCCGTTGTCCGTGGTAATGTCGTTGCAGTCGGCGGTGTGGTGACCCGAGGTGGTGGCGCCGCGATTTTCGGAGACGTTACGGAAATTAATACAACCGCCCTGACGTCCTCGATCTCATCTGCGTTGCGTGGGGAAATGGAGGGCTGGTCTTTGCTTCTGAACATCATTTCCCTGTGCTTTTTTGCCATCATTCTCATTATCACCTTGATGATGACCTTGCTGGTTCCGCGGTCGCTGGCTGTGGTCGCCAATGCGATAGAGTTGAGCAAGGCAAAATCCTTTTTGTGGGGCTGTTTGGTGACGCTGCTGATCGTTCCCTTTTTTATGCTTTTGGCTATTTCCATTATCGGTATCTTTCTGATGCCGCTGGCGTTCACAGCTTTGTTACTGGCTGCCATTATCGGATTTATTGCTGTGGGATCTCTCCTGGGGAATGCCATCATTACAAGAATATTTCACGGTTATAAAAAATCTCTCTTTAAAGAAACCTTAGTCGGCGTTAGTTTATTGTGGCTGATCGGTTGGATTCCCTATGCAGGTGTTGTGATAAAAGCATTGGCCATTACCATCGGGCTGGGGGGTGTCATGCTGACGCTTTCCCGTAAAAAAATCCGTCAGTGAACGTACTCTTATATCAGGCCAATCCATATTTCTTCATCTTCCGGAATAATGTTGTACGGGAAACATTCATCCGTTCAGCGATCTGATTTTTAGGAAACCTAAGGTTTAACATCCGGCCGATCAATTTCTTTTCCGCATCTTCGGGGGATTCCATATCCACGTACATATCCATGTCCTGGCCGGGGGCATGACGGGTGTTAAGAATTTCCGGCGGGATAAGATCAGCCGTCAATTCATCAGACCGCGTGTAATTTATCATCCTTTCAATGACATTTTGCAATTCCCTGACATTGCCGGGCCAGAAATAGCGCGTGAAGGCGTCCATGACAGTCTCATCGATGCGTCTGATATTTTTACCCAGGGTTTTCCCGTATTTCTTGATAAAGACATTCACCAGAAGGGGAATATCGTCCCGTCGCTCCCTGAGCGGCAGCATATGGATCGTGAAAACATTCAGCCGGTAATATAGATCTTTTCTGAAATTACCTTTTTGGACTTCTTCCAGAAGGTCTTTGTTTGTTGCTGCAATGATGCGAGTATCCAGCGGCCGGACGCTGCTTCCGCCGATACGGATGATGGATTTATCTTCAATGACGCGAAGGAGCACCGCTTGCAATTCAAGGGGCGTTTCGGCGATTTCGTCCAGAAAGATGGTTCCGCCGTCAGCCAGTTCGAACTTACCTCTGTTGCCGCCGCGTTTTGAACCCGTGAAAGCCCCTTCGGAATATCCGAAAAGTTCGCTGGTGATGAGATCTCTCGGAATGGCCGCGCAGTTGATGGCCAGATAAGGTCCGTCTTTGCGCATGCTGGCATTGTGAATGGCCTGGGCAAAAACATCCTTTCCGGTGCCACTCTCACCCAGAAGCAGAGCATTGGAGCTGCTTTGTGAGATCAGGCGCGCCTGTTCGAGGGTCATCAAGAACCGGTTGTTTCGACCACAGATATCATCAAAACTGATTTTAGCCTTAGCTCCGATCATTTTGGTCACCAGGGTTTTAATCCGCTTGATTTCAGAAAAAATAAGGATTTTTCCCATTATTTTCCCCGTGGAAGACTTTATGGGATTGCAGGTGAGTGTGCAGTCGTTGTATCCATTATTGGTGAAAATTCTGACATCTGCATCCGTGAAGGGTTCGTTGGTTTCAATCATGCCGAGGAACTGGCGATTAATTTCTTCGCCGATCTCGCTTATATGCCTTCCTTCTACGTTCTGTCCCTCGAGGTCAAACTTTTCTCTCGCTTTATCATTGATCACAGAGACAAAGCCTCTACTGTCCAAAGCAACCAATGCCTCGGGAATGGATTCAATGACGGTTTTCTGCAGGCTGTAGGCCAATTCGGTTTCCTCGAAGGCCGCCTTGCTCTCCTTCAGAGCTTTCTGGGCTCGCAACTCGTTTTCAATAGCCTGGGCCGCAGCAACCGCCATGCCCAGTGTATGCGGGTTTGTGGCGTAATAAAAAGCAGACAGGGTGATACCACCCATTAATTCACCGTCGGGATTGAAAATAGGCGCGCTGGAAACAGTCAGCCTGTGAAACATCTTATTGTAATGTTGAGTCCCGAAGATCCGGATAGGTTTTTTTAACGCGAGGACGGTTCCGGCGGCGTTATTCCCGGCGCTCTTTTCATCCCACCGGACACCCGGAATCCATTGCATATTGCGGTTTACCGGCATGTCTTCATCGTCCTGCATGGTGTCGAGGATATATCCCTGACGATTGAAGAGGCCGACAACAAAACGGGACCCTTTCATAAAGCGGTAGAGATTGAGCAGAAAGGGCGTGCTGATCGAAATAAAGTCCTGGTTGTCCGCAAGCAATGTTTGCAGCTCGTTCCCCGTCAATATTTTATGAACCGGTTTAGATAGGGGATCAATGCCCAGTTGACGACAACGACGCCACGATTCCAGAATCTCTTCAGGAACAATAGCCGGATCGATATTTTTATCCCCTTTAATAAATTTGGTCCATTCCAGATAGGTTTTATGATGTCGATTCCGGTAAAATGGATCCAAGCTATTAATTTCATTTTGTAAATTATATTTCATCAGACTTCTGTCCTCTTTGTTGATTCGTATCTGTCATGTTGTTTCAGTCATGTTTCATGTGTGTTTCATATGTGAACCCATAGTGAAACACATATGAAACACAGCGACTGGAATAAATCAAGATAAATTATAAAAGATGAGTATTTACAATTATATAAATAATTTAATCCAATCTGGTACAAAGCGTGCAAAAGCTCCCTTCGAATATAAAAATGCTTGAAGCCGTGCGGATTTATCAGGCAATGAACTAAGGAAGTGGCATCAGTTGGAACCTAGATTTTGGCAAAAGAATTATGATTATAACGTTCCCACTACCATCCGTTATCCGAAATTTCCCATCCAGAACCTCGTTCATCTGGCGGCTGCGCAGTTTCCTCATAAGGCAGCCGTTGATTTCTATGGATCGCAATTAACATTCAGACAGGTGCGCGATCAGGTATTACGCCTGGCCAATGCCTTCATCCGCTTCGGCGTGAAGAAAGGCGACCGGATAGGCATTGCCCTGCCCAACTGTCCCCAGTATGTCATTGCCTACTATGCCACCTTGTCCGTCGGGGCCATTGTCGTCAATATGAATCCTTCTGACACTTACGACGAGCTCAAATTTATGACGGAAAACACCGGTTTGGAAACCGTTGTGACTTTCGACGGCGCCCTTTCCACTATACGGCCCCTGGCCCTTGAGCTGGAACTTAAACAGATGATCGTGACCAGACTGACGGATTATATCAATGCTTTTGGCGTCAGCACAGCCAGAGAGCTGGAATTGGAAAAATACGGTTACCACTTCTCGGAACTCCTGGCCGCTTCCACGAATGCAAATCTTCCCAGGATTACTTTCAGCCCTGATGATCCTGCCCTGATTCAGTTTACCGGTGGAACAACGGGGCTGCCCAAAGGAGCACTCCTGTCACACGGCAATGTCGTGGCCGCAACCTTCCAGTGCCTAGAGTGGGGCAACTCGACCATTCCCTATACGCCTTTTGAGAAGCGCACCGTTTTGGGGATCATTCCCTATTTTCATGTCTACGGTAATCTCTGTTGTATGAACTGGGCGTTTTTGAGTATGGCCACCCAGATTCTACTGCCCCGATTCGATATGGATGAATTGCTCGGCACCTTCACACGCTTTGATCAAATCACCTTCTTTCCAATCATGCCGACCATGATTACGGCTATGCTCAATCACCCCAAGGTTCAGGAGATGAACCTGCCGGAAAAGATCCGTTATTTTAATGCCGGGGGCGCCCCGATGCCTGTTGAACTCATCCAGAAGGTAAAAGATATGGGCATCTTCTTTAGCGAAGGCTGGGGGATGAGTGAAACGGCGTCTATGGGGATCAGCAACCCGGCGCTGGTGCACAAGACAGGCTCCATCGGTGTGCCGTGCATCGACAGCGATGTACGCCTGGTCGATCTCGCAAACGGCACAAAAGACGTAAAGCAGGGACAGCCGGGTGAGATTCTCATCAAGGGGCCGACCGTCATGAAGGGCTACTGGAACAATCCGGAGGAAACCAGCATCCAGCTAAGCGACGGCTGGCTACGCACCGGGGATATCGGTCAGATGGATGAGGACGGCTATATCACGATTGTGGATCGGAAGAAGGATATGATCATTACCGGAGGGGGTAATATTTATCCTCGGGAGGTAGATGAGGTCCTCTATCAGCACGCCAAAGTGGCGGAGGCGGTCACGGTGGGCATTCCCGATCCTTATGGCGGAGAATCCATAAAAGCCTTCATTGTCTTGAAAGAAGGCCATGTAGCTATGGAAACAGAGATCATCAAATTCTGTAAAGAAAAGCTGCCGCCCCATAAAGTGCCAAATTTTGTGGAATTCCGCGAGAGCATTCCGAAGTCGGCAGTCGGCAAGATTCTCCGCAAGGTCCTGCGGGAACAGGAAATCGCTAAAAAAGGAAGCTAAATCTGAAATTTTTATAAAGACTTGAATGTGATGTGGAAATTGAAACAATTGGTGTTGTCGGGGAAGCTGCCGATACGGAAAATACAAAATAATGTATCACGATTTACAGAAAGGAGTAGTTAGTAAATGTTAGTAGCAAATGAAACAGGTGGAGGGGGTATTGTAAACCCCGCGAAGTACAGAAAAAAGGTGTTGGCCATTTCGATTGCCGGTTATGCTTTTGACGGAATGGACATCATGGTTTTTGCTCTTGCCGCACCGTTGTTGTTAACGGCGTGGCCGACGCTCACGATTCTTCAACTGGGTGTTATCGGAACATGCATGTTGCTGGGTATGAGTTTTGGAGGTTATATTTTCGGGCCGATCGCTGACAAGTTTGGCCGGAAAAAAGCCCTGGTCTGGTGTATTGCCTTTTTCGGGATTACCACAGGCATGGCCGGTTTTGCGCAAGACTATATTCAGCTCTCGGTTCTCCGCTTTCTTGCCGGTCTCGGACTAGGCGCAGAATGGGCGCTGGCCGGGACACTTTTGCAGGAATTTACAGAACCTGAGCGGCGCGCGAAGATCAGCTCTTACATGATGTTTGGCTGGCCAATCGGTTACGGTCTGACCATTTTAATCTCTTATTTCCTGACGCCCTATTTTGGCTGGCCGATTCTCTATTTTGCCGGCGCAGCGGCCGTATTTCTGGCCATTTACATCCAGGTTGCCATTCCGGAATCACCGCTGTGGTTGAAGCTCCAGGAAGATAAGAAAAAAGGCATTGCGGCCGGTGCGCCTATAGCTGAGACCGGAATGGGCGATTTGATCAAGAAAGAGAATATCCGATCCTTTATGTGGGTTGTTGTTCTCTGCACCTCTTTGATGATCACCTACTGGTCTGTCAATACCTTTCTTCCGACGGTACTGGCCCGGGAAAGAGGTTTGAGTCCGAAATCGTATTCCACGTTCCTGATGGTTCTGCAAATTGTGGCGGCTCTTGCGTATTTAGCGAGTGGTATGATTGCCCAAAAAATCGGCAAGCGTTCAGCGATGGCAATTTTTGCGTTTCTATCCGCTGTTACATTTTTTGTCTGGCTTGGGTTTGATTGGGAATCCGATGCAGCATTCTTCCTGTGCGGTGGTCTGAACTGGATGGTCGCATCTGCCATCTGGGCTATTCTGGCTGCCTATCTGGTGGAGCAATTCCCTACTAATATTCGTGCTGTGGGTGTTGCCGCCGGCTTTTCGACAGGGCGCCTGATTTCTACAGTTGTTCCGCTTGCGATGGGCGCCGCGGCTTCGCAGCTCGGGTTAACCCACGTGATGACGGCGATTGCCGTATTCTATCTGCTGGCTATGGTTGCCGTGCTTATGCTGAAGGAATCGAAAGGCCATATGTAAGAGAGAATGGGAAACTAGAATTTTGTGATTTCGGTGGATTCCGATCTTGTTTAATCAAAAGGAAGAAGCCTGGAAGAAAAATATTTTGAGATTTTTGAAAAGAAAAAAGGAGGATTATGTTGATGAAAAGAGTTAGTTTGTTAGTCGTAGGTTTGATGGTGATGGGTTTGCTGGCCTCTGCAACATTAGGTTATGCACAGAGCACAAATGTAACCGGTAAGTGGTTTTTTACCGTTGTGACCCCCAAGGGGAGCGGAAATCCTGTTGTGACGTTCACGCAGGATGGAGATAAATTAACGGGACACTATGCAGGTTCTATCGGGGAGGCGCCTTTGACAGGGACCATTAAAGGCAACGACATTACATTCCAGTTTACGACGGATCCCAAAGCAGGCCCCGCCATTTATACAGGTAAGATTATCGATCCCAAGAAAATGTCCGGTGCCGTGGATTTTGCAGGCAAAGCCAAAGGTACATGGGAAGGAAAAAAGATAAAATAGAGCAGGACCTTACGATTTTTATAAAAAGGGGCGACAGGCCTACCTGAAGCCCCTTTTCTTTTTTGGCAACCCGTGAGTTTAACTTGGCGACTGCAAAAAAGAGATAACTTCTTTATTGAACAATTCCGGATCTTGTATATGCAAGGCATGTCCGCATTCCTCAAACGGGATCACTCGGGCATTCGGAGTATTTTTTTGCATATAGTCGTAATTGCCCGGTGGATAATAATTGCTTTCCGTGCCGTAGGTCAGCAGGCAGGGTGCTTGAATGTCTGCTAAAACAGACCGGTAATCCTGCATCGCCATTGAAACCCAAAAAGCTGCAATGACGCAGGCTTTGTTCTTTTCGGTTTGCTCATAGAGCCAGGGCAGATCGTCTCTGCCTTTAAAGTTGGCGGCGGCGCTAAATTCCATTTTTTCATTGTACAGCGACTTGTTTAGAATCCGTTGGGCGACCACCTTGCTGTATGTCTTCCAATCATTGATCATGGCGGACAAAAGGAAAAGATTGTCCTCATGTCCGAAATCACCGGTCTTACGACTGAAAATGCCGGGGAGACCATGAGGCCAGTCGGCTGCTTTCATCAACTTGGGCGCCATGTCGATAATGACGATTTTTTCGATGGTGCTGCAGGTATAGTTTTTGATGTATTCAAAAATAACATGCGCGCCCATCGACCAGCCGATCAGCGAGGCTTTTGATATATTGAGCTCCGTGAGAAGCTGTTTTAGGTCCTCGGCCAGACGTGTCAGTGTCAGATGGTCGTCAAGGGTTTCCGATTCGCCATGTCCGCGTAGATCCGGCGCGATGACTTGAAAGTGCTTCGAGAAAGCGGGAATCTGTTTTCGGAAAAAAAGCGAATTGGCGGTAAGCCCGTGAATCAGCACAACTGGCTTGCCGCTGCCACTCATTTGATAATGCAGACGGACGCCGTCGTCTGTTGTGAAAAAAGGCATGGCGCAAACCTCCTTCTTTACGGATAGAGACGCTTGTCGCCCGGAAGCGTCTCAGCGCCGTATCGACATAAGACCGTTTTGTGTTCTGGGTTGATCCTCTATAAAAAAATACAGCATAAAGAAAGCCAAGCCGTTGATGAAATAAACTACTTTCATGGATAAAGGCGTGTGCAGGCAATCAATCAGCGGAAGCGATGCATAGTTTGAGGCCAGCCGGATGTTGAGATAATGATAAGCGGTATATTCCAGAAAAATTAGCATGATGACATATACGCCGTAGGCCGTTGCGACTTTTGCCCATGCTTTCTCCTGTTTGAGAAGAGTTGTGAGCATGTTGATATAGTAGCTCAAAAGCGTGAGCGCCAGCGGCCAGGCTGCCAGGGGAAAGAGCGGATAATTCAGAACATGTAAAGTAAACGCGTCATAGTGATAAAAATCCTTGTAAAACGTCAGATAGGATACGGCAATGACAAGGCCGATCAGCATGGGTCTTGCGATGCTGAACTTTAAAACGAATCTTAAAAAGCAGAGCGCGTAGACACACGTGATCAGGAACATGACCTCCGGGTTTCTGTGCCAAAATACGAAGAGAACCATCAGGGAAGCCAAATAAAAAGCATCCGCTGTCATTGAAATTCTAACCTTCAAACGCTTCATGTCAAGCCAACCGCCATTTAGTTTTTACCAATCGCCGTTAGAGCCGACTTGTCCAAACCAAACTTCTTTTATATCCATTCTTCCGAAAGCACTTCTCCCTTAATGCCGACGACGACAGCCTTGACCGGCACTTTGCGTTTTGCCCGGGCCAGTCCCGCCTGGGCGATCTGCATGAGTCCCCTGCAACAGGGCACCTGCATCATCACGACCGTCAGTGTGTTGATCTGCGCTTCATCCGCCAGCCTTCTGATTTTTTCGATATATTCCTCCTGGCCGGAGTCCAGCTTGGGACAGGCGATGGCAAGGCTCTTGCCTTTTAAAAACATCGCATGGAAATCGCCCAGCGAAAAAGCCGCACAGTCGGCCGCCAGCACGACATCCCGACTGCGAAAGAAATCGGCGGCGGGGTTGATCAGGTGCAGCTGAACCGGCCAATGCGTCAGTTCGGACGATTGCGAACCGGCAGGCGTCTGTGTTGATGGGGACGCATTTTTTTCAAAAGCAGCGTGAGCGGAACCGGGGCAGCCTCCGGTCACAGACGGTATGACATGGAGTCCGCCTTTGCTTTCCTGCTGCTTTCGCTTGAGCATTTCCGTTACTTTGTGTTCGTCGAAAGCATCGGCATCCCGTTCAATCAGCTTGAGTGCGTCTTCCGGGCACTCGCCAATGCAGGCGCCCAAACCGTCGCAATACACATCACTTACCAGCCTGGCCTTGCCGTCAATGATCTGAATCGCCCCCTCGGCGCAACCCGTTACGCATAAGCCGCAGCCGGTGCACTTTTCTTCATCAATTTGGATGATCTTGCGTTTCATGGTATTCTCCTGACTAAAGGTAGTGAATGGTTTCAGGCCGCTACCTACAGTTTTTTCATCGTATCCACCAGCTCTTTGACGGCGGCGGCGGATTTATTTAAGGCCTGCTGTTCATCGGCGCTGAGTTTCAGGGAGATAATCTGCTCGATTCCGTTTTTCCCCAATTTGACCGGCACGCCGACAAACAGGTTGGAAATCCCGTATTCGCCTTCCAGGTAGGCCGCGCACGGCAGAATTTTCTTTTTATCTTTGAGGATCGATTCCGCCATCTCGACTGCCGCTGATGCCGGGGCGTAGTAGGCGCTGCCGGTTTTCAGAAGGCTGACGATTTCAGCGCCGCCGTTTCGTGTTCGCGTGGCCAGCGCTTCAATGCGCTCGGGAGTCAGCAACTCCGTAATCGGGATGCCTGCTACGGTGGAGAAGCGCGGGAGAGGGACCATCGTGTCGCCATGGCCGCCCAGCACGAGAGCATGAATGTTTTCAACGGACACGTTGAGCTCCATGCTGATGAACGTCCGGAAGCGCGCGGAGTCAAGCACGCCGGCCATACCGATGACGCGATTTTTGGGGAAACCGCTTTCCTCCATGGCCACATGACACATGGCGTCGAGCGGATTACTGACAATAATCAAAATGGCGTTTTGTGAATACGCGGCCACCTGCCGGACCACGTTTCTCATGATGCCCCGATTGGTGGACAGAAGATCGTCGCGGCTCATACCGGGCTTGCGCGGAATGCCCGCTGTGATAATGACAATATCCGAATTGGAGGACGCTTCGTAGCTGTTTGCGCCTGTCAGGTGTGCATCGTGTTTTTCAATGGGAGCGGCCTGGGCGAGATCCAGGGATTTGCCCTGCGGCACGCCGTCGATAATATCAATCAGCACAACATCGCAAAGTTCTTTTTCCGCCAGCCTCTGCGCCGCTGTTGCGCCCACGTTTCCCGCACCCACTACTGTAACTTTTTGATTCATAGTTCATTCCCTTATCTGTTTATTTGATCGATTATTTGACTTTTTACAATAAAATGTAAATAAAAACAATTGTGAACCTTTGTTTTCTTTGTTGCAAAATTGACCTCTCTGGGGTAGAAAATTTGAAAATTATCTGGAGCTTATTATGGGAAAACTATTTGGAACCGACGGCATCCGGGGGATTGCCAATCAACACCCCATGACGGCGGAAATGGCGATGAATGTGGGCAGGGCCATTGCCTATTTGTCTAAAAGAGAGGGGCATACACCCCGCATTGTGATTGGCAAGGATACCAGACTCTCCGGCGATATGTTTGAAAGCGCGCTCATTGCCGGCGTTTGCTCGATGGGCGCCAATGCCATCTCCGCGGGCGTTATCCCCACGCCGGGGGTTGCTTTTTTAGCGCAAAACATGCGCGCCGACGCGGGTATTGTGATTTCGGCTTCCCACAATCCCATGCAGGATAACGGCATCAAGATTTTTAAAGGCGACGGCTTCAAGCTCTCAGATGAAAGAGAAAACCAAATCGAAGAAATGATCTTTGCCAACAACATGCATAAGCTTCATCCCGCGCCCAAAGAGTTGGGAAAATTATCCCGGATGGATGACGCCACCGGCCGCTATGTGGATTTCCTCAAGCAGACTTTCCCGCAGAACCTCAATCCGGAAGGGATGAAAATTGTCCTGGATTGCTCAAATGGCGCGACGTACCGCGTCGCTCCGGCGACATTTACCGAATTGGGGGTGGAAGTCGTCACCCTGTTTGACCAGCCTGATGGTAAAAACATCAACCTGAATTGCGGTTCACAACACCCGGAAGCACTGGCTGCCGAAGTGATTCGACAAAAGGCCGATGCCGGTTTTGCGTTTGACGGCGACGGCGACCGGATGATTGCAGTCGATGAAAAGGGTACCGTGCTGACCGGAGACCAGGCGCTGGCGATCTGTTCGGTCATCCTCAAAAAAGAGGGGAAGCTGTCCAATAATCTGGTGGTACGAACGGTGATGAGCAACCTGGGCCTGAGCGTTGCGTTTCAGAGACTGGGCATCGATTCTGTTTTTGCCAATGTGGGTGACCGCTATGTTCTGGAAGAAATGCTGGCGAAAGGCGCCATCATCGGAGGCGAAGACTCCGGCCATCTGATTTTTTTGCATTATCACACCACCGGCGATGGCATGATCACAGCGCTCCAGGTGCTGGCGGCGATGAAGAAAGAGGGCAGACCGCTCTCTGAGCTTGCTTCCGTCATGAGCATTTTCCCGCAGATGCTCATCAATCTGGATGTGAAGAAAAAGCCGCCCATCGAATCCATTCCGGAAATTATAGCCGCCATCAAGCAGGCGGAAGACGCATTGGGAGATAAAGGCCGGGTGCTGGTGCGCTATTCCGGCACCCAGAATATGTGCCGCGTTATGGTCGAAGGCCCCACCAGGGAAGAAACCGAAAGCCACTGCCGCCGTATCGCGGATGTGGTGGCAAAGCTTCTTGGGTGATTCGTACATTTATATTGCATCAGCTTTTAATCTTCGATTCTGAGTCAGCAATAGAATCGACCCAATAATGACGGAAATAACCAACCCGTAATCCTGAGGCACCCTCAGGTTCACCGCCGCACTCATCCCGATCAGAGACCAGAGAAAAGGAATGACGAGGAGACAGCCGGGGACCTTATTTGTTGTCCACAGTAAAATCCCGATTGTAAAAATCGTCGTCGGACAGGGAGCGACACCGAACATCGGCGCCGCAGGGTAAACGTGGCCGAAGTATATGCCGAGCACAGGGTAAATGACCATTGCATAAAGAACAAATACGGCTCCGATCATCGGCAAGGGCTTCAAACGGAAGCAAAAGGAGAGTTTATTCAGGACAGTTCCAACAGCAAGAAAGAGCAAGCCCTGAAGGATAAAAGCGATGCCGAAAATCCAGGCAGCGGGATTAATCACACTGAAGTGCCGGACATGGTAAAAGGTGCCCATCCAAATCCAGAAGACCATCAGGATTGCGCTGACCATCCGGTTGGATAATTTACCCGCGCGATAAGCAAGGGCAAGCGCAAGAACGCCCAGGACATACGCCACGATCTGTGCGGGCCAGATCGCCTCATTGTAGGTTCTGAAAACCTCGAAAAACTGCTCCACGGTAAAGGGTATCTTCACAGGGATCGTCCATCCTTCTACTTGCCCGAATACAATAATAATAAAATGGCGTTCAGTTTTTATTTATCCACCCGGATCAGCATTGCGTCGCCCTGAGCGTGCCCCGAGCAGATGCCGCAGACGCCGTATCCGCCGCCACGGCGTTGAAGTTCGTAACCCAGTGTCATGAGAATTCGCGCGCCGGTTGCGCCGATGGGATGCCCGAAGGCCACCGCGCCGCCATTAATGTTCACTTTCTTGAACATGTCTTCTTTGGTCATGTCCAGAATCGACCGGCAGCTCACCAGTGCCACCGCTGCAAAGGCTTCGTTGATTTCGATGACGTCCATCTGATCGAGTGTGAGATCGTTTTGTTCGAGGATTTTTTTAATCGCCAATCCCGGAACCGTGGCAATGTCTTTGGTCGGCTGCGACACTTCGGCGTAATCGACAATCGTAAAAATGGGCTTCAATCCCAACTCATCGGCTTTTTCGCGGCTCATCAGTAGGCAGACGTCGCCGCCGTCGTTGACGCCCGGCGCGTTTCCGGCGGTGACGCTTCCGGGTTGCCCGGTCACGGTGCTTGTGTGGCCAAATACCGGCGCAAGCTTGGTCAGCGATTCCAATGTGGTTTCAGGCCGGGGGCCCTCGTCTTTATCCATAATGATGACTTTCTTGCCTTGTTTGATTTCGACCGGGAAAATTTCGCAGTCGAGTTTTCCTTCATTCATCGCGCGAACAGCGTTCATCTGCGAATTAAGCGCCCATTCGTCTTGCTCGAGCTTGCTGAAACCGAATTCGTCGGCGACCTCCGAGCCGTGAATGGCCATGTGCCGGTTGTAAAAAGCATCCCAAAGTCCATCATACACCATCGAATCGACCACACGACCGTTGGGCAGGCCCATCTTGGCCCCCCAGCGCATGTCGGGCAATACAAAGGGGCAGTTACTCATGCTTTCCTGACCGCCCGCGATGCAGATTTCAGCGCGTCCTAAAAGAATCATCTGAAACGCCAGATCGATGGTTTTGATGCCGGAGGAGCAGACTTTATTGACGGTAATGGACGGTACGGATTCCGGCACGCCCGCCAGAATAGTGGCCTGACGACCTGGGATCTGGCCGCAGCCGGCGGGAACGACCTGTCCCATGAAGATATAATCGATGTCGGCGGGATTTAATTTTCCTTCGGTGCGGCGCAGAATTTCCTTAATGGCTAGTGCGCCCAGATCCATCGCCGAAAAATCCTTTAATGCACCGCCTGAACGGCCATAAGGCGTCCGGCAGGCTTCCACGCAAACGACCTCTCGGAATTTTGTATGCGGATTTTTTATCTTTCGGCCCATGGTGGTAAAGTCGGGCTTTCGCTCGCCGAACTTGGCAATAGGCGCGTTTTTGTAAATGTCCGATTTTTTTCTATCCAGCTTTTGCGGCACTTTCGACATGATATGATTCCCCCTTCTGTCGTCATGAATACGAATTTTAAAGCTTAGTTCAGTGACTTTAAGAATGCGGTTTTCTTGCATATAGTTTTTATTAAGTCAACTATTTTGAAGGAGAGAACCCGGTTTTGCCGATATGCATTACGGGTTGTTACCTAAACCAGAGTTTTCAGCCCGGATGAAACAATTTGACGAATAAAAGGTAATAAGATAAAAACTGCGACACAATCCAAAAGATAAGAAATATTGAGAATCCCGCATGAATAAAAGCTTAGCCCTGAGAATTGCATTGTTACTGGCCTTAATCGGGCTTGCGGTTTTTCTTTTTGTGCATTTTGATCTGTGGAGATTCTTTAGAGACAGACAGCAAATCGTCCTTTTCATCAAATCCTTCAAGTACGATGAACTGGCTTTTATTGTGCTCCAGATTGCCCAGGTCATTGCCGCGCCGATACCGGGTGAGGTATCCGGTTTTATCGGCGGTTATCTCTATGGCCCGCTGTGGGGGACGATATATTCCACCATCGGGCTTACGCTTGGCTCTTGGCTGGCGTTTATCCTGGCCCGGTTTTTCGGCGAACCGCTTCTGGAAAAAATGGTTAAGAAAGAAGTCTTTGAAAAATTTGACCACTTCATGGAGCATAAGGGACTTTTGGTTTCATTTCTTCTTTTTATTATTCCCGGATTTCCCAAAGACTATCTGTGCTACATCATGGGCGTCAGCCGCATCCCTGTTTTTACTTTCATTATTATTTCGACGGTTGGCCGCTTTTTCGGAACAATGATGCTGTCCGTCAGCGGCAACATAGCGCGAAACGAGCAGTATGTGCTTCTGGCGATTGTCGCGGCGGTGGCGGTAATCGTTTCATTTCTGGCCTGGCGCTACCATGATCAAATTCTTCAAGTACTGAAGAAAAATGGTTCGATGCCTCCGCGATCCCCCAAAGACCTAAAGATTCGCCCGGAAAGTGACAAACATGAAACTCAAGACAAAGCACCCTGACGCGGAGCCCCGCCGGAGGAACGAAAAAAGGGTTCCAACCTGGGTGGCCTGGCGTCGCGCCATCCGCTTGTATTTTGTTATTCCCAGCATTCTACCGGCTTTACTTGGCGGTGTAATTGCCTGGGCCCTGGGCTATCCGCTTCATGGGTTCCATTTCGTGCTGGTTTTGCTGGGTGTGACCCTCAATCATTTCGGCCTCAATCTGGTGGACGATGTGCTCGATTTCCGCCATGCCGTGGATTTGAAAAAGGGGGATGAAAAGAATTTTTTCACCGGCGGCAGCGGCGTCTTGCCGGAAGGGCTGCTCAAAGATACCGACATGCTGAAAGTGGCTGCCTTGTTTTTCGCAATCACTGCCGCAATCGGTGCGTATCTGACGTATGCCTGCGGCTGGCCCGTTTTGCTATTGGGGCTTTTCGGTATGGCCTCATCCATCTGTTATACAACGCCCCCCGTCCGTTACGGATACCGGGGTTTTGGTGAGCTGGGGCTTTTGGTTAATTTCGGGCCGGTTATTGTGATGGGCTCCTATTATGTTCAAACACAGACATTCGCTTTGGAGCCGCTGATTGCGTCACTGGTGCCCGGCTTGATGATGTGGTCGATGATTCTCATCAATGAAATTCCGGATTACGAAGCGGATACGGCAGGCGGTAAATGGAATCTGGTCGCCCGCTTCGGCAGGAAAACAGGCGCTGTCCTTTATGGGATCGGTCTGGCGATGGCTTATGCGGTTCTGATTGCAGCCGCGCTGGCCCAGGCGTTGTCACCCTTCATTCTTCTGGGTCTCATCAGCCTGCCCTTTGCCGTTAAGTCTTTTGTTGTCATGAGGCGTCACCTCCATGATCCGCTGGCGATGGCCCCGGCCAATCTGGCGATGATCAAGGTGCACAGCCTTACAGGTGTCGCCATGATTGTTGCCTACCTGATTGAAGTGTGGCGCCTATAAACATCCTTGAAAATCGAGAAAGGCTTTTATCCAATACATTATGATCACTGAAATTTCCGGTAACTTATACCGCATCACCTTGCCCATGCCTTTTCGCCTGCGTCATGTCCATGCCTATGCGCTGGTTGACGGGCGCGACGTTGTTCTTTTTGATACGGGCATGATTCTGCCCGGCTCATTTGAAAAGCTGGAAGCGGATTTGCAAAGCATAGGCCTTTCCGTCGATTGCATCTGCGATATTTATCTCACGCATGTGCATACCGATCACTGCGGCATGGCCGGAACGATTCAGGAGAAATCAAACGCGCGGATTCATCTGTCGGAGATTGCCCATCAGGTTCATCTGCATTTTCAGCAGGGGGACTATCTGATTGCGCAGGCCCGGCTCTTTTATGCCAAACACGGTATGTCCGCCCGCGATGTCGAAGCCGTCGTCGAGGAAATTGAAGACATGCGCAGCCGCATGCAGCCCTTTGAGATGCACGCGTATCTTCGCGAAAATCAGGTGATTCGATTCGGCGGGCGGGAATTTGAAGTTGTCTTCACACCGGGGCATGCCGCAGGGCATGTCTGCTTTTTCTTTCGCGATGAGGGTCTGCTTCTGGCCGGCGATCACATTCTGCCTTACATCGCACCCTCTCTCAGCCCCAATATTTATGATGAAGCATTTCAGCCGCTCAAAAGCTACCTGGAATCGCTGGGCGTCATTGAGAAGCTGCCCGTTGCGACGATTCACCCGGGACACGGCAATTCCTTATCTTGTATTGAAGAACGGATGCGCGAAATCCGCACGCATCATGCCTTGAAGAAAGAAGCGCTTTTAAAAACTATAAGTGCCGAGCCCAAAACAACTTTCACGATCTGCGGTGAAGTCATCGGTGCGGTAGCCGACAACTGGGACGATTGGGAAAAATTCATGGCCCTCAATGAGACGTATGTTTATTTGCAGGAACTCAAAAGAGAAGGGGCGATTAAAGAAATCATTGATCATGATGTTCTGTATTACACGCATGTAATTTAGCCTTTTGAGAAAAGGGCCATAAAACAATTGCCGGGAGGACGCTGATGCAAAACGAAATCATGAATATCCTGCCCAATCAGGGTGACTATGTGATCGGGTTTGCCGACATGGGTGATCTCATTAAAGATAACCATCCTTATCGTTATGCCGTCGTGATCGGGAAAAGGCTGGATGATGTGATCATTGATGGAATTGAAGACGGCCCGACACTGGTTTATTATGAGCTTTACAGATCAACCAATGACGAGCTCAATTTGATCACGGCGAAAATATCCCGGCTTCTGGAACAAAACGGCATTCCCTGCATGCAGCTCAAATCCACTGTGCAGGAAAGCGACATTAACGAGGATTTTAAGAAAACCCTGCGCGTGAATTTTTCACACAAAATGGCTGCCACCCGCGCGGGACTGGGCTGGATCGGCAAGACGGATTTGCTGGTGTCGGAAAAATTCGGGCCGCGCATCCGTCTGGCGACGGTGCTCACGAATCACAAATTTGATATGCTGGGTATTCCAATTACTGAAAGCCAGTGCGGCCAGTGCGATATTTGTGTGGAATCCTGTCCGGGGCAGGCCGCAAATGGTAAGCTCTGGAATGATACGATTGACCGTGATGAATTTTACGATGCTTTCAAATGCCGTGACGCTTGTGGAAAATTATCTCTGGAAAGACTTGACAAAAAAGTGCACATTTGCGGAATCTGCGTTTCTGTTTGCCCTTACGGTAAACGTACCAAGAAATAAAAAAAGAAGGATGATATGAAGTATGCAAACAAATTGGCTGGATGAACTCCCGGTAAGCATCATGGTCTGCGATACAAAAGGCGTCATTCTTTCCATGAATGACCGCGCCGCTCTTATTTTTAAAAAGTCCGGTGGCCGCGATTTGATCGGCAAGAATATGATGCCGTGCCACCCCGAAGGCGCGCAAAAGAAAATACGGGAACTTCTTGAAACAAAGCAGCCTAATGCCTACACCGTCGAAAAAAACGGCGTCAAATCCATGCTCTATCAATCACCCTGGTATGAAGGCGGAACGTTCATGGGGTATATCGAATTCATCTTTTCTCTGCCTCAGGAAATGGCGCAACTGAGCGAAATTAATTGGGTTAAATAATCAGTTAAAAATACTTGACAAAAAAAGAATGACTGCTATTATACCCCCCAGGGGTATCGTAATGGATTCGGAAAAGAAAAAAATCATCGCCCGTTTAAAACGGATTGAAGGTCAGGTGCGGGGGCTTCAGCGTTTAATTGAAAATGGCGCTCCCTGCGTTGATGTGTTGACTCAGGTATCCGCGGCAACATCCGCCATGAAAAAAACAGGGGCCGCCATCATTTCCGCCCATATGGAAACGTGCATGAAAGAGTCGGCCGGAAACAGCATAAAAGATCGGGGCGATTTTCAGGCCGCACTGTCCCGGTTCATTGACTTGTCATAAACAGGATCAGGGAGGCGTAACATGAAGAAAGATGGGGAATTTAATGTCAGCCGCCGGTCGTTTTTAAAGATCGGCGCAGGCGCTGCCGCTCTGGCCGGTGTGAATCTGCCCAAGGTTGCTCAGGCTGCAACGGATAAACAATTATCCACCCTCATTGATTTGAGTTTGTGCGACGGTTGTGTTGATCGACAAGTTCCTGCCTGCGTCGGCGCTTGCAAAGCCATCAATAAGGATAAAATTCCACAGGTCGTCGCGGATATCCCCGAGCCCTGGCCGCGCAAAACCATTGAAGACTGGTCGAAGAAGCAAGAGGTTTTCAAGAGGCTGACACCGTATAATTTCATTTATGTTCATCAAGCGCAAGTCGATGGCAAAACCGTTTTCGTTCCACGGCGCTGCATGCACTGTGATAATCCCGCCTGTGCGACGATCTGCCCGTTTTCCGCCAATCACAAGGAAAAAAACGGCGCAGTCGTGATTGATCAGGATAAGTGTTTTGGCGGCGCGAAATGCAAGGATGTCTGTCCCTGGGAAATTCCCCAGCGCCAGTCCGGTGTCGGCATCTACCTGCATGTTCTGCCGGGTTTCATGGGCAATGGCGTCATGTATAAATGCGATCTGTGCAATGAAAGGCTTAAGGAAAGGAAACTGCCCGGCTGCGTCGAGGCTTGCCCTAGAGGGGCCATGCTGATTGGGCCCCGACAGGAAATTGAAAAAATTGCCGCTGATCGCGCCCGCGCGATGAACGGATACCTTTACGGTAAAAACGAAAACGGTGGTACGTCCACGCTTTATGTTTCGCCCGTATCCTTTGAAAAGATCACTCAAACGATGGAGAAAAAACCGGGACAACCGGATATGAAGCCGGATGTCTTGCGGCGCATGGCCGCAACCGATCCTCTGGGTAAAGCGGTTCTGGCTGCGCCTGTTTTAGGCATGGTCGCCGCGGGCGCTCTGGGCTGGCTGTCCCGCCGTAAAGAACAGGTGAAGAAGGAGGGGAAAGACAATGGCTGAAATGATTCTTGCTGATAAAAATTTAGTCGTTCGTCACAGCAGGCTGGAGTTGATTGAACACTGGGCGATTGCCATCTCCGGACTCATCCTGTTTTTTACAGGTATTTTTGAATTGCCGGTCGCCAAACGCTACTACATTATCACCGTGCCGGGATTAGGATGGTCGGCGGACTTTATTACATCGCTGTATTTGCACTACGCGGCTGCTTTTGTTTTCACAATGGCCGGGCTTTTTCATCTGGTTTATCACGGTCTGAGCGGCGAAAAAGGCATGATCCCGAAAAAAGGCGATTTGAGGCAATCGGTGGCGGTTATTCAAAGCTTCATCGGTTTGGGCCAGGAGCCGCCGATGCATAAATATCTGCCGGAGCAGCGCCTGGCTTACGTGGGCATGGCCTTTATTATTTTGATGCTGATCCTTTCGGGTCTGGTCAAAACCTACAAGAACATCTACGCGCCGGATATGTCGCATATGGTTCTTTTGTGGGCGACGTGGATTCACAATATCTCTTTCGTTTTCTTTTTTCTGGCTTTTCTGGCGCACATGGCGGCCATTGCGCTCAAACCCAACCGGCCGATGGTACGCGGGATTTTCACTGGCAAAGTGCGTCTGGATTACGCCCGTCATCGCCACTCACTTTGGATTACCGAGATGGAACCGGCAGTGACTGCACAAGTGACGGATACGCAGGAAACTCTTGCAACCGTAGTGAAACAAGTCCAAGCGCCTTGTGCTTCATCGGAAATCAGGACGGAAGCCACAGAGGTTCAACCGGTCAATGAAGCGATCTTGCCGATTGAGAAATCGGAGACCTCTGACAATAAAAAATAAATTATTGACAGAAAAAAATCATACTGCTATAGGAACCCAAAATTTCGTCAGTTGAAAGTGCTTTATGCAAAAGTTAGTCAAAATGTTGAATCTGAATAATTGGTGGTGGTGGAACCTCACAGAGAGGATAATCCGCCGCTGATCTTTTAAATAAAAGTCAAAGCCGTGGAGACCCTCTCAGGACTCCACGGCTTTTTTGTTTGTATCAACCGAAAGGCCGTGATGAAACTCACGGCCTTTTGTATTTTAAGGAGTTTATTATGTACCAGCCCAAATTTGCCGAATTTGAATCATTTGCCCGAAGGGGAAACCTGATTCCCGTGTATCGGGAAATCCTGGCCGACATCGAAACGCCGGTTTCCGTTTTAAGAAAGTTGCAGCACAAGGATCATGTCTATCTGCTGGAAAGCGTCGAGGGCGGTGAAAAGTGGGGGCGTTATTCCTTTATCGGGACGGATGCGGGTGTTGTGTTCAAAGTCCGCGGCCCCAATGTGATCATTGAAGAAAAAGGAAGGGTTTCCAAACGGGAGCATAAAGGCGAGCCTCTAAACGCGCTTCGTGATTTGCTCAGTCGATATAAGCCCGTTGCCACGCCCGGACTGCCGCGTTTTTTCGGAGGAGCGGTCGGCTACCTGGGGTATGACATAGTGCGTTATTTTGAAAAACTTCCCGACTCGCCTCCTGATGATTTGAATCTGGATGAATCCGTCTTTGTCGTGAGTGATTCTCTTGTGATTTTTGACAACACCCGCCACACGATCAAGGTGGTGGCCTGCGCCTATACTGAAGATACGGATTCACCCGAAGAAGCTTACGCGGCGGCCTGCCGGAAGATTGATGACATGATCAATCTTCTGTCCGCTCCGGCTGGATCGCCATCGCCCGTGCCGCAAACAAACGCCGTGGTTTTTGAATCCAATAGGACACCCGACGAGTACAAGGCTATCGTGGAGAAAGCCAAGGACTATATTGCAGCGGGAGATATTATTCAGGTGGTGCTCTCGCAGCGGTTTTCGACGCCATGCCCCGCCGATCCTGTTGATCTTTACCGGGCGCTTCGTTATGTCAACCCCTCTCCGTATTTGTTTTTCCTCAAACTCGACGATCTGACCATGATCGGATCATCTCCCGAAGTTATGGTTCGTCTGGAACAAAATGATGTAGAGCTGCGGCCGATTGCCGGTACGCGCAAGCGCGGGAAGACCGAACAGGAAGACAGGGCTTTAGCCGACGAGCTGCTCTCCGATGAAAAGGAACGCGCAGAGCATGTGATGCTGGTGGACCTGGGGCGAAACGATCTGGGACGCATCGCCGAAACCGGATCTGTACAGGTGAATCAGTATATGGTGGTGGAAAAATATTCCCACGTCATGCATCTGGTCTCCAACGTGCGCGCGCAACTGGCCAAAGGTAAGGACGCTTTTGACGTGCTGGCGGCGACGTTTCCGGCGGGGACGCTCACCGGCGCCCCCAAGGTTCGCGCCATGCAGATTATCGACGAACTGGAGTCCGTGCGGCGCGGCGCATATGGCGGCGCGGTAGGTTATTTCAGTTTCAGCGGTAACATGGATTTGTGCATTACGATTCGCACGATGGTCATCAAAGACGGCCGGATTTATGTTCAGGCCGGCGCCGGCATTGTCTATGATTCCCAGCCCGAATCGGAGTACCAGGAAACACTCAACAAGGCGCGGGGCATGCAGATGGCCGTCAAACTTGCTGCCGGCGGGTTTGTCCTCGAGAATGGAAACTAGGAGCATCTTATGATATTGATGATCGACAATTACGACTCATTTACATTTAACATTGTCCAATACCTGGGACAGATGGGTGAGGATGTCCAGGTTTTCCGCAATGATAAAATCACGCTGGACGAAATTCGCAAACTCAAACCGCAGGCGATCTTTCTGTCACCCGGTCCCTGTTCGCCCCGCGAGGCGGGCATTACGGTGGATGTTGTACACGAGTTTCATAAAACTCTGCCGATTCTGGGCATCTGCCTGGGGCATCAATCTATCGGCTATGCTTTCGGCGGCGAGGTTGTCCGGGCCGAACGGATCATGCACGGGAAAGTATCGCCCGTTGAGCATGACGGCAAAACGATATTTGCGGGGTTGCCCAATCCTTTCACCGCCGGGCGGTATCACTCTCTGGTTGTACGGCCTGAAACGCTGCCTGTCTGTCTGGAAGTAAGCGCCCGGACGGCAGAAGGTGAAATCATGGGATTGCGTCATAAGGACTATCCGGTGGAGGGCATTCAGTTTCATCCCGAATCTGTGCTCACTCCGCAGGGCAAGAGAATATTACGGAACTTTCTAAAGCATATCGGTCGAAAGGAGCGTTGATCATGATCAAGGAAGCGATTGACAAGGTTGTGAGAAAAATAGATCTGCCGGAAGCGGAAATGATGGCGGCGATGGAAGAAATTATGGGAGGCGAGGCGACGCCCGCGCAAATCGGCGCGTTTATCACCGCGCTCAGGATGAAGGGTGAAACCGTGGAAGAAGTGACTGGGGCGGCGCGCATCATGCGCCAGAAAGCCACGCGCGTGAATGCCTGTGCGACGACTATCGTCGATACCTGCGGCACGGGCGGTGACAAGCTCAATACCTTCAATATTTCGACGACGACGGCGTTTGTCGTGGCGGCGGCGGGAATTATTGTCGCCAAGCACGGCAACCGGGCTGTCTCCAGCGGCTGTGGAAGCGCCGATGTGCTCGAAGCTCTGGGCGTAAATATCAGCGTCGATCAGGAAATTGTCGAAGAATGCATTCAGCAGATCGGCATCGGATTTCTGTTTGCGCCCAAACTGCATGGCGCGATGAAATACGCCATCGGCCCGCGCCGCGAAATCGGCATCCGCACCATCTTCAACATGCTGGGCCCGCTCACGAATCCCGCAGGCGCCACCGCTCAGCTTCTGGGCGTCTATGATCCGAAACTCACCGAGATGTTTGCCGACGTTTTGAAAAACATGGGCACAAAGCGGGCATTTATTGTACATGGTTCGGACGGGCTGGATGAAGTAACGATCACCGGCGAAACCCGCGTGGCGGAACTCAAAGACGGCATCATCCGGACATATAACATCCACCCGAAGGATTATGTCGGGACAACGTATTCGCTGGATGCGATTCGCGGGGGTGATCCGGCGGCCAACGCCCAGATTACAAAAGACGTTTTATCGGGCAAACCCGGTGCGTGCCGGGACGTCGTGCTGATGAATGCCGCGCTCGCCATTGTGGCCGGAGAAAAAGCAGCGGACGTCAAGGAAGGTATTCAAGTGGCCGCCGACTGCATCGACAGCGGCGCGGCCGTGAAGAAATTGCAGGCATTGATTGAAATGAGCAATAGTTGATATCAATATGATTCTCGATAAGATTATTGAAACTAAAAAAGAGGAAGTGGCTCTGCTTAAAAATACCACGACGATATCTAAGTTGAAAAGCGTCGTCGCCAGCCTTCCTTCCTGCATCGATTTCCGGGCGGCCATCAGCGGCAAACCCTGTTCTGTCATCGCCGAGGTGAAATGCGCTTCGCCTTCGCGCGGCAGGCTTGTCAAAGATTTCGATCCGCTTTCGATAGCAAGGACATACGAACAAAACGGCTCTTCCGCGATTTCCGTACTCACGGATGAAAAATATTTTCTGGGTCATAAAGATAATTTGATGCAAATCAAAGGCAACGTTGGGATTCCGGTTTTGCGCAAGGATTTCATTATTGATCCGCTTCAGGTTTATGAAACCCGGGCCATCGGCGCGGATGCCATTTTGCTGATTGTCCGGATTCTGGGACCAAAGCTTTCCGAATTCATCGCTCTTTCCGAAGAACTGGGGTTGAGTCCGCTGGTGGAGGTGCACACGCAGGAAGAACTGTATGTGGCGCTGGCCGCGGACGCCGGGATCATTGGCATCAACAACCGTAACCTCGATACATTTGTCACGGACCTCGCTACCAGCCGTGATCTCAAAACACAAATTCCGGCCGGTTGCGTGGTCGTAGCGGAAAGCGCCATTAAAGACCGGGCCGATATCGAATATCTGATGAAATCGGGTATTCACGCCTTTCTGATAGGTGAGGGACTGGTAACAGCGCCCGATATCGGTAAAAAGTTGCGACTGTTTATGGGAGAAGATCAGCCATGATTCCGGTAAAAATCTGCGGCATCACAAATCTGGAAGACGCGCTTTGCGCCGCAGGAAACGGTGCGGACGCGGTGGGATTCATTTTCTATCCGCCGTCCCCGCGCTATATCGAGCCGCAGAAGGCAAGAGAAATCATTGACCGCCTGCCTTTGCATCTGATAAAAGTTGGCGTCTTCGTCAATGAAAAAGAGCAGACAGTAAAACGTATTTTTGAAGATTGCTGTCTCGACATGCTGCAACTGCATGGGGATGAATCCCCCGAATATTGCCATCAATTTCAGAGCCGTCTCGTCATCAAGGTGCTGGAACTGAAAACAAAAGAGGATGCAAAAAGGGCTGCATCTTTTGATGTCGCCGCCATTTTAGTGGACAGCCGTCATGCCGGTCTTTACGGCGGTACGGGGAAGACAGCCAACTGGGAAATGGCCAGTCGATTATCGCAACCGCTGATTCTTTCCGGCGGATTAAGAGAGGAAAATATTCTTGAGGCGATACGGGTTGTAAACCCGGCTGCTCTGGATATCAACAGCGGTGTAGAGTCGTCACCCGGCCAAAAAGATTCCGCGAAAATCGAGCGGATGATGCAAATGATCAAAGCCTGCGCACCCGGCGGCAAGGCGCCGCAAATATTTGCGCGAAGGGAAACAACATGAAGACACTACCGGATAAAAACGGACATTTTGACATCTTTGGCGGCCGTTATGCCGCCGAAACGCTGATGCCTGCGCTTTTGGAACTCGAAGAAGCCTATGGCAAAGCAAAAAAAAATAAAGCTTTTGCCAGAGAATTTGACTGGTATCAGCGTGAATACGCGGGCCGTCCCACGCCACTTTACTTTGCACAAAGGATGACCAAAGCACTGGGTGGCGCAAAGATTTATCTCAAGCGTGAAGATCTGAATCATACCGGCTCGCATAAAATTAACAATACGCTGGGACAGGCTCTTCTGGCCCGCCGAATGGGCAAAAAGAAAGTCATTGCCGAAACCGGTGCGGGGCAGCATGGCGTGGCCACCGCCACCGTTGCGGCGCTTTTCGGCATGGAATGCAAAATCTTTATGGGGGAGGAAGACATCCGTCGCCAGGCGCCCAATGTTTTCCGGATGAAAATTCTCGGTGCGGAAGTTATACCTGTGAAAAGCGGTACGGCCACGCTCAAAGATGCGATGAACGAAGCCATGCGCTACTGGGTGGGGAGTGTTCGCGATACTTTCTATATTATCGGGACGACTGCCGGGCCGCACCCCTATCCCATGATGGTGCGAAACTTTCAGTCCGTTATTGGCATAGAGATTAAAAAGCAGATGCGGAAAATGGAAGGCCGAAATCCGGATGTGCTGGTGGCCTGTGTCGGCGGGGGGTCGAATGCGATGGGCACCTTTTATGCGTTTCGCAACGAAAAGGCCGTATTTATGTTTGGTGTGGAAGCAGCCGGTCACGGCATGAATACAACCGAGCACTCCGCCAGCATCAACGGCGGGAAAGTCGGTGTTCTGCA
This sequence comes from uncultured Smithella sp., assembly GCA_964547345.1. Classification (GTDB taxonomy): domain Bacteria; phylum Desulfobacterota; class Syntrophia; order Syntrophales; family Smithellaceae; genus UBA8904. The sequence continues at coordinate 22,967 of CAZJMX010000002.1, read as the reverse complement.
CGGCAATAAAACATATCTCTTACAGGACGAGCATGGCCAGGTGCGCGATGCCTATTCCATTGCGGCGGGACTGGATTACCCCGGTGTGGGTCCGGAACACGCTTATTTTGCCGCAACCAAACGCGCAACTTACGTGACCGTTACCGATGACGAAGCTGTTGAGGCATTTTCTTTCCTATCGCGTCAGGAAGGTATCATTCCCGCGTTGGAGAGTGCGCACGCGATTGCCCACGCCATGAAAATCGCGCCGAAGCTGAAGAAAAATAAGATTCTGGTGGTGTGCCTGTCCGGACGCGGCGACAAAGACGCACAGACGATTATAGAAACCCTGTAGAGAAATGAGGAAATGATGGGACGAATTGGAGACACGTTTAAATCTTTGCGCGCGAAAAACGAAAAGGCGCTGATTGTTTATTTAACGGCGGGTGATCCTTCACTTAACGTTACGAAGGAACTGATCATTGGCCTGGAGAAAGCAGGCGTGGACGTTCTGGAAATCGGAGTTCCGTTTTCCGATCCGACAGCCGACGGTCCCGTCATCCAGGCCGCCTCCCAACGCGCGCTCAAAACAGGAACCACACTGGAAGGCGTGCTGGAGTTAGTCGCTGATATTCGCCAAACATCACAAATCCCTATTGTCCTTTTCGGCTACTTCAATCCGATCTTTGCCTACGGCACGGAAAAATTCGCCCAGGCCGCACAAAATGCCGGTGTCGACGGCGTGCTGGTTGTTGACCTGCCACCGGAAGAAGCCGATGAATTGAGAGTTTATTCGGATGCCGCCGGATTGGATTTCATTTCACTTGTTGCGCCCACGACCGGGAAAGACCGGCTGAAAAGAATCGTCCAAAGCGCCACGGGATTTCTCTACTGCATTTCCATTACCGGCGTGACCGGCACTGCCGCGCCCAAAATCGAAGATATCTCGCGCGAAGTTGCAAAAATCCGCAAGCTCACCAAAATGCCGGTAGCCGTGGGCTTCGGCATCTCTAATGCAGCCCAGGCCAAAGAAATCGGAGCCATCGCCGACGGCATCGTCATCGGCAGCGCAGTGGTCAAGCTGATTGATGAAAATCGGAAGAACAGTGAGCTGGTAAAAATCGTATCCAATTACACAAGAGATATTAAAAAAGCGCTCCGGTAAATGGTCAGGCTGCCAGTCGGTTTTTACCTTTTCAAAGTTTGTTTTTCCCGGATTGTTCGATAGATGGGCAGGACGATTAAAATCAAACAAATGATTAGCGCAACAACCGAGATTGGTCTTTCGATAAAGATAGATAAGCTGCCCTGCGACATCAAAAGCGATCTCCTGAGGTTGACTTCAAACATAGGGCCGAGAACAAAACCCAGGATGAGCGGGGCGGCCTCAAAATCGAATTTTTTCAACAGATAGCCTGAGACACCGAAGCAAAGCATCACACCGATGTCAAAGACGCTGTTGTTGATGCTGTAAGCGCCGACCAGACAAAAAAGAACAATCAGCGGATAGAGAATTTTGTCCGGTATCCGCAGCACCTGAACCCACAGCGGAATCAGAGGCAGATTCAAAATCAGCAAAATGACGTTGCCCAGATACATGCTGGCGATGACGCCCCAGAATATTTCCGGATGTTGTGTCATCATCAGCGGTCCCGGTGTCACGCCGTGAATCATAAATGCCCCGAACAGGACAGCAAGTACGACGTTGGGCGGAATGCCCAATGTCATCAGCGGAATGAACGAAGTGGATGCCGCAGCGTTGTTGGCGGACTCGGGCGCGGCCACGCCTTCAATGGCTCCCTGGCCGAATTTTTCGGGATGCTTCGACACTCTCCTTTCCACGCCGTAGGCAATAAACGTGGACAGCACAGGCCCGCCGCCCGGCAGGATGCCCACAAAAAAACCGATCAGCGTGCCACGCACGATGGCCCATCGGGCCTGTAGCCATTGGCTTTTGCGGGGAAACATATTTTTTATTTTGACATTGAGAATTTTGGCCGACGCGGTTTTTTCCAGATTGACAAACACCTCCGCGAGGCCGAACAATCCAATCGCCAGCGGTACAACACTGAGCCCTTCAAACAAATGGATATTCCCGAAAGTGAACCGCTGCTGCGATGAAATAGGATCGAGTCCGACGAGACTGAGCGTGACGCCAATCAGCGCCATGAGCACGGCCTTGATGATCGAACGTTGCGCGAGATAAACGATAAACGTGAACCCCAGCAGGATGATGGCAAAGTATTCCGGCGGTCCGAATTTTAAAGCAAGTGTTGAGAGCGGCCCGGCAACGAGTTGCAGGCCGATCAGTCCCACGGTTCCGGCGATAAACGAGCCGAAAACGGCAATACCCAGGGCCTGCCCCGCCTGTCCCTGACGCGCCATCGCGTAGCCGTCCAGGCAGGTGACAACAGATGCCGCCTCTCCCGGCACATTGATCAGAATGGAGGTGGTTGAGCCACCGTACATGGCTCCGTTGTAGATTCCGGCCAGCATGATGATCGCGCCCGCCGGCGGCAGTTGAAATGTCAGTGGCAGCAAAATAGAGATTGCGCCGACCGGTCCCAATCCCGGCAAAACACCGACGAGAGTTCCCAGCAGACAGCCCGCGAACAAAAGAAATAAGTTGTGAAGCTCAAATGCTACGGAAAGGCCGTAGAATAATCCGTTTAGCGCGTCCAAAAATAAACTCCACCAGTCATAAGCTTAAAAACCTAAAATCCCCCGGGGCAGGGGTGTTTTCAGCAGGAAGGAAAATAGCCCGTAGCTCAAAACAACCGACAGGAAGGAGGCGAGGGCGGCCGTCCGGATTTTCATGGAACCCAGTTGAAACAAAGCAAACATCAGAATGGTTGTCGCAATCAGATAGCCTGCGGAGGGCAAAACCAGGACATAGAGGCTCAGGGCAGCTGCAGCCAGAACATTTTTTTGCCAGCGGACATGCCGCCATAAATCCGCCCAGCGCACCGCAATCGATCGATTTAAATATGTCAGAACGAATAAAGTCAGGCTGAATACAAAGATCAGCAGGCTTGCCCAGAAAGGCATAAAACCGGTTTGAGGATTATGGAGCGATCCAATGCCCAGACCAAGCGATGTGATCAGGACAAAAGCAGCCAACAGAAAGAAAACGATGCTGCTGATGGTGTTGCGTTGATCCATGTCGACAATCCTTTGCTATGCTGCCGTCAAACCGTTCAACTACTCCGGCTTTGTCGCCGCTTCTTTGATGTCGCCGTTTGCGATCAGGCGCCTGTTGATGATTTTCCAGTGCGTCCTTAAAAAAATGTCAAACGCTTTGCCGTCATAATAAACGGGAATCATGTTGATCTTGTCGAGTGTTTCCAGATAGTCTTTGCTTTTGGCAGCTGCGGCAAAGGCATCTTCCAGTTTTTTGGCGATGACCGGGTCGATATCCGACGGGGCGACAATGGCAAAAACCGCGTCATTGGCGAAGTCGTAGCCCAGTTCTTTCATCGTGGGAACAGCGGGATATTTGGGCGATCGCTTTTCACTGATCACGGTCAGGAGCCTTGCCTGACCTGCTTTTACTGCCGGGACCAGTTCTGAGGTCAGCGAGGCAAATTCCACATGGCCGCCCAAAAGTGCGGTGAGCGCCTCCATGCTGCCTTTGTAAGGCACATGAATCAGCTGCAGCCTGTCTTTTGCGGCGATTTCCTCCACGGCGGCGTGCGTCGTGCTGCCCACACCGGTTGTGGCATATTTGAATTTGCCCGGATGCTTTGCGGCGTCCGCCGCCAGATCTTTGAGCGTTTTCCACGGCGCATCGCTCTTAACGACAATGCCCAGTTGCGGCTCGGTAAAACCGATGACGGGTTTGAAGCTGGTGAAAGGTTTGAACGGCACCTGTTGCTGCTGGCTGACGCGAATCAAAACCGAACTGGGGGTGCCGCAGAGCGTATAGCCGTCATGCTTCTGGGAAAGCAGGGCAGCCAGTGCCACCGTTCCCGTTCCGCCGGGTTTGTTTTCGATGATGACCGATTGCCCCAGAATTTTTTCCGCCGATTTGGCCAGAGCGCGGGCGCTTAAATCCATGCTGCCGCCGGGAACGAAACCGACCAGAAGGGTGATCGGTCTTTCCGGATAGGCGGCTTTAGCCGGAGGGGTGCATATGAAAGGAATAATGAGGATGATGAATGCTGTTGCCAGAACAAATCGGCGTCGATTTTTCATGAAGATATCTCCTTGAATATTTGTGAAATTACTCGAACACGGCGGGGAGTATAGGAATCTTGATTCCGGATGTCAATGGTTTTGTAGGTCTTGTTTTGTAGGTCTTCGGACGCGTCGCATTCAGGCGGCGGGTGTTTATTCTGTGAGGATGTTTTGAATCGCATCTCCAATTTCCGGATGCTGAAAATGGAATCCCGAATCGAGCAGACGGCGCGGGATGACCCGCTGGCCTTTGAGCAGAACGGAGCCGAATTCACCGAGAATCAGTTTGATCATGAAGCCGGGCGCGGGTAGAAATGAGGGCCGGTGCAGGATGTTCCCGATTGCATGCCCCAGTTCCTTGTTGCGAACCGGGTGAGGTGAACACACATTTATCGGACCGGATATTTCTTGATGCTGAAGCAGGAAGATAAATGCGCTCGCGAGATCCTTCATGTGCACCCAGGAAAACCACTGCCGCCCGCTGCCCAGCGGCCCGCCCAGGAAATATTTGAAAAGTGGAAGCATTTGTCCCAGGGCGCCGCCTTGCTTGCCCAGCACGATTCCGAAGCGGGTGGTAACCACGCGCGCACCTTTTGCCTGCGCGCGCAGCGCTTCAACTTCCCAGTCCCTGGCCAACTGGGCCAGAAAATCATCACCCGAAGGCGAGGATTCGGTAAGTTCCTCGTCGTCATGAAATCCGTAATAACCCACGGCAGACGTGCTGAAAAAAGTTATATGCCGGGCGTCCTGCGGGAGGGCTTCGACCAGATGCCGCGTGGTGTCCATCCGGCTGGAACGCAGAATCTTTTTTTGTGCGGTTGTCCAACGGCTGAAAATGGAAGCTCCGGCCAGATTGATGATGACGCTATGATTTGAAACGGCATCCTGCCAATTTCCTTGGATTGTCGGATTTCCGACGAGGTAGGTGATCCTCGGTATTTTTAATTCCATGCCGGTGAGCGCCGGAGTGAGGATGGTAACATCATGGCCCTCTTTCGTGAATCGTTCGGCCAGATGAGTTCCAACAAAGCCTGTGCCGCCCGTCATGAAAATTTTCATGATCTTAGCCTCTCCGGGGTGAGGTGATTTACAGGTGCAACATACTGGACCTGCAGATCACAGATCCCTGCTGTTGTGCTATTCGCCGCCGCCGATTAACGGCAGCACTTTATCCAAGTGAAAATAGATGAGGAACTTAGAACCGTTCTTGTATTTTCCTTCCACTTCGGGATACTTCTTGCGGCGGATTTCATCAATCAACGGGCTGTCTTTTTCTTCGCGCAACTTCGTAATATAAAGCCTGCGGCCTTCATAATGTCCTGCTTCTTTGAAGATATAAACGGCGTGCGGGTTGACTTGCAGATTAGCGTGAGTCAGTTTGTCTGCGGCAATGAAAGCAACCGTTTCATCGTCCATAAAGTGCGGTCGTCCGTAGATGGCCGCATCAACTTTTCCGCCTTGATCCGCGGTGGAAAGAACGCCAAACCCATCCGCTTTGTCAAAATATTCACTGAGTTTCATGTTTCCTCCTTTGATTTTACCTTCAATTTATGTAACTTAAGACTTTCTTGGCAGTTTGTAAAGAGCGGCGTATCTGCCGGGTGATTATTTTTCACATAAACACGCCCACCGGGCGCAGAAAAAAATTATGTTTGGGGGCTGCCGTATATGAAAAAGATATTTATGCTTTTGGCACTGCTCGTTTTTGGATGTGCGGGAATTCCCGAAGGTGTGCGGCCGGTCGACAATTTTGTAATAGAGAGATACCTGGGCAAGTGGTATGAAATAGCCCGACTGGATCATTCTTTTGAGAGGGGGCTGACGTCCGTGACTGCCGAGTACAGCCCGCGGCCGGATGGCGGAATCCGAGTTCTCAACCGGGGCTATTTGGGAGCAGAAAAACGATGGAAGCAAGCCGAGGGCAAGGCGTATTTTGTGAACAGGCCGGATCAGGGGTATCTGAAAGTATCTTTTTTCGGACCGTTTTACGGGTCTTACGTCATCATCGAGCTTGATCAACTCCATTACTCGCATGCACTCGTGTGCGGTCCCGACAAATCTTATCTATGGATTCTGGCCCGCAGCCCGCAAATCGATGAGGCAATTTTAAAGCGCCTGGCAGCCAGGGCCGCGGCTCTGGGATTTGATACGGATAAACTGATTTATGTTAAGCAGGAGTAGGGCCTGTTCTTATTAGATTCTTTCTCTCCCCACTTTGATAAATATTCTATCTTCCTTTCAAATTATGACAACATGTGGTCGATTTTTATACCCAATTTTCTCATCCTTCCCCGCAATGTAGATGGATTTACGCCTAATAAGGCAGCCGCACCGCCAACACCTTCGACTCTTCCTTTTGTCAACAGAAGACCTTTCCGGATATGTTGTGCAATCGCCTCATCGATGGTCGGAAAGCTGGTTGAAGTTGAGGACGGTTTTTCTTTCGACGGCCTGATTCGGGTCTCAGTCAGTTCATGAAAAGAAAGCGGTTCTCCCTGGCTGATGATCAATTTTCTTTCAATAACATTTTGAAGCTCCCGAATGTTGCCGGGCCAATGATAGTCCTGAAGCTGTTCCATGGATTCCGGCGCAAAGCTGAAATCATGGGGAAGGTTCATTTCATTGGATTTAATGCGGGCAAAATATAGTGCCAAATCCGGAATATCAAGTTTCCTCTCTCTGAGCGGAGGAATATAGATTGGAAAAACATTGAGGCGATACCAGAGATCCTTTCTGAACTGTCCATTCTCAGCCAGGGTCTTAAGATCCCTGTTGGTTGCGGCAATGACTCGAACATCAACGGAGATCGGACGTTTACCTCCGACACGATGAAATTTCATGGTTTGGAGACAGCGCAGCAGTTTAACCTGGGCCATGCTGGAGAGTTCGCCGATTTCATCCATAAAGATGCTGCCGCAGTCAGCCTGTTCGAAATAACCGTGCTTTGTTTCCGCCGCGCCGGTAAAGGCGCCTTTTTCATATCCGAACAACTCACTCTCCAGCAGCGTATCGGGGATGGCACCGCAATTAATATTGACAAAAGACTGCGCAACTCGCTTGGAGCGGTGATGGATGGCGTTCGCAATGATCTCCTTTCCAACGCCTGTTTCTCCCATGAGCAGCACCGGAATATCAAGAGGGGCCACTCGGTTTATTTGAGACATCACTTCCCGGAGCCCTGTTTCTTCCCCGATGATTCGGGGTCGTATCCTTTTACGCAGATCCCGGTTTTCCGTGATCAGGCGATTTTTTTCACTGTGAATGTCCAACTGATGCAGGATGCTCTGAATGATACCCGTCAGGGCATCAAAAAGGCCCTCCAGTAGTTGAACGTGTTTTTCTTTATAAAGTCCTTCACCCCAGGCAATAAGTCCAATGAGGATGTGATGGGATGCGTCGATCTTTTTAGTTGCGGACAGCGAGGATGCGGATTCAATGGTGGAAAAGTGCTTTGATATTTCGGCTGTAACCGGATGCTGATTCGTACAGGCAATATTTAATACAGGGCTTTTCAATTCTTCCAACACCCTGTTTCGGGCAGCGGTGGACAGTTTTACTTTTTCATCAACCAGCATCACTCCCTCATCCGTAATGCCGAGCCTGTAGTGGAAAACGCCTCGCTGGGCGTCATAAATGGCGGCGTTCACCAAATCTACGGGGAAATGCTTTTTCAAGAATTGGTAGATGGCGATCAAAGCCTGTTCCGGATCACTGTGCGTGATGAGCTGAAGTGAAAATTGTTCAACCAATTTAACGACGTCCAGTGCCATATCCAATAATCATCTCTTGAAATCCGTCAAATAAAACAGTTCTGCTGAAAATGAGTATGATGCCTATCAAATTTAACAGATTTTGACAAGGTAAAAACATAACCCTCTGGAATACTTGTAAACATTTATATGGCACAGAACGTGAAATGTCTGCATCAATTGTTTCGTAGAAACAGGCTTCGCCGGTTGACTTAGACGAACGTTTCCAAAGCTCCGGTCCAAAATGAATGCGGTAGATTCTTTCACACTAAGGACATTTTCTTGCTGACAGTAGGTTTGGACATCGGTTCCATCACAACTAAAATTGCCGTTATGGACGCAAGCGGCCTGCTGGGTGCGCGTGTTTCGTTCACCGGGTACAATGCCGAAAAGGCTTGGCGAAGCATTTTTAAAGGAATGCTGGATCGGCTGCAGCTGAAAGAATCGTCGGTGGACCGGATTATCGCCACGGGGTATGGGCGCAGCAGCGTCAGCATTGCGGACAAAACGGTTACCGAAATCAAATGCCATGCCGAAGGGGCTCGTTTTTATCTGGACAACGTAAGGTCCGTCATCGACATCGGCGGACAGGACAGCAAATTTATCCGCATCGGCGAAGACGGAAACGTGGCTGATTTTGTGATGAATGACAAATGCGCCGCCGGAACGGGCAGGTTTCTGGAAGTGATGGCCAGAGCGATGGAAGTTGATCTGGATGATTTTGGCAGGCTTTCCGTTCGGGCGGGAAAATCTTCCGTCATCAGCAGTATGTGCACGGTGTTCGCTGAATCGGAAGTGATTTCGCTCATCGCTAAAGGCGAATCTCGTGAAAACATTATCGCCGGGATCCACGAGTCTATTGCCAACCGTTTAACGTCCATGATCGGTCGATCGAGCATAGCGGAACCGGTTGTCCTTTCAGGCGGCGTCGCTCAAAATATCGGCATTCAAACCGCGTTGGAAAAAAAACTAAAAATTAAAATTCGGGTTCCCGAAACAGCACAAGTCAATGGCGCTATTGGAGCGGCCATTCTTGCCCGCAACCTATAAAAAGGGAAGGAGTAATATTCATGGAAGCGTTTGCCTATTTTGACACCGGCCACGAGTTCCCCGAAGAAATTGTCATAGCCGCGGGCTTTTCACCCGTGAAAATTCTCGGCAACGTCCATAACGGAACGGCTGCCGCAGATGAATATTTATTTCCTTATTTCTGCCCGTTTACCAGGGCGTGTTTGACTGAAGCTTTGGAGAACGCGGGAAAATGGGCCGGCATTGGTTTTGCGCATGGCTGCGACGCTACCAACCGTCACTTCGATGTCTGGAAAGCTCATATTAAGACAGCTCCTTTCTTCTGGGTCAATACGCCCATGAAAGTCGATAAGACGGCACAGGCTTTTTATCGAAAAGAACTCCTGCGTTTCATCGAGAAACTGAACAAACATTACTCAATCAAAATCGGGGAAAAAGAACTCAAAGATGCCATCAGGCTGTCCAATCAGATAAAATCTTTGATGCGGCAGCTTGCGTCATTGAGAGCGAAAAAAGATATTCCCAACCGTGATTATTTTGAAATGACCCGCAGGGCCGTGCAAACACCGAAGGTCCTCCTTGTTGACGATCTGAAAACGATGCTGGCGGATTGGGAAAGCCGCGGCCCGTTTCCTGCGGGGAAGATCCCGGTTCTTCTGACCGGCTCGGACGTCACTTTTGTGGAATACATGGAACTGATCGATAGCGCGGGCTTCAGGGTCGTCCGGGATGATTTGTCGCTGGGCGAAAGATACTTTGCGGCAGCCATTCCGGACACGGGTGACCCGGTGGAAGCGCTGGTGACCTATGCCTGTCGAATACCGCAACCGGCAACGCGGGTGCCGTCGGATAGTCGCCTCGACTACTTGCTAAAAGCACTGAATGAAACAAAGATAGCTGCTGTTTTGTCACAGAACATGAAATTTTGTGAAGTTTACGCGATGGATGCCGTTTGGAGCGTCGCCGCGATCAAGGATCAAGGTTATAAAGTTATGCACTTCGAAAGGGACTATACGCCGGCCGACCATCAGCTTCTGACACGCCTGGAAGCATTCAGGGAAACAGTCGACCAAAAGGGGGGCCGTCATGTCTATGCTTAATTTTATATTCAAAAATCCGGGCGTATTCTGGGAGGCGACGAAAAACAACCTGCAGCAGGGGATTCCGCTTGGCCTTGCCGCGCTTTTTATGGACTATCAGGAAAAGACTGAGAAATTCAGCCGCTTGCCGGGGAAAAAACTGGGAGCCTTTACGGCAGGCATGCCCGCTGAGTTCCTGCTGGCATTTGACATTTTTCCGGTATTCCCGGAAGCCTATGCCTGCATGTGCGGTCAGGCAGGTGTCACGCAGCACTTGATCGAACATGCGGAAGGCATGGGGTACTCGCGTGATCTATGCAGCTACATGAAAGTCAATGTCGGCGGCATGGACAAAAAATATCCGTGCAATTTCGGTGGTTGCCCCGTCGCGGACTGCTATATAGCCAGCAATGGCGTCTGCGACACACAGGCGAAATGGTTTGAAAACACAGCGCGCAAATACGGCCGGCCTTATTTTGCGATGGATATTCCCAGCCCGGTTGCGGGTTCAGATGATGCCAAACGTCACATCGATTTCGATTACGAAGTCGATCAAATGCATGATCTGATCACATTTCTGGAGAAGGTGACCGGGACTGCATTCAACGAAGAAAAATTCATGAGCATCATTGCCAAATCCCAGGAAGTCTGCGGTCTTTATCTGGAGATCTACGAGTTTCGCAAACGATTTCCTTCCCCGCATTATTTTGAAATTCAACGGGCTCTCATGTTCCCGCAATTCGGCATGTGGGATCTTGACGGCGCCGCAACGTATTATCGAAAAATTCTTAAGGCTATTAAGAAGCGTTACAATGAAGCCCCCTCGGGGAAAATCGGCAAGCCGGAGAAATACCGTTTGATGTGGGAAGGCATCACCCTCTGGTACAATATCGATTTTTATAAATACCTGGCCAAAAAGGGCGCGCATGTCGTCTATGAGCCATACACCCATGCCGGGGCCATGCGGAGAGAGAAAACATCTACTTTTGATGAAACACTTCGCGTGATGGCCAAAGAAAATATCTCCAACTTTTACACTTTAGACCTGGAACAGCGTATCAACTATTTTGAGCAAAAAATAGACGAATACAGCATCGATGGTCTCATTCTCCATGCCAATCTGAGCTGTCGTCCTTCATCGACCGGCCTGCAGGACCTTAAGAGAGCGATCGAGAAAAGTGCGAAGATACCCGTTCTGATTTTAAACTGCGATATGGATGACCCGCGTGCCTATGCCGAAGGGCAGATCCGCACCCGCGTCGACGCTTTTGTCGAGATGATGGAAGAAAATGAAAAACAAAAAAGCCAATCACCGGGAGGCTCTGGACAATGGAAAACAATAAACAGATAAAAGGAAGAACCGCTTTGATCAGCGGCGCGGGGTCGGGAATAGGACTCGCCTTGGCCAAAGAGCTGGGACAAAGAGGTGCCACGATTATCGGTACAGACATCAATCAGGATCGATTAGACAGCATGATGCTCGAATTGAAAAACAACGGCATCAAGGCATTTGCTTACAGAGTGGATCATTCCAATGTCTCCGATGTCGAAGCTTTGCGGCAAAAAGTGCAAAAGGAAGTGGGGGATGTGGATATTCTTTGCGCCAATGCCGGCATAGGCCATGGGGGGAAAACCGAATCCCTGACCCTGGAAGAATGGAAATGGGTGATCGATATTAATCTATGGGGCGCAATCTATCTGATTCACTTTTTCCTGCCGTCCATGATTGAGCGTCAACGGGGACAAATACTGATCACGGCAAGCGGCTCGGGACTTTTCCCGCAGGCCGGCATGGCGCCCTATTGCATGACAAAAACAGCCCTCGTCTATCTGGCCGGCATTTTGCGAATGGAGCTTAACGTGCACCATATCAACGTCTCGGCCTTATGTCCCGGTGTCATCAAAACCAATGTTATGAAAGACGGCAGGCTGCAGGGAGAAGAAAACAGGGTTGCTGCAATAGAATTTTATGAAACGAAAGGCGTCAGCCCGGCCATCGTGGCGAGGGCCGCAATCAAGGGGTTACTGAAAAACAAAGGAATTATCCCTGCACCCTGGAGCCATGTGATGATTATTGCCCTGCTGTATCGTTTTTCGCCTGATCTGATCATATGGATCAGCCGTTTGCTGTACAAACGCGGGCGGAATTTCCTGGGCCCGTTTTTACAAGAGCTGAGGCAGGCTAAATGACAAGAGTAAAAGGAGGATAAAAAATAATGGACCGAAACCGTCCCTATTGGAATATGGAAGTTGAGCCTCTCCTGAATACGCCGGAGATGAAAATAATTCAATTGAACAAGCTGAAAATAATGCTTGGCCGCCTCAAAGCGAAGGCGCCGTTTTATGCACGCATGCTCGCCCAGAGTGGTCTGGATCCTGAGAAGCTGACCGGCTTTGAGGAATTTAAGGACAAAATATCGCTTTTCAATAAGGAAGCGCTGCGGAATCTCGTGATGGCCTGCGGCGGTGATATCCTGAAGGCGCTTGAACAAATCATGCCGGTCTCCATTGATGATCTGGACTACATGGGGACAACCACGGGAACCTCGGGCATCCCTACACCGTATCCGTTGACGCGAAGAGATATCGACAGGATCTGGGGAGAAGTCATGGTTCGGGGAAGCTGGCGGGCCGGTATTCGTTCTTCCGACAGAATACTTTATTGCTTTGCCCTTTCTATGGTGATTGCCGGAATTCCCTCGATGATCGGCATTCAAAATCTTGGTTGTATGGTCCTGCCTGTTGGAGCGGAAGCCAAAAGCGAGCGCATTCTCCTGATGCAGGCCTTATTCAGGGGAACGGTTTACACGGGCACACCTTCTCTTGCCGAATACCTGATTGAGCAGTCACCCAAGGTGTTGGGAAAACCGGTTCGTGATTTGGGATTTCGAGCGCTGGTCTGCGGCGGGGAGCCGGGGGCCGGCATCCCTGAAGTAAAAGCCAAGTTGGAAAATGCTTACGGATGCAAGCTTTATGATTCCGGCGCCGGTTTCGGATTTTCCTGTGATCACGAAGAATACCAGGGCATGCACTGGCTGGGAGATGATCTTTGCTATTATGAATTGGTTGATCCGGAAACGAAAACCCCGATCCCCTTTGAAAACGGCGCTGAGGGAGAAGCGGTTTTTACCAGTCTGGAAGGCGACGGCATGGCGCTCATCCGCAACAGTCTGGGCGATATTCACCGGATTGATACGGACCCCTGCCCGTGCGGTCGTTCCGGGTTCCGCTACAAGGTCATTGGCCGCGCAGACGATATGCTCAAGGTAAAAGGCGTCATGGTTTATCCCGGGAGCATCAAGGGTGTCATCAATGAATTTGTTCCCCGGGTGACAGGTGAAATGCGAATTGTATTGGATGAAAGACCGCCCCGAGTGGTTCCTCCCATAAAAATAAAAGTCGAATATGCCCAGGGCACGACTCCTCAGCAACTGGAAAAGCTTGCAGCTGAAATTACAGAAAGCATGAGCAAACGAATCAAGATTAACCCGCAAATTCTGTGGGTTGAACCCGGCAGTCTGGAACGCAGTCATTACAAAGGGAAGACCTTTGAAAAAACCTATGAAGATAAAAAATGAAAATGACCAATCCACAGGTATGCACTCTACAATATACTGCAGAGCATCGTACCATCCACTTTGTGGAATAAATTCGGCTAGCCAAGCCGACTGCGCTTCGCATGTCATCTTGGAGTCTCATTAAAAAGGAGCAGAACAATGCGTGATGTATTTATTGCTGGTGTTGGCATGACTCAATTTGCCAAGCATATGGATAAATCGATTAAGGATCTGACCAAGATTGCGTTGGATCAGGTTGTTTCCGATGCTGGGGTGATATTAAGTGACATTGAGGCTGCCTGGTTTGCCAATTCCGGCTGGGGTTTTGGCTTTGGACAGGATTGCATCCGGGGACAGGTTGCCTTAAGGCCTGCAGGATTGGCAGGACTTCCCATTACCAATATAGAAAATGCGTGTGCCGGTGGTTCCACCGCTTTTCACCACGCCTGGATGGGCATCGCTTCGGGCCTCTATGAGTGTGCCTTGGCCATCGGGGCAGAAAAGGGTTATCTCGAAGACAAGGCAAAAATGTTCAAGGGTTTCTGGTCAGGCTTTGACGTAGAAAATGCAGAGGCTCATATCAAAATGTTGCAGGCCTTATCTGATAGCATCAAACTGGGTATGCCTGAAGATGCAGGTGGCGCCGGTAAGGATCGCAGTGCTTTCATGGATATCTATTCTGCATTCTGCCGATGGCATATGGAGCAATATGGAACAACCCAGAAGCAAGTGGCAGTGATTGCTTCCAAGGATCATTTCCACAGTTCCATGAACCCTTATGCCCAGTTTCAAAAAAAGATGAGCGTTGAAGAAATTTTAGCCGCCCGCCTGGTTTCCTGGCCATTGACTGTTCCCATGTGCGCCCCGATCGGAGACGGTGCTGCGGCAGCCATTGTCTGTTCCGAAGATTTCTTAAAGCGTCTGAAAAATGCGCGTCCGGTCAAAGTTCTTGCATCGGTTCTGGGATCAGGTACAGACAGGCCGTTAGACGCTGAAGATCAGGACATTGCCGTTCGGCTGTCCCGCAAGGCCTATGAAAAGGCCGGCGTCGGGCCGCAAGATATTAACGTAGCCGAAGTTCATGATGCGTCGTCTTTTGGAGAATTGCATCAAACTGAAGCATTGGGATTTTGCAAATTTGGAGAAGGCGGAGCCTATGCTGAGTCGGGTGCCACTACTCTAGGTGGGAAAATGCCCGTGAACACATCCGGCGGCCTGATTTCGCGCGGCCATCCCATTGGAGCATCCGGCATTGGCCAGATTTTCGAATTGGTCACACAGCTGCGACATGAAGCAGGTGTCCGCCAAGTTAAAGACTGTCGACTGGCCCTGGCTGAAAATGGTGGCGGCAACCTTGGTTTTGAAGATGCTGCCATGGGAATTCACATCCTGGAGCGTGTTGGTTAAATTCTACATCCAGTGCTAACCTCTGTGCTTGCTTAAGGAAAGTGAGCGAAAACGGAATTGTTTTATTCCTAAAAAAACCGAAGACACTCAGCGATTTTTTCCGCGGAGTGCTTCCATTGTATGAGAGGAGGGGGAAAAATGGCCGATCAAGAGCAAATGATAAGCGAAAAAAAGAGTGAGCAGCTAAAAAATGTGAGAACGGAAACGGAGAACGTCATCTTAAAAAGACGCAGCGTCCGCGTTTATCAGAAAAAGCAGGTTCCGGAATTTATGATCAAAAGGCTGCTGGAGGCCGGCCGTTTTGCACCATCGGCCGGAAACTGCATGCCCTGGAAATTCGTTGTAATCCGTGATCAGGAAATTATCGATGGAATCACCCAAACAGTCATAGAAACCTGCAAAATGTTTAAAGGGCTGATCGATTACCGGTATAACGGGTCCATCTTGCGAAAGATCACAGCCAACATCATTATCCGATCCAAACCCAATGACCTTCACCCGGTTCCTTTTGGCGGTGTGTCACTCATTGCCGATGGTAAACTGGGACTATTTCACAATGCCCCCACTGTCATTCTCATCTTTGCAGATAGTCGCGGCATTGGTTTTCCAACTCTCGATTGCGGCATTGCCGGACAAAATATGGTGCTGGCGGCGCATAGTATGGGGTTGGGGACTTGTTATGTCGGCTTCCCCAAACTTGCGTTTGAGAACAGCAAAATATGGAAAAACCGGTTGGGGATCGACTATCCCTACAAATTTGTTTCGAGCCTGGCTGTCGGCTACCCGGTGGGAAAACCGGACGGCATGGTGGCAAGGCCGACTCACGCCGTAGATTGGTATGAAGGCGGAATGAAAAAAACATTATATTGAATGTCGCCGACTTCGGAAATGAGAATTTTTCAAATAGGATATGGAGGGCTAAAATGGGCAATTTGTCTAATTCAGAGAAGAAAAAAATCCCAAGATATGACGACCCATCCCAAATTGAAATGGGACGGGTGCAATTGAACCTGGATAAATGTAACGGCTGCGGTTTGTGCGTTAAAGCATGTCCAGGCGATGTCATCAAACTTCAAGATAAAAAAGCAAAATTGACTGACCGACCTGAGTGCATCGCTTGCTGTGATTGCGTGGCCATTTGCGCCGAAAGAGCGATCACGCTGGTCAAAAGCTATCGCTATTCTGGAAGGTATAAGACCATTGATCAAGGGGGGCTGGAACTGCCCCGACTTTAGGAAAACAATTGTGTCAAGACCGGACCCGCTGCAGAGAGTGCCCGGCTTCTGCCTGAAAGGCTTCACGGTCTGTTGCCTAACAACTTTTCATTATACTGCAGTGGTACGTTCATGAAGTTAAACATTGATGCATCAAATTATATCAGGAATCGTATTTCGTGTGTTTTTTCAGATGTAAAAAGACTTAATCTTTTAAGGGGGCAGTATGAAGATTCAAGAGTCAGATCAGTTCAAAGTAGGTGGTCCCAGGGCAACATACGTATTGATTATTTGTTCTTTGCTTTATGCAATAGCCTATGCGGACTGGCAGGTTATGGCCGTCGTTCTGCAGCCGATGAAGGTTGCATTGGGATTGACTGACGCGCAGATCGGAGGTCTCAATACAGCCTACTTTTTAGGCATCATTTTGTGCACCTTGCCGGTTGCCCATTTAATCGATGTCTGGAGCAGGAAGAAAATGATCGGCCTGATGGCTTTCATCTTTAGTATCTTTACGCTGGCCACTGCATTTGTCGGCGGACTTGCTTCATTGCTGGTTGTGCGTTTTGGCGTGGGCGTGGGCGAAGCGGGGTTACCGCCCGGCGGGACGGCGCTTATTTCGGCATCCTATCCCCCGGAAAAGAGAGGCGCAAAGCTCGGTATTTTTAATGCGTTCATCACGGTCGGTATCATTGTCGGTGTTATCCTGGGCGGTTTTCTGTCAGCGAATTATGGCGGTTGGCAGACACCTTTTTACTGTTTTGGTGTTCCCGGCGTTATTTTGGGTATCCTGGCTTTCTTCATGCAGGATTACAAATTGCAAAAGGCGGATGGTTCGGCCGTCATCCATGAATCTTTCCTCACCAATATGAAGCAGTTATTAAAGATCACCACCTTGCGCTGGCTATACGTCGCAGTGGGCATGTATTGCGCACTGCAAATTTCTGTGGGGACGTGGTTCCCGGCTCTGCTGATGCGTACTTACAATGTTAAGGAAGACGTTGCCGGTTTGGTTATGGGAGTAGTTACCATCCTCGGTCTTCTTGGTCCTATCGGGGGCGGAATTCTGGCGGACCGATGGATGAAAAAAAGAGGCGGGGGAGGCCGAATGCAGTTGGCTGCGCTCAGCATAGCTATGGCTGTTGTATTCCTGCTTCTCGTGCTGCTTGCCGTTTTCGATGTAACCAGCAAAAATCTGATGATCTTTTGCGCCATTATGATGCCCCTGCATAGTATTTGCTCCGGCATGGCATTTCCGGCTGCCGCGGCAACCTCGCAGGATGTTGTTCCGGCCAAGCTGAAAGGTTTAGCGTGGGGTGTTGGCATATTGGCCTGTTTTATTCTGGGCGGGGCGTGGGGTCCTCTGGTGGTGGGCGGTATCTCGGATGCTTATGGTGGCGGTTATAAGGGGCTTGCCCTGGGCTTTGCTGTAGCCGGTTTATTTGGATTAGTAGCCTCTTTCCTGTTTTTCAAAACGTCGCGTCACGTAGCAAGTGACATGAAAAAGGCGCAGGATGCAGGCTGATAATACTGATACAAAAGTGATCACTTCTGGACAGAGCAGAAGTTAGTGTCGAATTTTTATGTGATCTTGCATTTAACAACTAATAAGGAGGGGAAAAGAAATGAGCACAAAAGTAAAACGACTATTTTTAAGCTGGTTTTTAAGTGTTTTTCTGATTATTTCCACTGTGGCTGGCTCTTATGCTTTTACGAACATTTTAGCCTTTGGTGACAGCTTTTCGGATAACGGCGGGTCTTTATATGGTGTTCCTATATATCCTGATGCGGTTGCCTATACCAATCCTAATGATATTTTTGGCTTGCAGCGTTTTTCTAACGGACCCTCTTGGGTAGAGTATATGGCAAAGACAAATAATAAAAGTCAGGCTCTGCTTGATAATGCTTGGGGGGGAGCAACCACTGGACTGGATAATCCCGCGATAGGACAGCAATCGCAGACGGGTCTGCTATGGCAGGTAGGGACCTATGGCGGTAGTCTTGGGATGGGAACTATCGCTCCTGACACGCTGATCACTGTCTGGGCGGGTGCCAATGATATGTTTAATTACAGCCGTGGCTTGAATGGTACGTCTTTAACAGCTTGGGCAGATCAAAATTATCACAACGGCCTCTATGATGCAGACAACGCGGTAACCAATATTAAAACTGCCATCCTGTATTTGATTAACAAAGGCGGCAAAACATTTGTGGTACCGAATCTAAATGCGAATCTGATTACATCAAATGTTAATGCCCAGTGGATAGCAGATTTCGACGCAGCGTTATTCACACAGCTGGGCATATTAAACCAGACTTATGCTGCGCAGGGTATCGATATCGAATTGCTGGACATGAACACCTTGAATTTAGATAGCATAGCCATAAAAATCATGCCTGATGGTGTTCACCCGACAACCGCGGTTCAGGAGCGGATTGCCCTACAAGCTTTGTCTCAAGTTCCCGAACCGGCTTCCATCATCTTCCTGATCATTGGTTTTGCCGGTCTGGCGGGTGCAAGAAGAATCAGACAATAAGAAGTTGATATACATTTATTAGAAAGAGCGGGGGTGAACCCTCCGCTCTTTTTTTATAATAATCAAATCTGAATATTTTAAACGAATGTATAAACCTCACGCAAAACATCAGCACGATACCTTGCATTTTGTGTTCAAGATTTCCTTGACATTCGAGATGCTTTTTATTATCCTCGCATACAAGTTAATTGTATGCGAGGATAATTTTAACACATGCAGGACACAGATTGTATTTTCTTTCAGTTTGCTAAAACCTATCAATTATCCAGCCGTTTTCTTTCTCAGAAGGTTTCCGAACTGGGCCTCACCTCCGTCCAGGCCATGATCCTGGGTTTCCTTGATCAGGAAGATCAGATTACATCGAGCGAGCTGGGCAAAAAAGTGGAATTCGACAGCGCGACCCTTACGGGCATCCTGGATCGCCTGGAGGCCGCGGGATTCATCGAACGCAAGGGCAATCCCGACGACCGCCGCGCCATCTGCATTCATCTGACGAAAAAAGGCAAGGCCATGGCCGGAGAAGCGACCCGGGTCATCGCCGATGCCAATAAAGAGTTTTTACGGGTTTTAACCGAAGAACAAAAGCGTGATTTGCACGGCATCATTCAAACCCTGCGTCTTTCCGCTCCGCGGTCATAAAGACGCAAATTCGACATCCGGCAAGACCGCCGGAGAAAAGGAGTGAGCGATGGGAACGATTCATAAAACCGGCTGTGTCCTCTGCGCGCAAAACTGCGGTTTGGAAGTCGAGGTGGAGAATAACCGCATCGTCAAAGTGAAAGCGGACAAGGGAAACGCCAAGAGCGAAGGCTATATCTGCCGCAAGGGGATGAACATCGCCTATCACCAGCAAAACGCCGACCGCCTGAAATATCCCCTGAAAAAAGTTGGCGACAAATTCGAAAGGATTTCCTGGGACCAGGCCATTGATGAAATCGCCGCCAAACTCAAAGGCATTATCGACCAGTACGGTCCGCGTTCCTTTGCCTACGCGGGCGGCGGCGGACAGGGCTGCCATTTTGAAGCGGCTTTCGGCGCGCGCCTGATGCGAGGCCTCGGTTCTCAGTATCAATACAGCGCACTCGCTCAGGAATTTGCCGGAGCCTTCTGGGTCTGCGGACGTACGCACGGAAAGCAATACCTGCATGACGGACCGGACACGAACCATACGGATGTTCTGCTGATATTCGGCTGGAACGGCATGCAAAGCCATCAGATTCCCCAGGCGCCGCGCCAGCTCCAGCGGCTGTCCAAAGATAAAGACAAGATGCTGATCGTGGTTGATCCGCGCGTGTCGGAAACCGCAAAACTGGCTGACATTCACTTGCAGATCCGTCCCGGCACGGACGCTCTGCTCATCAAAGCGATGATTTCCATCATTCTTGCAGAAGGCTGGGAAAATAAAGATTACCTGTCAAACCACACGTCTGGTTTTGATCAGGTGAAATCTTATTTTGAAAATTTCGATGTTCGCGCCGCTCTGGAAACGTGTGAGTTGAATTTTGATCAGGTCCGCGAAGTCGCCAGAATTTATGCCAGCCGCAAATCAGCGCTGCGTTACGATCTGGGCATTTTCATGGGACGCCACAGCGGCCTCAATTCTTATCTGATCGTCATCCTTCAGTCGATCTCTGGAAGGCTTTGCGTTCCGGGCGGCAATATTATCCCCGGGCATATGATGCCTCTCGGATCACATTCAGATGAACGGGACCCCAAAGTCTGGCGCACGATGACGACTAATTCCTTCCCGGTTTGCGGCATCTTCCCGCCCAATGTCATGCCGGAAGAAATTCTCTCCGATCATCCCGAGAGGCTGCGCGCGGTTTTTGTGAGCGGCCTCAATCCCCTGCGCTCTTATGCCGACACCACGGCATATGAAAAAGCATTCCAGCGCCTCGACCTGCTGGTCACGGCGGAACTGGCCATGACGGAGACAGCCGCCCTTTCCCACTACGTGCTGCCTTCGCGCACCGGTTATGAATCCTGGGACGGCACTTTCTTCCCGATGACCTATCCGGGCATCTTTTTCCAGATGCGCCGGCCGATTATCGTTCCGGACGGAGAACAGCTGGAACAGGGCGAAATCGATTTACGTCTGGCCGACAAACTTGGGCTGATTCCACCGATCCCTGAAAATCTCTACAAGGCGGCCTTCGAGAGCCGAGAGGTCTTTGCCAAGGCCCTGATGGAATACGCCATGACCGAACCGAAGGCGATGAGAGCCATGCCGTTTATTCTTGGAAAGACGCTGGGTAAGGCGTTGGGGTCGGTGCATCTCGCGGCGCTGTGGGGCATGCTGCTGGCCGCCCCTAAATCCCTCTCCCAAAATGCCGTCCGCGCGGGCTTTCAGTCGGGTCCGGCGCTTAGCGAAGAACTCTTCCAGCAGATCATGGATCATCCTGAAGGCCTATGGGTGGGAAAAGTCGATCCGGAAAAGAACTTTGAGGAAATCAAAACCCAGGACGGCAAAATCAACCTGCTCATCCCGGAGCTGCTTGATGAACTGCAAAGCATCGATGCAAAAAAGGAAGAAGCGGCGCTGGTCATGCCTCCCGAATTTCCGCTCATTTTGATGGCGGGACGGCATATGTCTACGAACGCCAACACACTGATGCGCGATCCCGCCTGGAACGAAGGCAAGCGCACCTGCACACTGGCCATGCATCCGGACGACGCAGCGGCCCTGAATTTCAAGGATGGCCAGCAGGTGAAAGTGACGACGGAAGCAGGCAGCGAAGAGATCGAACTGGAAATCACGGATACGGCTAGGCTCGGCCATGTGGTGATTCCGCACGGTTTCGGCATTGTGTATAACGGCGTCAAATACGGCGTCAATGTCAACCGTCTGACGAAAAACACACACCGCGACCAGTTCGGCACGCCGATTCACCGGTACGTGCCCTGCCGGGTGGAGGCGGTTTGATACTGAAGATAACGCAAACATCTGGGACAAAGGATTCTTATGACAGATAAATTGTATGATCAACTGGCTGATATTTTCAATCTCATCGGGTATGGCAGCCGCAAAAGTCCGGAACTCGAGGTATTGCTCACGTCCCTCTTCACGCAGGAGGAGGCGCACCTGGCGGTCAACCTCTCGCCGATGGCTCCGGAATCTCCGGGTAACTTGGCCCACCGGCTCAATTTAGATGCAGGCCACGTGGCCCGGATGCTCGACGAGATGGCCGATAAAGGATTAATTTACTCCAGCACACGCGACGGTGAAAAATGGTACAAGCTGCTTCAACTCGTCCCCGGTATCTTCGAGCTGCAATTCATGAAAGGCGAAGTGACTGAGCGCGCCAAAGAATTGGCCCGGCTGTTCGATGCCTATTTTCATGCCAGCATACCCGAGAAAGACGCCAAATCTCCATTTGCCGAAGAGTCGGCGATCCACATGGCGCGCGTGATTCCGATCGAGCACACCTTGACGGCGACAACCCATGTTTTCCCCTTTGAAGTGGCCAGTAAATATATTGCAGAGAATTCACCCATCACGGTTTCCATCTGCTATTGCCGCCATGAAAAACGGCTATTGGATAAGGGCTGCAAATATCCTGACGAAGTCTGTCTCCAGCTCGGCCCTTTCGCTGAATTCGTCAAGGAACGCGGGTTTGGCCGCGAGATCAGCAAAGCGGAGGCCCTGGAGATTTTGAAAAAGAGCGCCGAGGCCGGTCTGATCCATACATCCAGCAACACGCAGGAACGCATCGACTTTATCTGCAACTGCTGCACCTGCTGCTGCGGAATTCTGCAGGGCGTCTATCGCTTCGGCGACCCCGTGAGAAGCGTCTCCAGCAATTTCGAGGCAGTCGTTGATGTGGAGGCCTGCACCGGCTGTGAAGAATGTGTGGATCGATGCCAGATGGACGCTATCACGATAGTGGAAGATAAGGCTAAAATAGACCTGGGGCGCTGCATCGGCTGCGGTGTTTGCGTTTATCACTGCCCCACGGAGGCGTTAACCCTCGCGTCACGCGCCGATTTTGTCGAACCTCCCAAAAGCTTTAAGGAGCTCATCAAAAAACAGGCAGCCGCTAAAATGAAAAAAGGAGAAAAATAATGAAAGTCGTCGGTTTTGTGGGAAGTCCAAGAATAAAAGGAAATACAACCAGCATCGTCAATGAGGTTTTGCGGGGTGCATCCGGGGCCGGTGCGGAAACAAAAATATTTAATCTCAATGAGCTGAACATCCGGGGATGTCAGGCCTGTTATAAATGCCAGACTCCGGAAGGAAAGT
>CAZJMX010000001.1:0-218582 GCA_964547345.1 uncultured Smithella sp. | reverse complement strand
TTGGCCGCATATTTCAAATTGATAGCGGCATCTTTATACCGGTCAATGCCGATGGCCAGGATATACAAGTGTGGCTCATCGGGTGCTCTGGTGGAAAGAAAACGGGCTGTGCCCATCGCACTCTGCACCGTGTTCGGCGCGTTGAAGGCGGCCAAACTAATCTCATTTTCGCCGGATATCGTTTCCACCTCCACGCATTCATCAAACGACTCACCCTTTGCCCGCGCCAGCAAAGCACCGGGACTCTGCTTCTCCTTGATCGTCAGGGAACGCATATCCTGATAAACAGCGCTGCTGTTTACCTGGGCCAGCATCATCGTTGCCGTCTTACTCTGTGCCGCAACTTCACGGTAAAATCCATCGGACTTGATCAACTTGCCGTTTTGGAACAGACGCACTTCGCCGATGCCGCCACCGGTGCTCTTAACTTGATAACAGACCTTTACTTTGGGATCGCCGGTCTCACCGGGCAAAGTCGAAAATTTGATCGCCGGAGGAGGATTCTGGATCGCCTCTTCCACGGTCAGCGTAACCAGCCCGGTAATATCCTCGCCTTTGAGCTTTGCCGACAAAATGTCGGGGCGGTAGAACACATCATAAAACTGGTCAATCCCGTAAACCTTGTTGTCCTGGCGAATATTGAGATACTCATGCCCCCGGGCCGAGGAATTGTAGTACCCTTCCGGCGTAATCACAATCCATTCGCCGTTGGTGAAGCCAATGGATTGACTGATTTCCCGGCCGCTTTCCACATCCCATAGGCGCACCGTGCCATCGCCGCTGCCGCTGATGATCCGCCTGCCGTCAGCGGAGAAGCGAGCGCAATAGACATGTAGTTTGTGGCCCTGAAAGCTCTTAACCCGGTGGCCGGAGGCCACATCGAGTAGCTTTGGAATGCCGTCAAATCCGGCCGTCAGCGCATAACTGCCGTCGGGAGAAAACGTGACGGAAGAAATAGCGATATCCTGCCAGATCTGAATCTGCCTGCCGCTGTCAACATCAAAAAGCTTGACGGTGTTGTCGCTCGACCCGGCAAGCACCCGTTTCCCATCGGGAGAAAAAGCGACTGCGTTCACATGGTACCGAAAATTTCCAAATACCCGCAATTCACGGCCTGATCCAATATCCCAGAGGCGAACGGTTTTATCACGACTTCCCGACACGACATATCGGCCGTCAGGTGAGAACGCAACAGAATGGATTTTATCAGTATGCCCGGCAAAGCTTTTTATGGCGCTCCCGCTTGCAGCATCCCACAAATTGAGACGATTGCCGGCAGCACCGGACGCCATCCATTTTCCATCCAGGGAAAAGGCGGCCGCCCCCTGTCCGGCAAGCTGCATAAGCACTCTACCCGTTTCCACATCCCGCAGGGTCAGCGGCCCGTCCAGCCTGCAATCCAGCATCGATCTGCCATCCGGTGAAAAGGCCAGCGAAGAAACAATCCCCTTCGTTCCCGGAAACGTCTTAAGATGTTTACCGGTGATGCTGTCCCACACATTGACGACCCCGTCAAAGTTGCCGGACAACACATATTCACCATTGGGAGATATGGCCACCTCATGAACCCAGTTGACCTTGCCGTCCAACTTACTTAGTTCTTTGCCTGTTGCCAAATTCCACAGCGACATATTGCGGCTGCCCGCAAGCAAAAGCCTGCCATCAGGCGATATCGCCACAGAAAAGACGGAAACTTCTCCAGCCGGAAGGGACTGCAATTCTTTTGATTCGGCAAGATTCCACACTTTGACGGTTCTATCAAAACTGCCGGACACCGCTTTTCGCCCATCCGGTAAAAACGCCACCGAGGTCACCTCGCCTGTGTGACCTCTCAGGGTTGCAAGCTCCCGGCCGGATGCCACCTCCCAATAACGGACCGTTGCGTCCTTGCCGCCGGCGGAGAGAAAATACTTTCCATCAGGCGAGAAGGCCACGGCGTTTACCGCTGCGCCATGACCGGCAAATGTGCGCACTTCCTGGCCTGTGGCCACATCCCACAGCTTGATGGTTTTATCCCAGCTGCCGGACAGAAGGTATTGACCGTCAGATGACAAGGCCAGCGTGCGAACCGCAGCGGTATGTCCGGTGAGCGTCCTTCGCTGCTCGCCTGAGGCCACATCCCAGAATCTAATCGTTGCATCCATGCCGCCCGACACAATCAACCGGCCGTCAGGGGAAAACACAGCCCGAAAGGTTCCCTTGCTGTGTCCCGCAAACTCTCGCACCTTTTCCCCCGTCACAACATCCCAAAGAATAATCTTGCCTTCAGTTCCACCCGACAGCAACAGGCGCTCATCCGGTGAGAAAGCCACCGAGGCAACATAGCCTGCATGCTCCCCCGTAAAAGTACGGATCTCGCGCCCGCCGGCTGTATCCCAGAGTTTGACGGTCTTATCTCCGCCGGACAAAACGGTTTTCCCATCAGCGGAAAAAGCCACTGACTGTACGCCCGAATGCCCCAGCTGCACAAATATTTCCGGCTTTTCGTCGGCTGAGACCAGGCTTGCGGACAGCATGGCCACCATTCCCAAACCGACGGAAAATAAGACCCATAAGCTCTTCAATCTGATCATCTCTCTCCTCTCCAATCCTGCCATAAATCTTTCATTTTAAAGAGCCAATGTCCTCATCATGGTATCCGGTCTTTCTCCGACTGCTATTCGGCGCGCTTCTCTTTAACTTTTCGACGGGGCATCATTATCCGGTTGTCATCTGTGATGACAAATACCTCTCTGGCAAATTTATCCCCCATGTTGATGGCAACGAGATATTCCACATTTCTTTTTAAGGGTGCCGGACCGATGACCTGAGGGAACTCACTTAATGCCTGCCCGTATTTTATCTGCTTCAGACTTGGATATTTTCTTTCTTGCACTTTAGTCGCCAGATCATGGCCGGCCACCCACATCGTTTCTCCCCGCGAATTTCCCTTATCCGGATTGAAAACTGCCACCTGGACGGCGCTTACCTCCTGCTCGTCTTCCAGCACAAAGAACACGTCATTGCCGATCATCACGACATCAACCGGAACCGGCTTCAGGCAGGACCAAAGGCAGGCACCCAAAAATAGCACGAGGACGATTCCTGCAAAATGCTTTACATTTTTCATCTTAACTTTCCTCTTCATAGAACAAGCCATGAGCTATGAGCTGCAATCCAAAAACCATCAACCATCCACTACTTTACTTTCCCGATGGGGAACGCCTGCCCGCTGATGGAGATCGTGGGGTACTGCGCCCGCTTGAATACTTTCTCCGCCAGGATAGGCACCTCATTATCCACATAATCGGCAAGCTCCGTGGTCTTCACGTATCCGGTCTTACCTTTATCCGCCTTGCCTTTCAGGCCTTCGGTCAAAACATAGGTAAACAGGCCGTGTCCATTGTAGCCTTCCAGCGCTTCCTGCACGGAGGTGGATGCCGAGAGAATCGTCGAACCGACTGCCCGGCTCAGGATTTTCAAAGCCGTATCCTCGCTCATGCCGCGTGTGAGCATCGCCACCTGAATGGCTTCACCCAGTGCGCCCGCGTTGCAGGTGTCGATGATGATCAGTTTCTTGGTGGCCGGAATATTCGCAATCGCCTCCTTGAGCATATGTTGCGATATGGCGTCGGTCTTGAGTTTCTCCGTCCGGAGCGATCCGACATTGGAGGTAATCAGAAAATATTCTCCCTCATCCACCGTGCCGTGGCTGGCGATGTAAAAAACAAATAGATCATCCGGACGAAGAGATTGGAAGGATTTGATCTCACGGAGGATCGCCGAGCTGGTGGTCTCCTCCGGCTTCGTCAGTTTTTTAATGGTTATCCGGTCGAAGAGTCCTTCGGATACACTCTGGAGAGTGGCGGCAAACAGGTCAGCATCCGCTGTAGAATATTGAAGTTTAAGTTTGGGATTTCTAAATTCGTTAATCCCGATCACGAGCGCGGTTAGCGACGGCTTGCCCGCCTGCGCATAAGCCGCCGTCACTTCCTGCGTCGCCTCGTTGCTCTGCATACTGTTGTCGCCGTTGAAGGCCACGGCCTTGATGATATTCTTTCCGTTGGCCAGTTTTAACACATAAGCCTTGACAAGCGCCTTATCCGTCTTCTCCCGGATTGTGACGGCCCGGCTGTCCATCACCACAGCGGTGCCGTTGAGATAAAGACGAATGTCGCCGATGCCGCCGCCCTGATCGGTAAGATGGAGCCGCACGGTGACTTCATCCGTACTGACGGAAACGGGTGTCTCGACAATCTTCACGGCCGGCGGTTCTTTTACGTCGGCCAGTTTCCGGAAGTCTTTGAGAGATCCACCGGACAGCGCCACCTTGACCAGATCGGGACGGAAGAAAGTCTCCCGGTAATTTTCAATACCGTAAACCTGTTCACCCACACGAACATTGAGGTGCCGCTCTCCTCCGGCCGAGGCGTTGTAGTACCCTTCCGGCGTGATCACGATCCATTCGCCGTCCGTAAAGCTGATAAACTGTGCGAGTTCCTTTCCGGCGGCTAAGTCATACTGCGCCGTGGAAACCCGGTGATTGACCATCGCCCTCGTGGCATCGGCGGAAAGCTCCACGCTTGAAATATTCCGATGGGTTGCGATCGCGGCGCTTTTTTTGCCCGATGTCAGATTCCACAAGGTGAGTTCGTTTACATCCCGATCCGCCGCAACCATCATTTTCTGATCCCGGGAAACGGTAAACGTAGCGCCGGAGATGTACTCCTTGTATCTACGGATAAGTTTGCCTGTGTCCGGATCGACCACGCTGAAAACCCCGTCATGGTCTGCGGCATAAATCGTTTTCCCATCAGCGGAGAAAAGAGAGAAGGTTCCCTCCGTGATGCTTTCCATCTTGCGGACCCGGCGGCCCGTGGCCGTATCCCAGAGCATGTTTTTGGAAAGCAGGTAGGCACCGTCCGGCGAGAAAGTCACCCAGTAGCCCGGGCCGTTGGGGGTTTGAAAATCGAGCACTTTACGGCCTGTGGCGGCATCGAGGAGGATGGGACCGCAGGCAATATGACGGCTGTCGGGGGAAAAGGCCAGAGCGCCGTTACCATAATTCACATAATCACCGGCTTCCACCTCTTCGTAGTGTCCAGATATATAGTCCGTTTTGAATTCGGAGATCTTTTGGCCGTCTCGCAAATTCCAGACTTTAAGCATGCCGAACCGGGCCATCGTTGCCGCATATTGATTGTCGGGCGAAAAGGCGACAGCGATGATCCTGTTGTTTTCCTCCGCTTTGATGGTTTTCAAAAGGGAGCCTGCGCCGACATCCCAAAACTGCATCATCCCCGATTCATCGCCCGTAACGGCGTAGCCGCCTTTGGCGGAAAGAGCCATAGCGCTGATCTTCGCTGTGGCGAGGCCTGCAAACGGCGCACCTGCACGGCCTGTCGCCGTGTCGAAGGCTTGCAAGGTTTGGGACGACGGTGCAAGAATTTTTTTCCCGTCATGGGTGAGCAGACCGAAGGGGGCGGGAAACCGCCGAATCTCTTTGCCGCTTGTGACATCCCACAGGCGGATGTCCCGATCATAACGATTCTTGGTCAGAACGATATTCGGCTCGGCGGATACGGAGACGGAAACGATCGCGCCCTTTTGCCCGAAGCGGCTAAGCGCCTTGCCGGTGCTGATATCCACCAGCTCGTTTTCGTTTGTCTGGTCCCGATGATGGATCTTCTTTTTAGGTTTGGCATCAGCATTCGGGGCAAAAAGTTTCTGCTCCTGGCCTGTTTGCTCCCGGTATTCCCGGGACAAAAAATATTTCCCGTCGCCCGAGTAGCCGCCGAATGCGACATCCACGTAGCGCTTCACTTCGCGTCCGTCCAGCGCCACAACTCTGACCGTATGGCCTGATTGCTTCTGATCATGAGCGATAAGCAAATGCCGGCTGTCCGCCGAAAATCCGATGGACCACAGATACACACCCGGCAAATTCAGGGCGGTCATTTCCGCGCCGTCTGCGAGGTTCCACAGCCGGATATCCCCGCCTTGCGCCGAACTCAGGATCGTCCGACCGTCCGGCGAAATGACGGCCTTGTAAACCTGCCCGGCATGCCCCCGGAAAGATCTTTTCAGTTGCCCGTCGCTGCTATCCCACAATTTCAAGGTCTTATCGTAGCTTGTGGAAAGGAGGTATTTGCCGTCCGGCGTGAACTGCACGGCGGCAATGGTTTCCCGATGGGCGTCAATATTTCTCAGCATCTTTCCCGAGGCCGCATCCCAGAGCCTGAGCTGCCCTTTCGAAGAACCGGTCAGAAGATATTTCCCGTCCGGGGAATACGCAAACGAGTTGGCATCGGCGGCATGGCTTTTCAGCGCTTTGACCTCCTGGCCGTTTTGGATATCCCAATACCGGATCGCCCCGTTATCGTCGCCGGACATGGCGTACCGGCCGTCCGGGGAGAACCGGACAAAGGTGACCTCGCAATCATGGGCAAAACTCCGGATTTCTTTTTCATCGTCAACACTCCACAGTTTCATCGTGTTGTCGCGGCTGCCGGAAAGAACATATTTGCCGTCGGGAGAAAAGGCGAGGGCTTCAATCGCTTTTTGGTGGCCGGTAAAAACGGCCTCGACCCGCCCTTTTTTTAAATCCCAAAGCCTTACGGTTTTATCCCGGCTCCCGGAAAGTCCGTAACGATTGCCGGAAGACAAGGTGACGACGTCGATCCTGTCGGTGTGCCCGGACAGCGTGGCGAGAATCCGGCCAGTGGCGATTTCCCAAAACATCAATGTTTTGTCTTTGCTTTGCATGATGGACTCCGACGCATTGTCCCGCACGGAAGAAAACATCAGCCGGCCATCGGTAGAAATGGCATTACGAGATCCGAAGCTGAATCCCAGGTGGCCGGCGATCGGACCGGACTTAGGCCGCTCGACGACGCTTGCGACAACGCCCCTGGACATATCGGCGATGTACAACCTGAGGCCGACGATGGCCCGAAGCACGTTTCCGTCGTAAGAAATCGAATGGCCGCTTGTGGCTCCGCTCATTTCACTTAAGGCAAATTCCCGAATCTTCTCACCGGTCCGGATATCCCAAACGCTGACATTCCCCTTCCAGTTAAATGAGAAAAATGATTGGCCGCCGGGCAGAAATGCGGCAAATTCAACATCCTCAGTGTCCTTGAACGTTCTGATCAATCTTCCGCTTTCGGCTTCCCATAGTTTGATGCTGTCGTCAGCACTCCCGGAAAGAAGCCATTTGCCGTTAGGCGACAGATCGATGCTGTTGATAGATGATGTATGTCCGATCTGGACAAAGATCTCCGGCTTGTCGGCCGCCCAGGCGGAACCCAGAAACAAGGTCAGCACCATAACCGCCGTGGCCATTTTCAACGTCATCCCTTTATTAAACAGAAAGCACTTCATTTCACCCTCCCGACAGGAAACGCCTGGCCGCTGATGGAAATCGTCGGATACTGCGCCCGCTTGAATACTTTCTCCGCCAGGATGGGCACCTCATTATCCACATAATCGGCAAGCTCCGTGGTCTTCACGTATCCGGTCTTACCTTTATCCGCCTTGCCTTTCAGGCCTTCGGTCAAAACATAGGTAAACAGGCCGTGTCCATTGTAGCCTTCCAGCGCTTCCTGCATGGAGGTGGATGCCGAAAGAATCGTCGAACCCACCGCGCGGCTCAAGATTTTCAATGCCGTATCTTCGCTCATGCCTCTAGTGAGCATCGCCACCTGAATGGCTTCGCCCAAAGCGCCTGCGTTGCAGGTATCGATGATGATCAACTTTTTTGTGGCCGGAATATTGGCGATGGCCTCTTTGAGTTTGTGTTGCGATATGGCGTCGGCCTTGAGCTTCTCGGTTCGAAGCGACCCCACATTGGAGGTAATCAGAAAATATTCCCCCTCATCCACCGTCCCGTGGCTGGCGATGTAAAACACAAACAGATCATCCGGACGCAAAGACTGAAAAGACTTGATTTCCCGGATAATCGCCTCGCTTGTTGTCTGCTCGCGGGTTACAAGCTTTTTAATATGCACCTGCTCAAATAATCCTTCCGAGGCGTTCTTCAGCGTTTGGGCAAACAGATCGGCGTCGGCTACGGGATAATTTAATTTCAACTTGGGGTTCTTAAATTCATTGATGCCAATGATCAGAGCGTGCATCGACGGTTTGGCAGCCGAGGCAAACGCTGCCGTCATTTCATGGACGGCGTCATTGCTTTGCATGGTATTTTCACTGTTAAAGGCGACAGCCCGGATCACATTGTTTCCCTTCACCAGTTTGAGGGTGTAGTTTTTCAGGATCGTTTTGTCGTCCTGGGAAACGATCTTGACGGCCCGGCTGCCGTCCATAATTACCGCCGTGCCGTTTAAGTAAAGGCGGATATCCCCGATGCCCCCGCCGTTATCCTTCATGCGCAAGGTCACCGTCGCTTCATCCCTGCTGACATTCTTGGGCGTATCCACAATGTTGACGGTAGGCGGTTGCTTCACATCGGCGATGTTCCGGAAGTCCTGAAGCGATCCTCCGGAAAGCGCAACCTTCACAAGATCCGGCCGGAAAAACGCCTCCCGGTAATTCTCGATCCCATAGACGTTGTTGCCGACCCGGATGTTTAGATACTTGTCGCCGTTTGGCGACGCATTGTAATAGCCTCCCGGGGTCACAACAATCCATTCGCCGTCTGCGAAACTGACGAACTGGGCTGTTTCCTTACCCGTATCAAGGCTCCAGATCCGGACGGTGCCGTCATCGCCTGCCGAAAGAATCGATTTTCCGTCTGGAAGAAAAGCCACAGACCAGATCGTATTGTGATGACCGGAAAAGGTTTTCAGCACCCTTCCCCCCGCAACAGTCCAGAGAATGAGTTCATCGCCCCCCGTCAACAGCATCTTGCCGTCGGGAGAAAATTTCGCGGCATACACGGATTTTTTATAATGGCCGAAATTCCGCATCTCCCGGCCGGTTGCCACCTCCCATAGCTTGAGGGTGTTTTGATCGGAATAGATTTGGGCGCCGGATAAGAGATACTTGCCGTCAGGTGTAAAATCGAGGGAATAGATGAACGATCCATGACGCATCGTTCGGATGTCCGCCCCTGTTTGGGCATCCCATAATTTCACATCCATCGATCCACCGGCTGCCAGGTAACGGGCCGCAGGTGAAATCGCGACAGCTTTGACGAAAATTTTCAGAGGCATCGTTCGAATTTCCTGAAGCGCTTCCATATCGTAGAGCGTGACCCTGTCTCTGCCGCCGGCCGCAGCATATTTGCCATCCGGAGAATAGGCAAGCGCCCTTCCGACAGATGAGATGCTGTCGTTCTTGAATGACATGACCGGCGCCGCCTTCGCCGTATCCCAGACCGTAATACTGTCGTCACCGGTGGACAGAAAAATTTGCTCTTTCGGGGAAAAAACAACGGAGGTTTCATGTTTATAAGGTTTAAAACTGCGCAGTTCACGCCCCTGCATATCCCACAGGGAAATCGATCCGTTGTCATGCGCAGACGCTACATGACGTCCATCAGGCGAAGGGGCGGCAGTGGATACGCTCTGCTTGTTGCCCGCAAGCGTGCGAAGGCAGATCCCCCCCTGAATGACGCCTGCCACGCCCACCGAGATCTCTTTTCCCTGGGCGTCTTTGGTCTTTGCTGCAGCCGGGATCATCTTCACGGAAAGCTCCTGATTGTTCCGCAACAGGGCAATCGTCAGTTCTTTATCCGGGTTCGCCGCGACCATGCCTGCGAATGCCTGCCATGATGGAATTTTCCTTCCATCTACGGAGACAATGGTGTCGCCTTCGGCAAGGTTCGCCCTGGCCGCAGCCGAGTTCCGTTCCACCCCGCCGATTACGATATCTTCCCGAAAGATGTCCCAGAGCTTGATCGCCCCGTTTTTATAACCGGACAGGGCGCGTTTTCCATCGGGCGAAAAGGCCACACAGGTAACGCCGTACCTGGCGCCGTACTGATAATATTTGTAGTGATAAATGGATCGGACTTCCCTGCCGGTTGACGTCTCCCAGAGTTTAAGGGTGTAGTTTGCCCCTCCTGACAACACATGCCTGCCATCGGGAGTAAAAGCAACGGCATTCACTTTCCCCATATTCCCTTCGAAAGTTCTGATTTCAGCGCCTGTTTGTGCATCGTACAAAACCAGGCGGTTGAACTTCCCCACAAGGACGTAGCGTGCATCAGCAGAGATCGCGATGGACGCCTCTTCCGCGGGAATGGCGGTCTTCAGTTGGAAGCTGCGCACGATTTTATCCGTCTGCGGGTCCACTACGATAAATCCTGACGCTCTGGCCACAAGCAGGTGCTTCCCCTGATCGATAAAGGTGGCGGCAAGGATCTCTCCCGCCCCGTAGGTCGCCTTTAATTTTCTTGATGTGCCGGAATGGGTATTCCAGATGATAATTTCTCCGAAACTGTTGAAAAGCACGTCGCCTTCGGCGTTGAAAACAGCAAAGTTTGTATACGCAGCAGAATAACGTCGCAGCTCTCTACCGCTTGCCACCTCCCACAACCGTACCGTTGCGTCATGGCTTGTCGAGACCAGAAACCGGCCATCGGGAGAGAAGGTGACAAAGAAAATATAGCTCGTATGGCCTTGCAATGTTCTTATTTCCCGGCCTGTTTCGGCGCTCCAGAGCTTCACGTTATTGTCCATTCCTCCAGACGCGGCGTACTTTCCATCGGGGGAAAAGGCCGTGGAGTGAACCGTTGCCGAGTGACCCAACTGCACAAAAAACTCCGGCTTGTCGGCGCAGAAAGCTTCGGTTGCAAAAACCGATGCCATTACGAGACAAAAAATAAAGATCAATTTCCTGGTCATAAATATCCTCTCATCCCTCAATCAAATCGCTTTTTCTTTTTTAAACGCAGCACCTTATCACCCATCTCTATCCAATAAGTCATTGGAGACGAATGCGGGTGCAAAACCTTTTCCTCAATCCGCAAAACCTGTTTTTGCGCCGGTGATTTTCAGACCGTCATGCTCAACCAGGCAGGAATTCCGGCCCATGCCTCTTTTCGGCACGATGATGACATACTCAGCGCTCCGAATGATTTTGTAATCCCCTGCGGGAAATTTTGGCAAGAATTCATCAAGGGGCATACCCGGTTTTGCGCGCAGGCAGGCATCGGCTGACATTTGCCTGGCTTGAGTCAGATCATAGACAAAGTAGCCTCCCGATAAACCGATAAGAAGGACCGCTCCATAAATGACTCTACGGACAGCAGGCCTGATTTTTTTATCAGCAGGTTTTGAGCCGGTCTCAGGCCAGAAGATTTTCCGGGCAGTTTTGCCGAGCAAATAATAAAGACCCGCAATTCCCATGATAAACAGCAGCGGCGCGCCTTTTTCACTCTCCAGCAGCGGCGTAAACGGCAAAACGAAAAAGGAAAGAAAGATCAGGATCGTCGGGTAGCGGGCATACCGCGCATACCGGATTAATCCGGAGCCCGTCACTGCCGCGGCAAACGCGTAAATGACGGCAACGGCAACAGTAGTGATGCCACCTTCAGCAATGAATCTGATATGGATGAGAACAGGAACGGAAATAAAAAGCAGGAGATAGCCGATGACACGAATCGAAGCGTAGGCATTTCGCTCGTCCAGGAGCTGCTTTCTTTCTTCTTTGGTCACCCACCGGTCTTGAAAAAGCCGCTTTTTTTTGCTTTTGGCTTCCTGGGCCGTTAATCCGTCCCGAGGAATACCCCAATCCGTGTTAATCAATAAATCCGTTCGGTCGGGCTGATATTTTTTCAGCAAAATGCTTCACCTTTTATCACCATAACGATCCGTGTAGCGGTCGCACATTGGCTCATGTTGAAGACGGGTTGTTGTGATCGGCTGTTGGAAATCCGTCGCTTGAAATAAGGATCATGCTTACTGGAAATGACAGCAAATAAGAGAAAAAGCAGGATCAGCAGCACAAAAACAATCAGTGCATTTGCTCTGAGTTTCAGCATTGCGGGAAAGAGACCGGACAGATTACCATGCGCATTGGCCCCGTCCTGGGGAAAACTGTAAATCAGGCAAAGGACAATGAACGGACCCAGCACGGGAAAAACAGAAGCCATCGCGATCAGGTAGAATCGCCAGGCGCTCAGGGGACGGCCGCCCCGATGCCGCAATTCTACATACGCGCCAGCCATGAAGGCAAGGCAAGCAAACGGATAGACGACTTTGAAAAAAATATCGGCGCCCGCTGCGGACATCATCCCCACAAGGATGGCCGCAACATGACAGATCAGTCCCGTAAAAAGGGCATTTCGCCCAAAGGGTGTATAAGCGATATCCGGCATAAAATTATCGGCTTTGTCGAGACGTCGGGCCGGTCTCTTCCAGAATCGTTTTAATGTCCTTCGACTTTTCAAAAACCTGCATGCGGTATTGCCCGCCCGCTTTGAAAGGCCCGGCCAGGCGCAGCATCACCTCATGGAGCGAGTACTCAATAACCCGTTGGTTGCCGCGCATCACAGGCCCGCCGAATCCGATGGAATAGAGCCAACCCGCTTCATTCCCGAGGAAAACACAGGCCACTACATATTTTTCAAAATCCATATCCGGCGCGGGCTTTTCAAAAGCGCGAAGCCAGAGATCAGACCACTGCGTTTGTGTCTCCACCACTTGGATGAATGCGTCTTTTTGCTTGGAAACATTGCCCTTCCATTCCATCCCGAGATAATCTTTGGCGGCCCCGGCGTTCTCCAGAAGGCCCGCGACAGCCGGGTTGGCGGATTCCACCGCATAAGTCCAGGCCGACTTTCCCTCTTTATCTTTCGGCGGCAGGGCGGCCCCCTTTTCGACCAATACTTTGACCATATCCGCGTTGCCTCTTTTAACCGCCGCAATAAGCGCCGTCTCTCCCTTGTTGTTGACGGCATTGACATTCGCGCCGCAGTCCATGAGATACTTGATAGAAGAAAGATTTGACGGGTTAAACGACTTAATCGCTTTCATCAAAGCGGTCTCTCCTCCATCATCCTGTATGTTAACATCCGCACCTCTTTCGACCAGAAATTTCACCAGGGCAATATCGCCGTCCGCAGCCAGCATCAGAGCGGTTCCCGAGGCAAAGCCGCGCATGTTTACATCCGTATCTTTCGTCAACAAAAGTTTGACGATCTCCAGATCACCGGCAATAACGGCCGAAAAAAGAGCTTCCCGCCTGTCAAAATTCCCGCTGTTTTTTACCAATGCTTTGACGATCCGAATATTTTTCGCGGCGATGGCCTTGCTTAAAGCCGTGTCCCCGTATTTCGATTTTTGATGGATATCCGCGCCGGCCTTCAAAAGCGCTTCCACTAAACCGACATCGCCCTTTTCACAGGCAATCATCAAGACCGTTATTTGATCTTTATTTACGGCATTCACATCCGCGAGATGAGCGATCAGTAATTTGGCGATATCGGAACTGCCGTCATCTGCCGCCGTCATCAGGGCGGATTTGCCGTCATCGTACGGATCGTTTGGCCTTGCCCCCTGTTTCAACAAGGCGCTGACCACCTTCGCCTTTTTACTCAACACCGCATAGATCAGAGCGTCGCCTTTGGCCATGTTCTTCACATTCACATCGGCTTTTTTTCTCAAAAGCTCATGGACGACACCTTCATGACCTTTGATGGAGGCATAGATTAAAGCCGTGTTATTGGGCCCGTTTTTGGCATTGACGTCGGCGCCATGCTTCAGCAAAAGCCTGACCATTTCCAGATGATTGCCGTCGGCTGCATACATTAACGGCGTGCTGCCGGTCAATGTCCGGAGATTCACGTTTGCGCCTTTGGCAATCAGAGCCTTGGCTTGTTCCGAACGGCCTTCCTTGATGGCGGTAACCAGGGGATGATTTGAAAGATCCGGTGGCTGCGATGATCCGCCGCCCTCCGCCGATTTTTCCAGCAATTGGGCGATGTACGTAAGCCCGTCTTTTTTCGCCAGCGACAGCGCGGTCTCGCCATCCTTATTCTTCAGGTCCTGCCTGGCGCCTTTTGCCAGAAAGGCCTGCACCAGCGCCGCGTCTCCCTGCAGCACAGCATACATGAGGGGCGTTCGGCCTGTTTTCAGCCAGGACTCATCCTGGACATTGACGTCCGCGCCGTTTTCCAAAAGGAGATGTATCGTTTTTGTTTTATCCCCGGGAGGTCCGGCAGGCATTTGCCCCCAGGCGCAGGCCAAAAGCAGAGGCGTGAGCCCTTTGCCTCTGGCGTTGACATCTGCGCCTTTGGCCATCAGGAATTTTACAATTTCAACATGCCCCTGTCCGGCGGCTTCGATCAACGGTGTCCGGTCGCCGCTTTCCTTCCCGATATCAATCGCCGCACCATGCTCGACAAGCATTCGGACGATCTCCAGATTTCCGTTGCGGGCGGCCCTGACAAGCGGCAGATCGCCGGTCACCCCCCTGAGATTGATTTCATGATTCCCCGCAGATGCCCCGAGGATTGCCCTGACCGCTTGGACATCATTTTTCTTAACGGCCTCGAGCAGGGGATAATCGGGGGGCGGAAGACGGCTGTCCGCAAAACTTATCAAAGGGACAAGTATCCAAATTAACACAAATAAAGGAAGGATCAAAATGCTACCCGGTCTGCTTCTCATGGTTTCCTCTCCCGCTATGTTTGTTATCGGTTATTCGCGCGCCCGCTAAAATACTTTCTCCACAAAGAGGCATCCCCGGCCGACCTCTGCCTGGCTCGGGCCGGAGCCGCTGCAAATCACCACCTCCATCGGAGCGGTCAAGGCAATGCAGCAGAATTTATCACCGTCTTTTTGTATCTGGGTTGCGCAAAGCCGCTTGAGATTCTGGCTCTGCCATTTTTCCATACTCTCATAGAGTCCGCGCATGGACGCACTTTCAAAATACAAAAGATTTCTTTTATTATCATCGGCCATAGCAACCTCCTTTTTTACATTGTTTACGGGGCTTTTTACGGCTATAATCCTGTTCATGTCAATGTTTATCGGCAGATCGGAGCACTTTTTGCCGGACTTTAAGAAAAACGTCCAGCCATCCGATATATCCCTGATAACACCAAGTCCGTCCATCTTACAGGAAATGTATGACCGTTTGGGTTGCCGCCGGAACAATGGATATTAAAAACCTCGCCAGTTCCGGGATACCCGGTTTACCGGAAGGGATGTCCGTCACAGCTATTCCGGTCGTCGTCCTTCTTGTCGCACTGGTCGCGATTTTTATTTTTTTCGAGGCGCGGAGGCGAAATAATCGCGAGACCGGCAAGCGGGTCGCCCATGAATACTCCCTTCTATTGAATCACATTGGTACGCAAGTCTGGTATCTGAAAGATGAAAAAACGTACGGAAGCGTTAACGAGAGTCACGCAGCCTTTCTGGGTTATCCACGAACTCTGATTGAAAATAAACTTTTGACGGATGTTCATGCTCCCGAAGAAGCACAAAAGCGTATCGCATCCAATCGCCAGGTCTTTGAATCCGGAAAGCCTGTGAAGGTCGAAGAATGGCATCAAAACAGCAACGGCAAACACCGGCTGCTGCAAATCGATAGAACCCCCGTCTTAAGCGACGCAGGTCGCGTCACCTCCGTGATTTGTTCGGCAGAAGACATCACGGAGCGCCGATACGCAGAGCAGGCGCTCCGTGCAAGCGAAGAGCGTTACCGCACCATGCTTGAGGAAATTGACGAAGGGTATTTCGAACTTGATCTGACGGGTTCTTTTCTGTTTGTAAACAGCGCCGAGGTCTTGAACATGGGTTACTCGCAAGAGGAACTCCTGGGCTTAAACTACCGGCGGTGCATGGATGCGGAAACAGCCCAGGAAATGCGCGAACTTTTCGGAAGTATCTATAAAACAGGCGACCCTTTTTACGGACACGAAGTCAGGATCATCGCCGGAAACGGAAGCATCCGTTACAATGAAATCTCCGGCTCCTCCCGCAAAGACACAGCCGGTAACATCATTGGGTTTCGCGGGCTGTCGCATGACGTGACCTTGCGAAGACAGGAGGCGGAAGCAAGAAGGCTAAGCGATGAGCGCTACCGCACCATCATGGATGAAATGGA
Source organism: uncultured Smithella sp. (assembly GCA_964547345.1). Classification (GTDB taxonomy): domain Bacteria; phylum Desulfobacterota; class Syntrophia; order Syntrophales; family Smithellaceae; genus UBA8904. Next base: position 202,586 of record CAZJMX010000001.1, on the reverse strand, counting down.
GGAAGGATACTTCGAGCAGGATCTCAAAGGAGCGCTGGTGTTTGCCAACAACCCTTTCATGAGCAACAGGGGCTTCTCCGGAAAAGATGTTGTCGGTTTCGATTTCAGCAAACATATCGATGATGAAACCGCCCAAAGGCTCCGTCAAATTTACACCCAGGTTTATCTCACGGGTGTGCCTGCCAAACATCAGGAAGTCCCGTTTATTGCCCAAGACGGATCAAGAATCGTAACCGATATTTCCATATTTCTCAGGCAGGATGCCTCGGGTAAACCCATTGGATATCGAGGAATTAGTCATGATATCACAGAGCGTAAAGAAATGGAAATGGCGCTTCGGGCCAGTGAGGAAAAATACCGCGGCATCATCGAAAGTATCGTTGACGGATATTATGAAATCGATCTGGGCGGCACGTTTACGTTCGCAAACGACGTCATTTGCGAACATCTCGGCTATACCCGGGAAGAATTAATGCACATTTCCCAAAACGACTTGCAAAGTCCCGAAAAAGCAGAACAAACATCGGCGTTTTACGCGGAAGTTTATGCCGCAGGAAAGCAAAGCAGATCGCTGGAATATGAGGTGCGGCGCAAAGACGGCACAACCGGTATTTATGAAGTGTCCGCAACTTTAATGCGACATCCGGACGGCACACCCATCGGGTACCGGGGCATTTCCCGCGACATTACCGAACGGAAGAAAGCTGAAGAGGAACTGCGGCTCAATAAATTGTCTCTGGAAAAAGTCAATCGGGAACTGGAAGCCGCCATCCGCCTTGCCGATAAAATGGCCCTGGAGGCCGACATGGCCAATCAGGCCAAGACTCAGTTTCTGGCCAACATGAGCCATGAAATCCGGACGCCGATGAATGGCGTCATCGGCATGATCGGACTGCTGCTCGATACGGAACTGGGAGATGAGCAGCGCAAATATGCCGATATCGTCAGATCCAGCGGCGAAAATCTGCTGGGCCTGATTAACAACATCCTGGACTTCTCCAAGATCGAAGCCCGCAAGCTGGAGCTCGAAACGCTCGATTTCGATTTACTGGAAACGCTGGAAAGCGCGATTGAAATGTTCAGCCTCAAAGCAGAGGGAGACGGCATCGAATTGATTCATCTGGTTGAACCTAGCGCGCCCATTTTGCTACGGGGCAATGCAAGCCGGCTCAGGCAAATTCTCATGAATCTGGTCGGCAATGCCATCAAATACACGCATTCCGGCGCTGTATTTATCCGCGCATCCCTGTTGTCCGGCGAACCCCAACGCGCCAAACTGATGTTCAGTGTCACCGACACGGGCATTGGCATTCCCCGGGACAAGATCGCCTCTTTATTTTCACCGTTTGTTCAGGCCGACGGATCCGTCACCCGGAAATACGGCGGCACGGGACTGGGGCTGGCCATCTGCAAACAACTGGTGGAATTGATGGGCGGAGAAATCGGCTGTGAAAGCGAAGAGGGCAAGGGATCAAGCTTCTGGTTTACGGCCGCTTTTGAAAAACAGCAAGGCGACATCCTCCTGCAATTGCCGAAACCCGCAAGCATTCTTGTCGTTGACAAAAATTATATGGGCCGGACGATGTATCTTTCACTGCTCAAACGTTGGGGCTGCACCTGCGCGGAAGCCATCGATGTGGCGGGCGCCCAAGAGCAAATGCGCGAGGCGGCAAAGCGGCAAGCGCCGGTGTCCGTGGCATTGATCGATACACGGGTTCTCGCGGAGGGGGACATAAAAATACTCCATGACATATCCTCCGACCCGGTTTTGAGCCAAACCAAAACCATCCTGATCTCCAGTCTCAAAACCAGCCGCGAAATGCTGCAACTGTCCAGACGAATTGCAGGCGCGCGCCTGACTAAACCTATTCGCCAGTCGGACCTGTTTAATCTGCTGAATCATATTCTGAACGCCGATCCAGTTGGCAATGAATGGCCCGAACCCAACGGACAGACCGCTCCCGGGACGCAAAAAAGCAACGAGCGTCCCGTCCGGATTCTGGTGGCGGAAGATAATCCGACCAATCAGCAAGTCACCTTGAGCATTCTCAATAAGCTGGGTTATCGGGCGGACATCGTGGCCGACGGACGAGAGGCAGTCGCCGCCCTGGCCAGCATTGCCTACGATCTGGTCTTGATGGATTGCCAGATGCCGGAAATGGACGGTTATACGGCAACCGCCGCGATTCGCAGCCAGCCTGCAAGTCCGGCGTCGAATATTCCCATCATTGCCATGACCGCCGATGCGCAGGAATCGACCAGAAAACGGTGCCTTGCGGTCGGCATGAACGACTACATCTCCAAACCTGTCGGACTGAAAGACCTGTCCGCGATACTCAATAAGTGGCTCGCCCCTGCGCCGTCTTCTTCAGTTTTTCAAAAAAATGCCGTTATTCCAGATAAGGAACCCGTTTTTGACGAAAGGGAAATTCTGGAGAGGCTGGCCAATGATCAGACAATCGCACGAGAAGTCATCGTCATATTTTTAAACCAACTGCAGGACCAGATGGCCGGACTAAAGCGTTATGCCGCTTCCGGCAATGCAGAGGCGGCAGCGGGACTGGCGCACCAGATCAAAGGCGCTGCTGCTAATGTTGCGGCTGTGGCCATCCGCAACAAAGCTCGTAATCTGGAAAAAGCCATCCAGGAAGGCCAATGGGAAGCGGTTGCCGTCATGCTGTCCGAACTCGAAGATCAAGCCGGTCAATTTCAAAAGACCGTTCACAACATTGCATGGTTCAAAACAAAGTCAATAAATCAGGAGGTGTAATATGAAGACATTGATTGTGGAAGATGATCAGACCAGCCGGTTTCTTCTGGAACAGATTCTTGCTCCTTATGGTCCCTGTGCGATCGCCGTCAACGGCAAGGAGGCGGTGGAATCCTACCTCAAAGCCATGCTGGCGGGCGTCCAGTATGACCTGATTTGCCTGGATATCATGATGCCGGAAATGGACGGACAGGCCGTGGTGAAAACCATCCGCGAGATGGAGGAAACCCAGGGCATTTTATCGCCCAACGGCGTAAAAATCATCATGACCACCGCGCTGGAAGATCCCAAAAACGTCGTCCAGGCATTTAAATCGCTTTGCGACTTCTATTTAATCAAACCGATTAACAAGGGCAAACTGCTCGGCTGCATTCGCAGCCTCGGGTTGATTAAGTAAATAACAGGCAGGGAACGGTCTTGGACCGTTCCCTGCCTGTTCAATTTTCGACTCTTGCTGATCTACCTGTTCACTCGTCACTCATGACTCCTCACTTGATCTTCACGTTTTTTTGCGCTAGGGGAATGGCCGGAAGTAAAACGGCTGTCTGCATCCCTTCATAAGGATACAGGCGAATTCCTCAAATTCACTATCTGGGTTGCGTTGATTGAGAAAAATCGTTGAGAAAAAAATTATTCAGGACGCCCCGCCTGTGCGGGAGCTCCTGGAATGGATCGGCAAGCAAACACCCGCGATTGACGTCAATGGCATGGCGGGCGCGGCGCGTCCCTTTCTGACCGCGCTTTTGTTTGACCGACTGGCCACTCCGATCACCGTTTTGTGTCCCACGGCCAGGGAGGCGACTGCGTTCGCGCGCGATCTTGGCCTATTTCTTCCTGAAGAGACCATTCTGCATTACCCGCCACTGGATTTTCTGTCGATTGACATGTTCGCCCTCCAGCGCGAGGAAGAACTGGCGCGTCTGCATGTTCTGACACAGTTACAGGTGGACTCGCGCAAGATTGTCGTCACCTGCCTTGCGGCGTGCCGCCAAAAGGTCATGCCTTATGACGAATTTCAGCAATTTTTGAAAATTCTCTCGGTGGGCGATACGCTCATTTTGGACGAATTCCCCCACACATTGCAGGCCGGTGGCTATAAAAGGGTCTCCCTGGTGGAGGAAAAAGGCGAATTCAGCCTGCGCGGCAACATTCTGGATATTTTCCCCCCCACGGAATCCGAGCCGCTGCGGCTGGAAATGGCGGGCGACGAGATTGAATCCATCCGCCGCTTCGACGGCGCGACGCAACGCTCGAAAGGTCCGGCTGACGCCTTTGTCCTGGGTCCGGCCGGTGAAATTCTAATCGATGAAACAAGGCTTACGCGCGCCGTGCGCAACGTCAAACGCCGCGCGGATGATCTCGATCTTCCGCGCGATTTGCGAAACCGGCTGACCGAAACACTTCGTGAGCAATCCGCCGCATCCGTTAATCCGATTTTTCTACCCCTGTTTTATGAGGACTATACGGATGCGAACCATTTCGGCAAGCAAAAACTCGCGAGCCTGTTTGAGTATCTGCCGCCAAATACCCTGTTCGCACTCGACAATCCGCCGGCCATTTTGCAGGCTGCACAAAGCGCGGCGGCCAACATCGACAAGCTGCTTTTCAAAGCCAGACAAAACGGCAAGTTTTATCTGGAAAGCACGGGGCTTTACCTGGATGATGCCGATCTGGATGCGCGTCTGAAAAGGTTCCGTCAGATCCGATTTGCGGGCCTGATACTCGACACCGTTCTCGACGAAACGCCTACCGTCGAATTGATTGCCCGCCCGGACGTCATCCTGGCCGAACCGCAGGCAGGCGAAGTCCGGGAAGAGGCACTTTTACGCCGGACGGCGGAAAAAATAAAAAATTGGCTTACGCAGGGGCTCTCCGTCTTTTTTATCTCTCCCACGCCGGAAGACGTGGGCAGGCTCAAGCATCTGCTTTCCGCCTATCATCTGCCGGTGCAAATGTTGCCTGCGGAAACAAGCCTTCTGGAGACGATCAACGCTCGCGGCGACGCGGCGCTTTATTTGCGCGAAGGGAAAATTTCCAGCGGCTTTGTCTCAGAAACACTCGGGTTTGCCTTTTTAAGCGAGGAAGAAATCTTCGTCAAAAAGACCAAGCGCCGCCGTAGCAGACCCACACACGAAGGCTATTTTCTTAAATCCTTCGGCGAGCTCAAAGAAGGCGATTTTGTCGTCCACACGGATTTCGGCATCGGTCGCTACCTGGGCCTGCAAAAAATAACGGTCGGGAAAATTGAAAACGATTTTCTGATCATCGAGTATGCCGACGCCGACAAGCTCTATCTGCCGGTCAACACGCTCGAAAAAATACAGCGCTATCTGGGCCCCGAAGGCTTCACGCCGAAAATCGACAAGATGGGCGGGGCCTCCTGGGAAGCCGTCAAGGAACGCGTCAAGAAATCCGTACGCGACGTGGCCGAAGAGCTTGTCGCGATTTACGCCGCGCGCGAGGCGCTGGAACGCAAATCATTTGCGCCGCCGGATCGCGTCTATGAAGAATTCTGCTCGACATTTGAATTTGAAGAAACGCCTGATCAGGCCCGGGCCATTGAAGACATTCACGCCGATATGGACGACTTAAAGCCGATGGATCGCCTGATCTGCGGCGACGCGGGTTTCGGCAAAACGGAAGTCGCACTCCGGGCGGCCTTCCGCGCAGTGATGGACGGCAGGCAGGCGGCGCTCCTGGTGCCCACCACGATTCTGGCCGAGCAGCATTTCGCCACTTTTTCCCGCAGGCTTGCTGATTTTCCGATCCGCGTGGAGGTGCTCAACCGCTTTAAAAACGCCGCCGAGCAAAAGAAGATTGTTTCCGATTTGCGTCTGGGCCGGGTGGACATTGTGGTCGGCACGCATCGCCTGCTGCAAAAGGATGTGGAATTCAAAGACCTCGGCCTGGTGATCATCGATGAAGAGCAGCGCTTCGGCGTCACGCACAAGGAAAAACTCAAAAAAATGCGGACGCTGGTGGACGTGCTGACGCTTTCAGCCACGCCGATTCCGCGCACGCTGCATTTGTCTCTGGTCGGCATCCGCGATTTGTCCATTATCAATACGCCGCCGCAGGAGCGCCAGCCCATCAAAACCTACGTGCTGGAATTTGACGAAGACGTCATCCGCACCGCTGTAGAGGCCGAACTGGCGCGCGGCGGCCAGGTTTTCTTTGTCCATGACCGCGTGCGCTCCATTTATTCCATCGCGCATCTCGTGCAGCGGCTGGTTCCACAAGCGCGCGTCGGCGTGGTGCACGGCCGGATGAAGCCTGCGGATATTGAAAAGGCCATGTCGCAATTCATCCGGCGCGAAGTCGACGTGCTGGTCTGCACGACGATTATCGGATCGGGGCTCGATATTCCGCAAGCCAACACCATTGTCATCAACCGCGCCGACCGCTTCGGCCTGGCCCAGCTCTATCAGATCCGGGGCCGCGTGGGGCGGGGCAATGTCGAAGCCAGCGCCTATCTGCTTTTGCCCAAAGGCGCGATGCTGTCTCGCGACGCCATGAAACGCTTGCAGGCCATCAAGGAATTTTCCGAACCGGGATCGGGCTTCCGCATCGCCTATAACGACTTGGAAATCCGCGGCGGCGGCAATCTTCTGGGACTGTCGCAGGCGGGACACATCTCGGCTGTGGGTTACGAACTCTACACGGAGCTTATGGAAAAAACCGTTCAGGAAATCAAGGGAGGCCCAGCGCCCGAAGAAGAGGCCTTGCCCGAAATTTCCATGGGCATTTCCGCCCTGCTGCCTGAAGACTATGTGCAGGATGTGCATCAGCGGCTGATTTTGTATAAGCGCATCTCTCTTGCGGCAAGCGCAGACGAAATCGATGAGCTTAGACGGGAGCTGGCCGATTGCTACGGGCCGCTGCCGCAAACGGCGGAAAATCTCTTGCGCGTGATCGGCATCCGCAATGCTTTAAAACCGCTGAAAGCCAAAAAGATGGGATACGACGGCAAGTATTTTTATATTTTCTTCAGGGACGCCTCGCCGATTGATCCGGGAAAAATTGTCGCCCTGTCCCGCAAAAAAATCAAAGATTTACGATTTACGCCCGATTTTAAACTGTTTTTGCCCGCACACCCCGAAGGGGCGGAGGAAATTTTAAGTCAGGCCGAAGACCTCTTAAAGATGCTTGCCCAATAAACATTATCACGATATAAAACGGAATGACCAACGAAAACCCGGCGGACTTAAAACCGCTGAAAACACAGCGCAGGCTTTTAATATTTCTAACTTTGCAGGCTTTATTCTGCCTGCTTTTCGCGTGCAGCAAGGATGACCTTCTCAACCGTAAGCATGTGGCCACGGTCAATGGTGAGAAAATTTTTCTTGAGGAGTACGAACAGCGCCTGAGTCTTCAAAAGGGTATCCTCTCCCCCAAAACATTTCAAAATTCTCTTAACAAACGCGAGCTTCTGGAAGAGGAACTGCTGGATTCCATGATTACCGAAAAGATCATGCTTCAGCGGGCAGGCCAGTTGAATCTGTCGGTCAGCACGACGGAACTGGAAAAAAATATTATTGACATCCGCAAAGACTACGGTGAAGAATTTTTTAATTTGCTGATTGCCTCCAATGTGCGCTATGAGGACTGGCGTGAACAGATTCGCAATGAGATGCTGATCGGCAAACTGGTCGCAGCGGACGTCAATGCGCACATCCGTGTGACGGACGGAGAGGCGGAAGATTTTTTCAACGACCAGCCCGATTTCTGCAAAACCGAAGCGCAGGTGCGCGCAGCTCAAATCGTTGTGCGGGATGCCCGGAAAGCCGAAGAAGCCAAAGCCAGGCTCGATAAAGGCGAAGACTTCGCCAAAGTGGCCGGGGAAATGTCCATCGGGCCGGAAGCGGCGCGCGGCGGCGATCTGGGCGTGATGACGCGCCAGACCATGCCGGAACCGCTTGACCGAACGCTCTTTCAACTTGCAACGGGAAAAATCAGTGCGGTGGTCAAAAGCGCTTACGGCTACCATATTATGAAGGTCGTCCAAATCCATCCGGCCAGAGTGAGAAACCTGGACGCCTGCAAGGAAGACATTCGCGCCGCGATCCGCGCTAAAAAAGAGGAGGCGGCCTTCGCCGCCTGGCTCGAGAGTTTGAAGGCGAAAGCCGTTGTCAAAAAGGAACTGCATGTCAACAAAGAGAAGACCAAAAAGTAAAACTTAAAACAGGGGGAAATCCGTGAAGATTTTAAAAATATTGAGTGCGACGCTCTTGACCTTGACCCTATTCATTTCCGCCGTCGTGTACGCCGAAGTTGTCGACCGCATCATTGCCGTGGTCAACGACGAAATTATCACGCTTGCCGAACTGAACCGGGCCTTTGAGCCCTACGCCAAAAATATAGACGCCTCCTATATGGGCTCAGACAAGGACACCGTCGTCCGGCAGAATAAAGAGGCTTTCTTGCAGCAGATGATCAATCAGATCCTGATTGAGCAGGCAGCCAAGAAAGCCGGTCCCGGCATTGCCACCGTCAAGGACGAAGAACTCATGGACGTGATTCGCGAAATGCTCGTGAAAAACAAAATATCCATGGAGGACTACATCAAAAAACTGGCTGCGGAAGGCAACACCCTGGATGCCGTCAAAAAAGACATTAAATCGCAGATGCTGCGCATGAGGCTTTTGAGAAGGGAAGTGCAATCCAAAATCATGGTGACGGACGAAGAAATCGGCGCCTATTACGACAAGCATCGCCAGGATTATGAAGGCAAGGAGGCCGTGCGCATTAAACAGATTTTCCTGCCGGCGCCCAAAGAGGCGGATCAGGCAGCCCGGGCCGGAGCCAAAGAGCAGGCAGACCGGCTTAGCGACCGCATTTTGAAAGGCGAGTCGTTCGAGATGCTTTCGGCGCAATACTCCAAAGGGCCGGCTGCGGCCCAGGGCGGCGACATCGGTTATGTGGAAAAAGGCGTCATCGTGCCGGAAGTGGAAAAGGCCGCCTTTGCCCTGCCCGCAGGCAAGCTAAGCAACGTCATCGAGACGGAACTCGGATACCATCTCATCATTGTGGTGGATCATCGCGGGGCGGGGCTCAAACCCCTTTCAATTGTGCGAAACGAAATCAAGGCCAAAATCGAAGACGAAAAACTCGCCAAAAAATTTGAAGAATGGATTGAGGAGCTTCGCAAAAAATCGTTTATTGATGTCCGGCTCTAGGATACGGCAGGTTCACCCATGAATGCCATAAGAATCAAGGGCGCGTCCCAGCACAACCTCAAGCATGTTTCGCTCGATATTCCGCGCGACCGGCTGGTGGTCATTACCGGCGTCTCCGGCTCCGGCAAATCCTCACTGGCGTTTGACACCATTTACGCCGAAGGGCAGCGCCGTTATGTCGAGTCGCTCTCCACTTACGCGCGCCAGTTCATCGGTCAGATGGACAAGCCGGATGTCGAATCCATCGAAGGCCTCTCGCCCGCCATTGCCATTGAGCAGCGCGCCGCCAGCCACAACCCGCGCTCCACCGTAGGCACCGTCACTGAAATCTACGATTATTTCCGGCTGCTTTTTGCAGGGGTCGGCCTGTGCCACTGCCACCTGTGCGGTCGGGAAATAAAATCGCAAACCATCGACAGCATCGTCGAGAGTGTTTTATCCTGGCCCGTCGGCACACGCTTCAGCGTGCTTGCGCCCATGGTCCGCGGGAAAAAAGGCGAGTTTCAAAAAGAACTCAAAAAACTCCAGAAGGAAGGCTTTGCGCGCGTCCGCATCGACGGCGAAGTCCGCGATCTGTCCGAAGACATTATTCTTCCCAAAACCAAACGCCACACTATCGATCTGATCGTCGACCGCCTGGTCCTCAAAGAGGGCATCCGCAAGCGCCTGCGCGACTCCGTGGAAATCGCCGCACACAAAAGCGACGGGCTGGTTGCTATCGCCGATGCCAACGGATGTGAAACGCTTTATTCCGAAAAATACGCCTGTCCCGACTGCGGCATCAGCATGCCTTCGCTTGCCCCCCGGGTCTTCTCCTTCAACAGTCCCTACGGCGCCTGTCCGGCATGCAACGGGCTGGGCACGCGGATGCACTTTGCGATTGATCTGGTCGTGCCGGACACGGGCCTGTCGCTGCGCGAAGGAGCCATTGCGCCGTGGGCCAACCGCAGTTCGCTTTACTACCAAAATCTTCTGGATGCGCTGTCTGCGCATTATCAATTCGACCTCAACACGCCGTTTAGCAAACTACCGGAAAAAATCCGCGACGTGCTGCTTTACGGATCAGGAGCGGAAGGCATCAAGTTTCATCATGACCGTGACAACCTGCGCTACTTCGCCGAACGTCCCTTTGAAGGCGCCATCAAACAGCTGGAGCGCCGCTGGAAGGACACCGCCTCCCAGGTGATCAGAAACGACTTGGCGCGCTTCATCGATTTGCGTCCGTGTGAAACCTGCAACGGCGCGCGGCTTAAAAAAGAAAGCCTCGCCGTCACCGTGGGCGGTAAAAATATTTATGATCTGTGTTTAATGTCCATCCGCGAATGTTTTAATTTTTTCCAGGCCCTCGATCTGACGGCGCAGGAAACACTCATCTCTGAGCGCATTCTCAAGGAAGTCAAAAGCCGTCTTTTGTTTTTGCTCAACGTCGGCATGGACTATTTGAATCTGGCGCGCTCCACCTCGACGCTTTCCGGCGGCGAGTCCCAGCGCATCCGGCTTGCCACACAAATCGGCTCCGGCCTCATGGGCGTCTTGTATGTGCTCGACGAGCCGACCGTCGGGTTGCATCAGAAAGACAATCTGCGGTTAATTGAGACGCTCAAAAAACTGCGCGACATGGGCAACACGGTGCTTGTGGTGGAACACGACGCCGACATGATGCTTGCGTGCGACCACATTATCGATATGGGACCGGGCGCGGGCGCCCAGGGCGGAGAGGTCATTTTTCAGGGCACCCCCTCCGAAGTCCTAATAAGCGAAACATCGCTCACCGGAAAATATCTATCCGGCCGGGAATCCATCGCGCTCCCCCTCATGCGAAGGCCAGTCAAAGGACGTCACATTATTCTGGAAGGCGCGTCGCAAAACAACCTCAAGGACATCGACATTAAAATCCCCGTAGGCGTTTTAACCGCCGTCACGGGCGTCTCCGGCTCGGGCAAAAGCACCATGGTGATTGAGACTTTGTATAAAGTCATGGCGCGCCGCCTCAATCAGCACACAGGCGGCATGGGAAAAATCCGGAAAATAAAAGATCTGGGCGACATCGAACGCGTCATCATGATCAACCAGCAGCCCATCGGCCGCACACCGCGTTCCAATCCCGTCACCTACACCGGCATTTTCTCCTTTATCCGCGATCTTTTCACCGGTCTTCCGGATTCCCGCATGCGCGGCTATAAGCCGGGGCGTTTCAGTTTCAATGTGAAGGGCGGGCGCTGCGAAGCGTGCGAAGGCAACGGGCTTATCAAAATCGAAATGCATTTTCTGCCGGACGTCTACGTCACCTGCGACAGCTGCCGCGGCAAACGATTCAACGCCGATACGCTCGACATCAAATACAAGGACAAAAGCATCGCCGACGTCCTGGACCTGACGGTCACCCAGGCACTGGATTTTTTCACCAACATCCCGTCCATTAAATCGCACCTGCAATTGCTCGCCGACGTGGGACTGGGCTATATTCGACTGGGGCAGTCGGCCACGACCCTTTCCGGCGGCGAGGCGCAGCGCATTAAGCTCGCACGCGAACTGGGCAAGCGCGTCAACAGCAATACGCTGTATATTCTTGACGAACCGACCATCGGCCTGCACTTCGCCGATATTCAAAAGCTGCTGGATGTCCTCATGCGCCTGGTGGACATGGGCAACACGATGGTGGTCATCGAACATAATCTGGATATCATTAAATCCGCGGATCATATCATCGACCTGGGTCCCGAAGGCGGCCCCGGCGGCGGACAAATTATTGCCTCGGGCACTGTGGAAGAAGTCGCTAAAGACAACCAATCCGCAACCGGCCAATTCCTGCGAAAAATTCTGGAAGACCATCGAAACCGTTTGTAATTCCATACTTTTCAAAAAAACAACCGCTCCTTTTTCATTTTGTCCTTCAGTCTCCGGGAATGGATGCCGATATAGGGATAACGGCTGTAAATTACATAACTATTGCTTTGGTGCAAATACATGAATCCTTTACCAATAACGCCCTTGAAATACCGACACTCCATCCTGATTATCGATGACGAAGAAGCCATTCTCGATATCATGACCATGATGCTGGAGGATGAAGGTTACAACCTGAAAACGGCCAACTCCGCCGAAGAAGGACTTGATATCTTAAAAGATTCTCATGACTTTTCACTGATCATTTCCGATCAGCTCATGCCGGGGATGACCGGCGTGCAGTTTTTTACAAAAGCCAGGGAGATTTGCCCCAATGCGCTACGCGTCTTGCTCACCGGCTATACCGATACCGACGCCATCATTGACGCCATCAACTCAGGCGGCATTCATCTGTATCTGACCAAGCCCTGGCGCAAAGATGAATTGCTTTATGCGATCAACCAGATGCTCTCCAAAGCCGAGCTGATCATCGAGAACCGCAGGCTCGATGAACTGGTCAAGAAACAAAATACGGAACTCATCGAGCTCAATCGCCATCTGGAAGAAAAAGTCCGCCTTAAGACCCTTCACCTGGGCCAACGCGCCGAAGAACTAAAAGCCAGTTTTGAAAAAATCCGGATTATCCTGGAAGGAACGGTGCTGGCCATGTCCAAGATCGTGGAAAGCCGCGATCCCTACACTGCGGGCCATGAACAGCAGGTCGCCCGAATCGCCGCCCTCATCGCACACCGCATGCGCCTTCCTGAAGAACAGGTGGATGCCATCCGGGTGGCAGGCGCCCTGCATGACATCGGCAAGATCGCCGTGCCGTCCGAAATTCTGACCAAACCGGGACGCTTGAGCCGTCTGGAAATGGAGATGGTCAAAACACATTCCCAGAACGCTTATGATATTCTCAAGACCATCGAATTTCCTTATCCGATTGCGCAGATCATCTTGCAGCATCACGAAAGAATGGACGGTTCCGGCTATCCGCAGGGCCTACTCGGCAGTGATATTATGCTGGAGGCGCGCATTATCGGCGTCGCCGACGTTCTGGAGGCCATGTCCGCACACCGCCCCTACCGGCCCGCGCTGGGCATTGAAACAGCCATCGAAGAAATCACCCGGAATCGAAACCTGCTCTACGACGAGGACGTCGTTGACGCTTGCCTGAGCATTTATAAATTGGAAGGTCAAAAAGGATTCGCGCAACTGAACGCCTGAAGCTTTTCTAAAACAGCTCCACATTATCTCCCAGATCACTGCCGCTGTCGTTTGCCTTCCTGGCCTCGGGCGGCGGAAGGCTTTCTTTATTCCCGTCATAGGCGACGGGTTTCGGCTTCACGGCGCCCTCTCCTGTGGAGGCGGTGTGCGTTGCCCTTTCTCGATGCATCGTGTATCTCTGAGACAGATCCGCAAGCAACCGGGACTTTTTCTCCGAGCGCCCCCGGGCTCCGTCCACAATCATTTTGGCCGCCGATGCGTTCAAATAAACAATAACTTTTGCCAGATCTGCGCTAACTGTCTTATGAATCCGCACGCCCGTCAGCAGCTGTTCAATGTCGGCGGATAGATCCATTCCCGATTTTTCAATGCGCGGCAAAAGCTCCCCGACCTCGGATTCCATTTTTTTAAGCGGCGTCGACATCCCGGAAAAATGCTCGCGGATATTATCCTTGCCGTTCTTGCTGTCCAAGCCTTCCGCACCCGCCATGTCGGCCAGGCGGGCGGCGTTTTCGGCCACGGCCTGAAGATGGCCGGTGATCGAAGATACACGCGACGACGTATCGAGCGACATCTGATGAATCGCATCCGCCAGCACGCCGAGTGTGGCCCCCTGATCGCCCAGATGGGCGGCGTGAACCCGCGCATTGAGCGCGAGGCGTTGCATTTCAATGCCGATGATTTCCATATCCTTTGCAAAAACAGACATGCCCGCAGCCGTTTTTGACATCAAGGACATCGCCTGCGCCAGTTCTTTTTTAATGCCCAGCATTTCGTCGGCCGATGCGGTCAGGCAGCCGATGCCGTCTTCAAGTTGTAAAATAAAAGATTCGGATGGCCTGTCGCCGGACATCCCCGTGGTCGAACAAATTTTCCCCGAAATGCCTGTTGCATCCTCGGCCACCAGACGAAGACTCGCCAAAATATGTTCCACGGCTTCATTCAGATCATTCACTGCGCCCTGCAATTGCGCCGCCTGCAATTCAAATGTATCTGCAATCAATTCGCGGCTGCGAGTCCGTCCGGGGCGAGACATCTTCATCGTTTTTATAGCCGCGCCGTCATGCTGCGCAGGCTGTGCCTCCCCCTTCGGCAGATCCACTCCCTTCAGCTTTTGGGGCAGATCGTCTAAGGCTTCCAGCACATGCTCCACACGTTGACGGGTAATATCATGAAGCTGCAGCGACTCGACCACCTCGCCCACGTGATTGGAAATACGCCTCCAGGTTTCGGATATCTCCTGAATGGTTTTGGACGATTCTTCATGTTTGGCCGAAATGGCGGTCAGATTATTCTCGACGCTTGCAAGGATTTGTTTGCCCTGAAGCTCTTGCCGGATATTGCTGCTTTCAATTAAGGAAACATTGTTTTGCAAAGATGGAATGGCTGACTGAGACTGGTCCGTGAGCGCAGCAATTTTTCCGCCGATCACACCCGCCATTTGCTGAACATCCTCAGATAATTTTTGAAAAGAGGTATCCCGAAGCCCTAAACGGGCAATTTCAATTTTAATGAAATTGCAAAGCACATTTAAAATCCGGACAACCTTTTCAAACTCTTCCAGGGGCTGGGCCAGTCCGTCAAAATGGCTGAGGATCAGATGGATCGTCTCTTTTTCCGATTGCATCCCGCCGGTGAGGCTTTCAACCCAGGACAACATGTCGGCAAATCCGCGGCGAACGTCTTCCATCTCGCGGCCTGAAACTTTTTTTGCAACCCCGGAGGCGTCATCGGACATTTCACTGGCGCGGGCGTGAAATTCCTGGAGTTTCTCGCCGATCGATAAAAATTCCTGTTCCGTCGAACCGATAATCATGCGTAAAACGGCGGCATGAGGCTTTAAGCCCGCCAGGGCGCCGTCGCTTTTATCCAAAAAAGAAAAGCTAAGCCAGTTTGCATTCATCAACCGATACCCCCACCCGACAATTAATGATTAATGGATAGGATACAAAGCATTAAAAATGCCAAAGCCAAAGGCATGGGGAAATATCGGAAAATGCAAATTATTTTAGTGACATCGGGAGTTGATTTTCCAATCCGCCCTATAGTGAGCAGGAAGGAAATGAGAATTTATCCGGCAGTTGCGGAAGAAATCCGGGTTATGCGGACTGTACGGATCGACCATGAACAAGGACGGCAACCTCTTACTCTTCCGCAGGCTGTTCCCTTGAAAGGAGATCGGCGCTTCAACATTTAATGGAATACTTTTTGACGAGCTCGTAAAAGCGCGAGCGCGACAGACCCGACAGATCGCATGCCTTCTTAACGTCGCCGCCGCAGGAAGACACAAGCTTTGACAAATAATCATATTCCATTTTGGCAATGACCATTTCGCGGGCGTCATGAAATTTACCGATGCCGTTTGGAGCGTCTTGCTCTTCGCCTGCGGCCCTTTCCACTTTTTCATGAGCAAAAGAGGATGTCGCCACTTTGACGCGCAACTCCACAGGAAGATGCTTGCCGAAAAGCATGGGACTGGAACCCGCCTCGGCCATCGCGCGTTCCAGCGTATTGAAGAGCTCGCGAACATTTCCCGGCCAATGGTAATGGCTGATATAATCCAGAAATTCCGACGACAGGCCTTTGGCGGGTATTTCCTTGCGCACGCAGAGCCTGCCGATATAAAACTCCGTCAACGCCCGGACATCTTCGAGCCTTTTTCTTAAGGGAGGCACTTCGATATGAAAGGATCGAATGCGATACAAAAGGTCGCTGCGAAACGTACCGCCTGCGACCATGGCGGCCAGGTCGCGGTTGGTTGCCGCAACCAGGCGGAAATCGCTCTTCACTTCGGTTTTGCCGCCCAGGGGGCGGAACTTCCGTTCCTGCAGCACGCGTAGAAATGATTTCTGCACGGCCAGCGGCAATTCACCGATTTCATCAAGAAACAGCGTACCGCCGTCAGCTTGTTTGATCAGCCCCTCTTGGCCTTTATCCGCGCCCGTGTAAGCGCCTTTTTCATAACCGAAGAGCGTGCTCTCCACAAGCGTTGCCGAAAGCGCCGCGCAGTCCACAACCACAAAGTTGTTTCCCGCGCGAGACGAGTTGGCGTGAACCGCCCAGGCGATCAACTCCTTGCCTGTGCCTGTTTCTCCCGTAACCAGAATATTGGCGTCGGAAACGGATGCCCGCGCGGTTTGGTCCAGGCAGACCTTCATCGCCGGAGAAGCACCGACAATATCGTCACGCCGGAAGGTTTGCGGAGGCTGCACGGCTTTTTTTGCTTCCCGATATTGAAGCGAACGCTCCAGCGGGAGAATCAGGTTATTGATGGATGAAGGCTTGGCCACATAATCCCAAGCCCCGCTCTTGATGGCCATCTCCGCGCCGTCGGCCCCCGCATCGCCCGTCATGATAATCACTTCCGGCTCGGAGGTGACTTCGCGAAGCCTTACAATCGCATCCAGGCCGCATCCGTCAGGCATATTGACATCCAGATAGATGACGTCAAAATTTCCCTGCCGGTTCAGCGCAAAAGCCTCCTGGAGCGTTTCCGCGCATTGCACGGCAAATCCCATGGTTTTGACTTTATGCGAGAGCATTTTGCAAAACAGTTTGTCGTCATCCACTATGAGAATTTGCGCCGACATATACAAAGCCTGAAAAACAATGATGGATTTGGGAAAATTACCTGCCCACGCCTATATCGGATTAACGGCAACATTGCTTAAATAAAATCATCAGATTTTCTATTTTTTCAATATTCCGATTACCGATCACCGATCACCTATCACCGTTAGCCTTTAGCCTTTCATCCGCCAACGCAAGACCCCGTCCGGCTTTAACGGACAAATCCCCTGATTTTTCCTGCCTGCAAACCTCGGGCGCCCTTGCGGCTGATTGTATGACAATTTAATAATTCCTTGATTAGAAAGTCATTTCCGGCGTCATCGCCCATCGAATCTTTCGCAAGAATATTTTTGGCATTCTTAATGCTATTACGTCAGCCATGCAGAAAGGTGACGTATGAAAATCG
Source organism: uncultured Smithella sp. (assembly GCA_964547345.1). Taxonomy (GTDB): domain Bacteria; phylum Desulfobacterota; class Syntrophia; order Syntrophales; family Smithellaceae; genus UBA8904. The sequence goes on along the minus strand of CAZJMX010000001.1, from coordinate 185,551 downwards.
TTTATTGTTGTCCAGGCCACGATACGGGCTGTGAAAAAGTGAGACGGATTATCGAAATCCTCGTTGCGGCGGATGCATTTGAAACATTTCACGCCGTGACGGATTTTGAGAAATTTCTCCGCCACGATCTGACATCCGCCCATCTGGTCATTCTGCATGCAAGCCATCAAGAGCATCTGGGTAGTTTCGTTGCGCTCCGGGACCTCCTGATCGGCCACAAAGTTATTTTAATATTACCGGACCGTGAGCGCGACACCATCATTTTGGGACACACGCTGCGTCCGAGATTTATCACGTATAACGACAGTGATTATCTGGAGATGGCCTCTGTCTTGTGCCACATCATCAATCCGCAGACAGGCGAGGCCCGGACAACTCCATAAAGAGAAAACGTGACCGGAAGCTTTAAGGAAAGGCAAAAGCGGTATGGAATTGATTCTCGACAAAAAAACAAAAAGCGGCAGACTGATCCTGAAGGATGATCTGACCATCAGCCGAATCACCTCCCTCCGCAATGAAATAAATAAGGCGCTCGCCAAAGTCAAGAGCCTGGTTGTGGATGTGGAACAGGCCGCGACCGTCGATCTGACATTCCTGCAACTGATGTGTTCGGCGCACCGGACGGCAACCGTCCAAAATAAATCCATCACCCTTTCCGGCAAAATCAATCCGGTCATGGAAAAGGCCATTGAAGAAAACAGTTATACCCGCAGCGCGGGTTGCGCGCTGGACGCAACAAACACCTGTTTGTGGAGAGTAAGCAAAGATGAGTAAAGTGATTATGACCGTAGACGATTCCGCCTCCGTGCGCCAGATGGTGGCCTTCACGCTCAAGCAGGCGGGATATGGCGTTGTGGAAGCCTGCGACGGACGCGATGCGCTAAACAAACTGGGCGCAAATCCCGTAAACATGGTTCTCACGGATTTAAACATGCCCGTCCTCGACGGCATCGGACTGATCCGGGCCGTGCGCGCAAGCGCCGATCACAAGTTTCTCCCCATTGTCATGCTCACCACGGAATCACAAGATACCCGGAAACAGGAAGGAAAGTCAGCCGGGGCAACCGGCTGGATCGTTAAACCCTTTAAACCGGATCAATTACTGGCCGTCGTCAAGAAGGTGCTGGGATGAGTCAACTTGAAGCCGCCGACATCTATCGGGAAGAAGCCTGTGAACTTCTGGCGGAACTGGAAATCTGCCTTTTAGAGCTGGAAGAATCGCCACAGGACGAAGAACTGATCGCCCGCATCTTCCGGGCAATGCATACCATCAAAGGGTCCGGCGCCATGTTCGGCTTTGATGATATTGCCTCCTTCACGCATGACATTGAAACCGTCTACGACTTCATCCGCAACAAGAAAATATCCGCCACCAAGGACATTATCAAACTGACGCTTTCCGCGTGCGATCAGATCCGGGCGATGGTAGGAGGCGGCGCCGACGTTGACCGTCAGGCCGTGACCGACATCAGTGCTGCGTTTCGCAAATGGATTCCCAAGACCGCGCCGGATAAAAACCAACCGGCTTCGCTCCCGCCCGAAAGGCCCGCGACGCCTGAAATCACGTATCGCGTCCGGTTTCAACCCGAACCGGATATTTTCGCCACAGGAACGTCCATATCGCCGCTGCTTGCGGAACTTCGGGATCTCGGCCCCTGCAACATTACCGCGCAAACCGACCATATTCCGCAGCTTGCGGATATCAATCCGGAAGACTGTTACGTCTTCTGGGATGCGGTATTGACTACGGACCGGGGCGAAAACGCCATCCGGGACGTTTTCATTTTTGTGGAAGATCGCTGCAAGCTCACCATTGAAGCCATTGACCGGCCGTCGGATGGGGACGATTCCGGCCGCTACAAGAAACTGGGCGAGATTCTCGCCGAACGAGGCGACGTCAATGCGGACGCCGTTCAGAAAGTTTTAGGGTCACAGAAAAAAATCGGCGAATTGCTGATAGAATCCGGGCTGGTGTCGCCGGATCGTATCAGTTCCGCGCTGGCCGAACAGCAGCATGTGCGCGAAATGCGCGAAAAACGACAGTCGGCGCCCGAACAGACAGCGTCCATCCGCGTGCCCGCCGAAAGACTGGATCGTCTCGTCAACATGGTGGGAGAGCTGGTCACCGTACAGTCGAGGCTCTCGCAGTTGTCTTCAAGCCTGGGCAACGCCGACCTGGCGCTGGTGGCCGAGGAAGTGGAACGCCTCACGGCCGAACTGCGCGACAACACCATGAGCATCCGCATGCTGCCCATAGGAAACACCTTCAGTAAGTTTAAAAGACTGGTCCACGATCTGTCCACGGAACTGGGCAAGGACATCAATCTGGTGACCGAAGGCGGAGAGACGGAATTGGACAAAACCGTTATCGAAAAGCTCAACGACCCCCTGGTCCATCTGATTCGCAACAGCATTGACCACGGGATTGAAACACCGGATATCCGGCAGGCAAACGGCAAATCCAAGACCGGAACGGTCAGGCTGGCAGCCGAGCATTCCGGCGCATATGTTCTGATCCATATTACCGACGACGGTGCGGGCATGGACGCAAATGCCATTCGCCGAAAGGGGCAGGAAAAGGGGCTGATTGCCGCTGATTCAACCCTGACGGAAAAAGAAATCTTCTCGCTTATTTTCGCCCCCGGTTTTTCACTGGCTAAAACCGTCACGAACGTTTCAGGACGCGGCGTCGGCATGGACGTGGTGAAAAAGGGCATCGATGCATTGGGCGGCGCCATAGATATCACCAGCCGGCAGGGCCAGGGCACCACCATCACGCTAAAGCTGCCGCTCACGCTTGCCATCATCGACGGCCTGCTCGTCAAAATCGAAGACTCTTTTTTTGTCATCCCGCTTGCCGCTATCGAAGAATGTGTAGAGCTGACCCGCGAGGACGTAAAAAATGCGCACGGCCGCGACGTGATCTACATCCGGGGCGACATGGTGCCCTACATCCATCTTCGCAACCGCTTCGCCATGACGGGGACGCCTCCGGCCATTGAACAAATCATCATCAACCGGGTGGGAGACGACCGGGTCGGCCTGGTGGTGGATCAAGTCGTAGGCGAACATCAGACCGTTATCAAAAATCTGGGAAAGTTTTACCGGCACATTAAGGAAGTCTCCGGCGCGACCATTCTGGGCGACGGCACCGTCGCGCTCATTGTGGACGTTCCGCAACTGGTTTCGCAGGTCATCCGCGAAACCGCATAACTTAGATTTCCCCTTTTTACGACCAAAGGTGGTGCGAAGGGGGGATATTTAGAGGAAAGAACCAAAATGGCGTTTACCTTCTTTTTTCGCGATCAGAAACCGCTGGAACATGCGGTGGAATTTCTCATCAACGCGGCGGCGGGACGAAGCCGCGTGCGCATCTGGGACGCAGGCTGCGCCATGGGACAGGAACCCTACACCCTGGCCATTATCCTGGCGGAGCGCATGGGGCAGTTCGCTTTCCGCAACGTCCAGATATTCGCGACAGACTATGACGCGCCCTTGCTCAAGACCTTAAATGAAGGCACCTATCCCTGGGATGAACTGCAACGAATCCCGAAGGAACTCTTTGATAAATATTTTCAGCCCAATGGCCGTGAAGGTTACTTTCGCATTACCGATCTCATTAAAGATCGCATCACCACACATCACCACGACTTATTATCGCTCACACCCATGCAGAGCGGTTTTAGTCTGGTCATCTGCAAAAACGTGTTGCTGCATTTTTCCTATGAGCAACGGATTGAAGTCATCCGCATGTTTTACAATGCCCTGGAGCCGGGCGGCATCCTGGCCATGGAACACACACAGAAAATGCCCGAAGAGCTGTCGGGACATTTTGAACAACTGGTGAGCGACGCGCAGGTTTACCGCAAGCTGGAGACGCGCTCATGAAAATCATCAATGTGCCCAGCTCTCCACTTCTATACAGTTCCAACATTTATCTCCTCCTGGGAGACTGGAAACGCATTGGAGACATTAACACCTTGATTGATGTGGGCAGCGATCCCAATATTGTGCAGGCTCTCAATAAACTGGATACGGGCATTGGAAAGAAAAGAGTCGAGCAGGTCATCCTGACCCATTGCCACTCCGATCACACCGCCGCCCTGCCGGCCATCATCGATGCCTTTCATCCTACCGTGTGCGCCTTCTCACCGTTTGTCGAGGGCATTGACCGGATTCTGAAAAATGGCGACCGTCTGCGTATCGGCGAACGCATGGCTGAAATTATCCATACCCCCGGCCATTCGAGCGATTCGATTTCTATTTACATTGAAGAAGAAGACGTTTTGTTTGTCGGAGACGCGCCGGTGATTATCCGCACTGCAACCGGCGGCGGTTATGAAGAAGATTATCTGGATGCCTTAATGGAGCTTAATCTCAGAAAGGTACAGGATATCTATTTTGGCCACGGCGACCCCCTCTTGCACGATGCGCAGGACGCTCTTCTTGATTCACTAAAGAATGTACGCAAGAGCCGCCACAGTCAGAACGTGCCTTCTCAGAGTCACATCACAAGATGATAACATTAGAAAGTTTCTATCTTTTGAAACTTAATGATTGGCTGCTCATACAAAATTAACATCATTAAAGGAGGAATAATATGATCAAGAACATGAAACTTGCCGTAAAAGTCATCACCGGCTTCATTGTCATCGCTGTTATCGCGGGCTTCATCGGCGTCTTTGGCATCACCCAGATCAGGACCATCGATGAAGCGGACACAAAGCTCTATCAGATGGTCACTGTGCCGCTGGGAGAACTCGCCGATATGTCCACTAATTTCCAGCGACTCCGGGTCAACACCCGCGACATGATCACCGCCGGCTCCAGGGAGGAACGCGAGAAATATGAAAAGAGAATCTCGGAACTCCGCGCTCAGATCACCACTACCGCCGTAAGCTACGAAAAAACCCTTTTCTCGGAGGAAGGGAAACAGTTGTTTGCTGAGTTTCAAAAAACCCGCATAGCCTATCATGCGCACCTCGATAGAATGATCGCGCTGACTAATCAGGGGAAAACGGCCGAAGCGACAGCTCTGCTGCGCGGGGATGCCGCTGTGTCTTCCAGAAATGAACAAAACGTTCTGGAGAAGATGATGGCAGCCAAGATCTCACAGGCCAAGAAGATCGCTGACAGTAACACAAAAATCGCCAATACCGCCACCCTGATTATGATCGTTCTGGCTGTCGCGGGCTTCCTTTTTGCGGTTATTCTGGGTATCTTTATAGGCCGGACGATCGGCAAAATTATCAGTGGTCTGCTTGTGGAAATCAAGAATCTGGTGGACGCGGCAGTTGGCGGAAAACTTGCGACACGAGCCGACGCGGATAAAATCAACCTTGAATTCCGTGGGATTGCCACAGGCCTCAACGAAACACTCGATGCGGTCATTGGCCCTCTCAATGTCGCAGCCGAGTATGTGGACCGGATCTCCAAGGGCGACATTCCCCCCAAGATCACGGACACCTATAACGGCGATTTCAACGAAATCAAGAATAACCTCAATCAGTGCATCGACGCCGTAAGCGCACTGGTTGCCGACACAGCCATACTGGCTAAGGCCGCCGTGGACGGAAAACTGGCCACACGCGCGGACGCCGCAAAGCATCAGGGCGACTTCCGCAAGATTGTATCCGGAGTCAACGACACCCTGGATTCCGTCATCGGCCCCCTCAACGTAGCCGCAGAGTACGTCGATCGAATTTCCAAGGGCGATATTCCTCCCAAGATTACCGATTCCTATAACGGTGATTTTAATGAGATCAAGAATAATCTCAACAACTGCATCGACGGCTTACAGGGACTTGTTGAATGCAATGCCGTCATGCATAAAATGGTTGCAAATGATCATACAACGATGGTCGAAGGCAAGTACCAGGGTGTCTTCGCCTCCATGGCTCAGTCCACCAATGAGGTTCGGCAGCGTCTGCTTGCCGTGACCAAGCAGATCAACGAAATTGCGATGGGCGATACGAAAGAACTAGCTGAACTCAAGAAAGTCGGGAAGAGATCTGACGCAGATAAGCTTCTGCCCGCTATTATCGAATGCCTGGAAACCATCGAACTTCTTATCAACGACACGGGAATGCTGGCTAAGGCCGCGGTAGACGGAAAGCTGGCCACGCGCGCCGACGTAACCAAACACCACGGCGAATACAAAAAGATTATTCAAGGTGTCAACGATACGCTCGACGCCGTCATCGGCCCGCTCAATGTGGCCGCCGAATATGTGGATCGCATCTCCAAAGGCGATATCCCGCCGAAAATTACCGATTCCTACAACGGTGATTTTAACGAGATCAAAAACAATTTGAATAACTGCATTGACGGGTTGCAGGGGCTTGTTGAATGCAATGGTGTTCTGCATAAAATGACAATGAACGATCATACGCAGAAAGTAGAAGGGAAGTATGAGGGCGTCTTCGCCTCCATGGCCAAAGCCACCAACGAGGTCCGGGACCGCCTGATGGGCGTTACCAAACAAATCAATGAGATCGCTTTAGGCGATACGAAAGAACTTGCTGATCTGAAAAAAGTCGGCAAGCGTTCCGACGCGGATAAGCTCCTGCCGGCCGTTATCGAATGTCTGGAGACCATCGATCTTCTCATCAACGACACAGGCATGCTGGCCAAGGCCGCCATTGAAGGAAAGCTTGCCACGCGAGCTGATGCCTCCAAGCATCACGGAGAGTACCGCAAAATCGTCCAGGGCGTTAACGATACGCTGGATGCGGTCATCGGCCCGCTCAATGTTGCCGCTGAGTACGTGGATCGAATCTCTAAGGGCGATATTCCTCCGAAGATTTCCGACTCCTACAACGGCGATTTCAACGAAATCAAAAACAACCTCAACCAGTGTATTGACGCGGTCAATATTCTCGTTGCCGATGCGGTCGTTCTTGCCAAGGCCGCAGTAGAAGGCAAGCTGGCCACACGCGCTGATGCAACAAAGCATCAGGGAGACTTCCGCAAGGTCGTTCAGGGGGTTAATGATTGTCTTGATTCCGTCATCGGGCCCCTCAACGTGGCCGCAGAATATGTTGACCGCATTTCCAAGGGCGACATTCCGCCCAAAATAACCGATTCCTACAATGGAGATTTCAACGAGATTAAGAACAACCTTAATCAGTGCATCGACGGATTGCAGGGTCTGGTGGAAGCCAATGACGTTATGCACCTGATGGCAAAAAATGACCATTCCAAAAAAGTCGAAGGAAAGCATCAGGGGGTGTTTGCCTCCATTGGCCAGGCCACCAATGAAGTGCGCGACCGCTTAACCGGCGTCACCAGGCAGATCAATGAGATCGCCGTGGGTAACACCGAAGAACTGACCGAACTAAGGAAAATCGGCAAGCGCTGTGAAAACGATCATCTGCTGCCCGCCGTCATCGGCTGCATGGAAAGCGTCAACGCGCTCATCACGGACGCCCGCATGCTTGCCAATGCCGCCGTGGAAGGAAAGCTCTCCACACGAGCCGACGCCTCCCGGCATCACGGCGAGTACAAGTCCATTGTCCAAGGCATCAACGATACCCTCGACGCCGTCATCGGACCGCTCACTGTCGCCGCCAAATATGTCGACCGTATTTCCAAAGGCGACATGCCGTCCAAAATCACCGACAACTACAACGGCGATTTCAACGATATCAAAATCAACCTCAATGTCCTGATCGACGCGATGAACGAAATCACCAAAGCGGCGCAGGAAATTTCCAAAGGCAACCTGCTTGTCACCATCCAGGAGCGCTCCGCGCAGGATCAGTTGATGCAGGCGCTCAAAGCCATGCTGGAAAAACTCACCGAAGTCGTCGGGAATGTTCAAATGACGGCCGATCAGGTGGCCACAGGCTCTGAGGCCATGACGTCGACGTCCGAGCAGATCTCACAGGGCGCAACCGAACAGGCCGCCTCCGCCGAGGAAGTTTCGTCGTCCATGGAACAGATGATCTCCAACATCAAGCAAAACGCGGACAACGCCCAGCAGACGGAAAAGATCGCCATCAAGTCGGCCCAGGACGCCAAAGAAGGCGGCAAATCAGTGGGCGAAACCGTAAAGGCGATGAAAGAGATTGCCGGTAAAATTTCCATCATCGAAGAAATCGCCCGTCAGACCAATCTGCTGGCGTTAAACGCCGCAATTGAAGCGGCGCGCGCCGGTGAACACGGCAAAGGCTTTGCGGTGGTGGCCTCCGAAGTCCGCAAACTTGCGGAACGCAGCCAGATGGCCGCAGGCGAAATCAATAAGCTGTCTGCCTCCAGCGTTTCGATTGCGGAACAGGCCGGTGTGATGCTCGACAAGATGGTGCCGGATATTCAGAAGACGGCGGATCTGGTCCAGGAAATCAGCGCGGCCAGTAAGGAACAAGACGCAGGCGCCGAACAGATTAACAAAGCCATCCAGCAGCTCGATCAGGTCATTCAGCAAAATGCATCAGCCTCCGAGGAAATGTCATCCACCTCCGAAGAGCTCGCCTCTCAGGCCCAAATGCTACAGGAGGCCGTGGCCTTCTTCAAAATCGGCGATGAAACGGGCGGCAGAAAATCAGCCGCAAAATCCTCCCAGCGGGTAAACCGGCAGTTGAAGGCACAACCGGCGGCATCTTCCGGTCGGATGAAACAGATCTCCGGGCCCGGAAAACATTCGGTCCCGCAGGCATCCACCCACGCGGAACAGTCGGCGGGCGTCAATATCAATCTGACGGGTGCCGCCGACAGTATGGACGGGGATTTTGAAAAGTACTAAATCCATCACTTAAACCGGCACGGAAGACACAGATCCACCTTCCGCGCCGTTCGGAGGCCGAAAGGCCCCGCAACAAGGAGGACGGATATGACCGTAGCAAAAATTACCGAGGCCAGACAGTATCTGACCTTTCAAATGGAGGAAGAAATTTTCGCCCTCGACGTGGGCAAAGTCCGGGAGATTCTCGACTATACCAACATCACCAAAGTGCCCCAGACGCCGGATTATATGAAAGGCGTGATCAATCTGCGCGGCTCCGTGGTGCCGGTGGTCGATATGCGCCTGAAATTCAATATGGCGGCGCAGGACAGAACGGTGGACACCTGCATCATCGTGGTGGAAATCACGATTGATAAAGAGCAAACCATCCTGGGCGCTTTAGTGGATTCGGTTCAGGAGGTTTTCGAACTGGAACCCTCCCAGGTGGAACCCGCGCCCAGGATCGGCACCAAGCTCAACACGGATTTTATTCTGGGCATGGGCAAGCGCGACGAGCATTTTGTCATCATTCTGGATATCGACAAGGTCTTCTCGTCCGAAGAACTGGATATGGTAAGCTCCATGAAAGGTGATGCCGCCGCGTAACTGAAATATTATGACACCCCCCTTCCCCTGCTGAAAGCGTTTTCCCCTCCCCTCTTTAACTTTCAGCAGGGGAAGCAACCCCCTCCATCGGGGCAATGATGGTATTTTGATTTTTGCAGGCCGCGTCGCGTGCCCTCGCGCCACCTCGTGTGACCTCGTGTGACCTCGTGTGACCTTCAGGTCATCAGGTCATCAGGTCATTAGGTTGTCAGGGTAGACCCGGCCTACAGACAAAAATGGGAAGCAGGATGATATGAAAATGATACATTCTTTTGTTGTATTTATCATGCTGATCGTTTTGTTGCCGGTTGTCTGTCCGGCCGAAGAGGCAAAGACCGAAGACAAGGTCACCGGAGAAATTGCCATAAGCGTCCTGTCCGCATACATTTCGCGCGGGCAGGAATTCAGCCGCCATAGCCTTGTTATGCAGCCGTCGGTGACGTTAAACTATAAAGGTTTTTCCTTTAATTATTGGGGCAACCTGGACACCAAACCTTATTCAACGGCGGACATCCATCATGACGCCAAATATTGGGAAACAGATTTAGGATTTTACTATGCAAAAAAAATCGGTATATTACAGATAACCCCCGGCTATATTTATTACGCCCTGGGCGCACCTTATGCAGGCGCGCCTGCGCCGCTGGATACCCAGGAGTTATTCCTGACCTTGACGCTCGACACGATGCTCACGCCGACGATGACGCTTTACAAAGATATTGCTCATTATCACCAGTGGTATTTATTCCTCAACATTTCACACACCTTTGCGCTCAGTAAAATCATCGGGCTGAAGCTCTCGGCGCAGGCCAGCTATTTAAAGTCAGAAGACGCCGAAACCTTTCCGCGATTTGACAGCAATGCCATGGCAACGACTGACCGATATAATAATTTTCATGACGGCACTATTTCTCTTTGTCTGCCGATTGCCGCTTATAAAACATTAACCATCACGCCGACGGTTTCTTATACATTCCCCCTTTGCGACGATGCCCGATATGAAATGAAAGGGCGCGGACTGAAAGGCACGGCAAATCCCGCCGACAGGGACAGTGCATTTGTGTACGGGGGCGTGACGGCAAGTTTCGCCTTTTAGATAATAAAACAGTCTGATCAGGGCGGCGTCCTTTAGCCCGGACAGCAGAATCATTGGAGAGCGTGTTATGAATTTCGCAAACATGAAGGTGTCCAAAAAATTGTATCTCGGGTTTACGTCGGTTGTGATCGTCTTCACCTTATCGGCAGCCTATTTGATAGGCAACATGATCACCCTGGGTAAATTGCAGGATGAGGGCGCCTCCCGCGCCAAGGACGCCCTGTCGATCAGCCACAGTGAGATGATACCGGATGAACTTTACGGCGTGATCGCGGATGGGATCATTAACCGGGATCTCAAGAAATTTAAGGAAGAGTTTGCCGAAGAAAAAAAGACGATCATTCAGGACATCGAAAAGATCAAGAAAATTGCCGACACCGCAGACGAGACAACTTGGGCGGATAAGATTGCGAAAGACTACAATGCATACCTGGCCCTGATTGAAAACGAACTGCTGCCGCTGCTGGAAAAAAATGCCGCACTCGACGAGATTGCCAAAATTGATGCGAAGATTGATGTGATTCGAAACGATATTGATAAGAACCTGGTAAGCTTCAGCAAATCCATCAGCAATGAGAGCGATGCGGCGGATAAGCGATTTGATGAGGTTCGCGCTTCATCGATCCTCATCTCCATCATCCTGGTCATTATAGGAATCGTGCTGGCCTTCGTGCTGGCATTTATCATCACCCGCAGCATCGTAGGCCCACTGAACAAAGTCATCATGGGTCTTTCAGAAGGAGCCGATCAGGTTGCGGCGGCTGCGACCCAGGTTTCAGGCGCGAGCCAGTCTCTGGCTGAAGGCACATCCGAGCAGGCAGCCTCTCTGGAAGAAACCTCGTCCGCCCTGGAAGAAGTATCCGCCATGACCAAGCAAAACGCCGATAATGCCTCGCAGGCCAAGGCGATGATGGGTCAGGCCAAGGGGATTGTAGAGAAAGTCAGTTCACACATGGACGAGATGCTCAAGTCTATTGGCGAAATTACGAAGACCAGTGAGGAAACGGGCAAGATTATCAAGACCATCGACGAAATTGCTTTCCAGACCAATCTGCTGGCCCTCAATGCGGCCGTGGAGGCGGCTCGGGCCGGTGAAGCCGGGGCAGGTTTTGCCGTTGTGGCCGATGAAGTCAGAAACCTGGCTATCCGGGCGGCAGGAGCGGCCAAAAATACGAATGCCCTCATTGATAACACCATCAAAGCCGTGAAAAACGGCAGCGAACTGACACAGAAGACACAGGAAGCGTTTAAAGAAAATGTGGATATTTCAGTTAAGATTTCTCAGCTGGTGGAAGAAATCGCCACGGCGTCGAATGAGCAGTCGCGCGGCATTTCCGAGGTGAACCTGGCCATCGTTCAGATGAATACAGTCACTCAGAAAACGGCGGCGAACGCCGAGGAATCAGCCAGCGCCTCCGAGGAGCTAAACGCCCAGGCCCAGCAGATGAAAGGTTATGTGGAAGAAATAAACGCAGTGGTCAGCGGCGGCAATCAGCGCAGCGTTGAACATCACAGGTCATCGCAACCTGAACATTCTCATTACGCAGGCGACGCCCGAAAACAAATGGCCATAGCTCACAAGCCGGAAGAGAAAGGGAGAAAACAACCGGCAAAAGGTAAGGCGCGCAGGCCCGAGCAGGTGATTCCCATGGAAGATGGAGATTTCAATGATTTTTGATGCGTCTAAAGGAAGGATACTGTGGTACATTTAAAAGAAGACATAGCGGTCAACCACATGACCGATTCGGAATTCAACCGCTTTGGTGAGTTTATTCATAAACAATGCGGCATCAAGATGCCTCTGTCCAAAAAAACCATGCTTCAGACCCGCCTTCACAAACGGCTGCGTCTGCTTCGACATACTTCCTATGCCGATTATGCCGACTATGTTTTCAGTCCCAAAGGAACTGAGGAAGAACTCTATCACATGATCGACGCCGTCACGACCAACAAGACGGATTTTTTCCGGGAACCGAAACATTTTGATTTTCTACGAACCCATGTGCTTACCGCCTCCCGGAAAGACGGGGCGCGCACGCCCGCCGGCCACATGAAATTCTGGTCGGCCGGCTGCTCGACGGGAGAAGAGCCTTACACGCTGGCTATGGTGCTTGCCGAACATGCCCAAAGCAATCCGTCATTTCACTTCTCCATCCTGGGGACGGATATCTCCACAAAAGTTTTGCATCAGGCGGCGCAAGCGGTGTATCCGCATGAAAAAATAGAACCCGTCCCCCTGCAGATGCGCAAAAAATATCTGCTCAAAAGCAAGGACAAACCGCTGGTGCGCATTTGTCCGCAACTGCGCGCCCGCGTCACCTTCGCGCGCCAGAATTTCATGGACGCCCACTATGCCGTAAAAGACATCATGAACGTCGTGTTCTGCCGCAACGTCATTATATACTTTGACCGCGAAACCCAGGAAGCCATTCTGGGACGTATCTGCCGCCATCTGGCGCCGGGCGGTTATCTGTTCATGGGACATTCGGAAACCTTGAGCGGCATGGCTCTTCCGCTACAGCTTCTCTCATCATCCATTTACAGGAAACACCATGAAAACACATAAGACCGGGCTTCCCCCTCTCTATCGGAAACAGGGCGACCTGTCGGTTCCGGAGTCGCCCGCGCCGGTTTACACAATTCTCGGGTCCTGCGTAGCCGTCACCCCGTACGACCGACGTCTCGGCATCGATCCGGAAGAAACACAGGCAGGCATATCCCGGAAGATTTTCCGGCAATCTATTCATTAAAAAAGGCGGAGCGCATGTTTCAAAAGAAAAAAATACGAGTACTGGTCGTTGACGACTCCGCCGTGGTCCGGCAGACGATCATCGATATTCTCAATTCCGATCCGGACATCGAAGTCATGGCGTCGGCTGCGGACCCGATTATCGCCGTCCAGAGAATGAAAGAAGAAGTTCCCGACGTCATCACGCTGGATGTGGAAATGCCCCGGATGGACGGGATTACTTTTTTGCAGAAAATCATGAGCCAGCACCCAGTGCCGGTGGTCATCTGCTCGTCGCTGGTGGAAGAAAATTCCGGCACGGCGCTCAAGGCGCTGGAATACGGCGCGGTGGAAATCATTCAGAAGCCGAGGCTCGGCACAAAACAGTTTCTCGAAGAGTCCCGAATCCGCATTTGCGACGCGGTGAAAGCCGCCGCACAGGCCCGACTCCGGCGCACGTCTGCACGGACGCACGTCGTCGAGCCAAAGCTGACGGCGGATGCCATGATGCCCAAACCGAAAACAAACGCCATGGTGGAAACGACGGAAAAAGTCATTGTGGTCGGCGCGTCCACCGGCGGCACGGAGGCCATCCGCATTTTCCTTGAAAAAATGCCGCTGGATTCACCGGGCATTGTCATCGTGCAGCACATGCCGGAGAATTTTACCAAATCGTTTGCCGCCAGGCTCGACTCGCTTTGCAAAGTCTCCGTCAAGGAAGCACAGGATAACGACACGGTCATCACGGGACGCGCGCTCATCGCGCCGGGCAATTATCACACGCTCCTCAAACGCAGCGGGGCGCGCTATTATGTGGAAGTTAAACAAGGGCCGCTGGTGTCGCGGCATCGCCCGTCGGTGGATGTTTTATTTCGTTCCACCGCCCGCTATGCCGGGCAAAACGCCGTGGGCGTCATCATGACCGGCATGGGTGACGACGGCGCCAAAGGCATGCTGGAAATGAAGGAGGGGGGCGCTTACACCATCGCCCAGGATGAAGCCACCTGTGTCGTCTACGGCATGCCGCAGGAAGCCGTAAAGCTTGGCGCCGTGGATAAAATATCACCCCTGGAGACCATCGCTGACAAGGTGCTCTGGAAATGCAAGGAGGGATAAAAATGACAAAACGTATTCTGGTGGTCGATGACGACGACCTGTATCAGGCAATGCTCAAGAAGTTTTTCACACAGGCAGGCTACGACGTGGCCACAGCCGAAAACGGAAAAGAGGCGCTCAAGCTGCAAGCGCAAAATCCCGCCCAGCTGCTCCTGACCGACATCATCATGCCCGAAATGGAAGGCATCCAGACCGTGATCGAATTCCGCAAACTTTATCCGGACATCAAGATTATCTCCATGTCCGGCGGCGGGCGGATCAGCCCGGAGCAATATCTGCTGATGTCAACCCGACTGGGCGCGCAAAAAGCCTTTGCCAAACCTTTTAAAACATCCGAATTGCTTGCGGCGGTGGAAGAGCTGCTCAATACCTGACATCGCCAAGGTCGATGTCAAATACTGCGGGAAAGGATAGTAAATCATGATGATGGACAATCTTGTGTCGGCTGCCAAACACTTGGGGGCAAACCCTGACGCAGGCCAAACACAGGAGGCATTCGCCTTCTGCGCGTCTTATGACATCCTCAAAGAGGTGCCGTATCCCTGGCCGATTGCCGAAATTGTCTATCAGCACCATGAACGGATGGATGGCACCGGCTATCCCCGACGCCTCGCCGGAGAGGAAGTGCTGCTGGAGGCGCGCATTCTCGCCGCGGCCAATACGGTCGAAGCCATGTCCGCACGTCGGCCCCACCGGCCGATGCTGGGACTTTATGCCGCTCTCTTCGAAATTCAAAAAGGTCGGGGCGCAGGCTACGACGCGGACGTCGTTGACGCGTGTGTTCACATCTTACAGGAAAAGAATCCTGCGATGACACCTTAACCGGAGCGTTTGGCGTATCAAAAACGGCACGCCTGAGGATCTTATGGACAGCACATCGCACAAAAACGAGGAAACCTATCGCCTGATTGCGGAAACAACCCTGGACTGGATTGTCATCACAGATTTGGATTCAAATATCATCTTCGCCAATAAAGCCATCCGCGATGCTGCGGGCGGCCTTAATCTCGTGGGATTAAGCCTTGCTGATTTTACGCCGCCCGAAATGCGAGCGAACCAACGGGAGCGGATGGAGAGAAGACGAGAGGGATTCGACGGCCTGTTGACGTTTGAATGGACAATGAACGGGACGGACGGACGAAAGGCCGTCATGGACGTTCAGTCGCAGCTCCTGAAAGAAGAAGGCCGGCCATCCAGCGTTTTGTTCATCGCCCGCGACGTCACCGAAAAAAAGCAAATGGAAGCCGAGCTTCGCTGGTCGGAGGAGAAATACCGCTCCATTCTGGCAAACCTTCAGGAATCCTATTTTGAAACGGATCTGCACGGCAATCTCACCTTCTTCAATGAATCTCTCAGCAGGCATTTCGGCTATACGAGTGAAGAGATGATGCACATGAACAACCGGCAGTATACGGATCAAGACACACAAAAGAAGGTCCTCACGGCCTTCAATGAACTCTATCGGACAGGCGTACCCATCAAAGCCCTGGAACAGAGTGTGATCCATAAAGATGGAACCGTCAGCGTGTCCGAACTTTCAGTCTCCCTGATCCGGGATGCATCCGGACAGCCCGTCGGTTTTGCCGGCATTTCACGCGACATCACCGAACGTAAACGGATGGAAGAGGAATTGCGCAAAAGTGAAGAGCGCTACCGGACGGTTCTGGAAGATATTGACGAATGCTATTATGAACTGGACCTGAAAGGCCGGTTTACCTTTGCCAATGACGCGCAGTGCCGCGACCTGGGCTATACGCGAGAAGAGCTCTACGGCCTTGATTATCGTCCATACACCGACCCCGCAACCCTTGAAAAAAACCGTGTAATTTACAACCAGGTTTATCGAACCGGCGAACCCGTGAAGCGGTATGTCGGAACCTACATCCATAAAAGCGGTAAAAAGTTCTACAGCGAAGTTTCCGTATCGTTGATGAAAGACGCCCAAGGCAAGCCTGTGGGGTTTCGGGGACTCTCCCGCAACATCACCCGGCGCATGGAGATGGAGGAAGCTTTGCGGCGCTCCGAGGAGCGATATCGCAGCATTATCGAGCAAATGGAAGATGGCTATTTTGAAACGGACCTGCACGGCGTCTTTACCTTTCTCAACGATGCGGCGGCAAGAAATGTCGGATACGCACCCGAAGAATTGCTGGGCATGCACAACAGCCAATACACGGATGAAAAAAACACACGGGCGGTTTATGCCGTTTTTAATCAAATCTACAAAACGGGAATTCCGGTCAGGGGATTTGCTTATGAACTGATCCGGAAAGACGGAAGCGCGTTTTACAATGAAATATCGGCCTCTCTGATTCGGGACGCCCAGGGAAAACCCGTGGGCTTCCGGGGCATTTCGCGCGACATCACCTTGCGCATCGCGGCCCAGGAGGAAATGAAAAGAGCCAAGGAGGCAGCCGAGGCCGCAAATACCGCCAAGAGCGAGTTTCTGGCCAACATGAGCCACGAAATCCGTACGCCGATGAACGGGGTCATCGGCATGATTGAACTGCTTTTAGACACACCCCTTAACCCCCAACAGACACAATTTGCCCAAATTGTCCGCACCAGCGGCGCGGCATTGCTTTCATTGCTCAACAACATTCTGGACCTCTCTAAAATTGAGGCCAAAAAGATGGATCTTGAAAATCTGGACTTTAATCTGCGCATGGCCATTGAGGATATTGCCGACATGGTTGCCGTCGGCGCGCAGGATAAGGGACTGGAACTGACGGCGCTGGTGGATGTGGACGTGCCCTCCATGCTGCGCGGCGATCCGGGCCGCCTGCGTCAGACCCTCGTCAACCTGACCGGCAACGCCGTGAAATTTACCGAGCGCGGCCAGATCATCATCCGGATCACGCGCGCCGCTGAAGACGAACAAACCGTCACGCTTCGATTTGCCGTGAGCGATACCGGCATCGGTATTCCGCAGGATCGGCTCAACGCTGTTTTTTCACCTTTTATCCAGGTGGACAGCTCAACCACGCGGAAATACGGCGGCACCGGGCTGGGACTTGCAATTTCCCGGCAACTGGCAGAACTGATGGGCGGCCGGATCGGCTGCGACAGCGAAGCCGGAAAAGGCTCTACCTTCTGGTTTACGGCCGTATTCGAAAAACAGGCGGACGACGCCGTCACAACGGTGGAGACCATGGCGGACTTAAGCGGCGTGAAAGTTCTCGTCGTGGATGATCACACCGTCAACCGTATCCTGGTGTGTTCCCTTTTAAAACAGTGGCGCTGCCGCTTTGCCGAAGCGGCGGACGCCGCCTCCGCACTGACGCTTCTTTACGACGCCTGCGACCACGGCAATCCTTTCCAAATCGCGCTTCTGGATATGATGATGCCCGGCATGGACGGCGAAGAATTGGCCCGCCGGATCAAAAAAGATCCGGATCTCAAGCAAACCCGGATCATTATGATGACCTCTGTGGGGGTTCGGGGCGATGCATCGCGTCTGGCGGCTGCGGGCTTCGACGGTTTTTTTACCAAGCCGGTCAGGCAGTCGCATCTTCATGACGCCCTGTCCATGGCTGCGGGCCGTAACCCAGGCAGTGCATCCCCCGCGCCGATTATCACCCGACACACCATTGCCGAATTCCGGGTCACCGGGAAGAAAATCCTGGTGGTGGAAGACAACCCGACCAATCAGATGGTCGCGCTCGCACTGCTTAAAAAACTCGGCTATGCCGCCGATCTCGCGCCAAACGGCATAGAAGCCATCCGGGCGGTGCAAGCCGTCGCCTACGATCTGGTGCTGATGGACTGCCGGATGCCCGAAATGGACGGCTATGAAGCCACGCGCCAAATCCGCAATCCGCAAACCGGCGCAAAAAACCCCGGGATGCCGATCATTGCGCTCACCGCCCATGCCATGATGGACGATCAGAACAAATACCGGGAAGCGGGAATGGACGACTATCTGGCCAAACCCGTGCAAATCAAGATGCTGGCGGAAGTGCTGTCCCGATGGCTCACCTGCACCAACGGCAAGACAAAAAGCGCACACGGAAAGGCCTTGCCGCTGGAAATTAAAGCGCAGGACAAAGAGCGGATCATTTTTGCCGAGACGGACTTGAAAGAAAGGCTGATGGACGACGCAGATGTCGCGGCAATGATCGTGACCCGGTTTCTGACCGATGCGCCCGGACAGATCGATCTTTTGAAAGCCTGCCTGGAAAAGGGCGACATTCCCGGCGCGCAAAGGCAGACGCATTCCATCAAAGGCGCGGCTTCCAACGTTTCCGCGCAGGCGTTGCAAAAAGCCGCAGAGCAGATCCAGCAGGCCATTGACCAAAGAGCTTGGAAAGAAGCCGCCGTCATGCTGCCCAGGCTCTCGGAGCAACTGGAGCTGTATAAAAGCGCGGTCCAAAAGTCCCCGTGGCTAAAAGCGGCTTTTGCGGGATCGCCGCAGTGCAGCGGCCGGCCTTGATCGGCATTCGGGGATATGTTATAAAACCTCATAAAATTAGAGAATTTAAAGCTCTCATCCTCTGTGTTGCAAGAGACAAAAGGTCGAGCCATGAAAAAAAAGGATAACCCCAGCGATCACGCCGCACCATCGCCGCTCGCCGCAGGCGATGACATCACCGGGCAAAGGCGGGCAAGTGAAGAGCTGGAAAAAAGCAAGGCGTTCCTGGATCAATCCTTTGAACAATCACCCATCCCCATGGTGCTTGTCAGCATGCCCGGAGCCGTTATACAAATTGTCAATTCCGCTTACAGAACACTGGTCGGGATTACCGATGAGCCTTTCCGGATCGGCACATCCCTTGTTGATGCGAAATTCTCTTTCCAGTATTATTCTCCGGACGGCAAGCCCGTTAATGTCGATCAGTTGCCGATCATGAAAGCTCTTTCGAGCAAAAAAACCGTTCATGAGGAGTACCGGATTGTCCGCAAAGACGGCACAGAACGCCGGGTAATGTTGAATGCAGCGCCAATCTTCAACGACCGAGGCGGCATCATTGCCGGATGCCTGGTGATGTCGGACATTACCGACCAAAAACAAGCCGAAGAAAAAATGCGGGAGAGTGAACAGCAGTATCGCAGTCTCTTTGAGAATGCCAATGAGGCGATCTTTGTCGCCCAGGACGACAAACTGGTCTTTTTCAATCCGAAAACCCTTCAGCTGTCCGGCTATTCCAAAGAAGAAATGGCTTCGACGCCTTTTATTGAATTTATTCATCCGGACGATCGCGATCTGATCATGGACCGCTATTCCCGGCGAATCCGCGGAGAGGGCGTTCCTTCGCGCTATACGTTCCGGCTGATCCATAAAAGCGGCGAGACGCGGTGGGTGGAAATCAGCTCCATCGTGATCACCTGGCAGGGAAAGCCGGCCTCTCTGAATTTTCTGAGTGATATCACCTTGCGCATGCTGGCCGAAGAAAAGCTGCAAGCAAGCGAGGAGCGTTTCCGGGCCATCTTTAATGCCACATTCCAGTTTACCGGTTTGCTGACAACGGAGGGGATTCTCATTGAAGCCAACAGGGCGGCGCTCGACTTTGCGGGGATCACCGCGAAAGAAATCATCAACCAGCCCTTCTGGGAGGCACGCTTATGGCGGGGCAATGACACGCGCGTACAGCAATTGAAAGATGCAATCGGGCGCGCGGCAAAAGGAGAATTCGTGCGCTACGAAGTGGAGCTTCAGGGCGGCGGAAGCACAACGATGCTTATTGATTTCTCCTTGAAGCCGGTTTTCGACTTCCGGGGCAACGTGACGCTGCTGGTTCTGGAAGGCCGTGACATCTCCGAGAGTAAACGGGTCGAGGAGAATTTGCAGAAGGAACGGGATCTCCTCTACGCCATCACCGAAACCAGCCCCGTCGGCGTCACGTTTGTGGACCGCCGGGGTCTGATCCTTTTTGCCAACCGCCAGGCCGAAAATATTTTGGGCCTGAGCCGCGATGAAATCACCAGGCAAACGTATAATGCCCCCGTCTGGCTGATTACAGATGAAAACGGACAGCCTTTCCCAGAAGCCGAGCTGCCCTTCCGGCGTGTGATGGACACTGGAAAACCGGTGCAGGATCTGCGGCATGCCATCGTCTGGCCGGATGGCCGCCGGGTGCTCTTGTCGATAAATGCGGCGCCTCTTCTGGATGCTGAAGGGTGCGTGGATGGGATGGTGGCCGCTCTGGAAGACATTACCGAGCGGAAAAGAATCGAAAACGCGCTCAGGGAAAGCGAAGAGCAATACCGGGCTCTGATCGAAAGCTCTCCGGATATTATCATGCGCTTTGACGAAGAAGGCCGACACCTTTTTGTCTCTGAAAATGTCAAAGATGTAGCCGGAATCCCGGCCCCCCGATTCATCGGCAAAACCCATCGCGAGCTGGGTTTTGCCGAGTCGCTTTGCTCGTTTTTTGAGAAATCCATCCGGAAAGTATTTCAAAGCGGGGCGCCCTTTGAAACAGAATTTACTTTCGACAGCCCTCATCGAGCCATTGTCTTCAACTGGCGCCTGATCCCGGAGCTTGACCCGGAATGGAACGTGCGGTCCGTCATGTCCATTTGCCGGGACATGACCGCCCACCGCCATGCCGAGCAGGAATACAAGACACTGTTTACCGAGATGCTCGACGGCTTCGCACTGCACGAAATCATCTGCGATGACCAAGGCCGTCCCGTGGATTACCGCTTTCTGGCTGTCAATCCCTCTTTTGAACGCATGACCGGCCTCAAGGCGGAAAACATCGTCGGACGAACGGTACGCGATATTATGCCTGGCACTGAGCAATACTGGATTGACCGCTACGGCAAGGTGGCCCTCACCGGCGAGCCGGCGTACTTCGAAAACTACTCTGGTGAAATCGGCAAATATTTCGAAGTCACAGCCTACCAGCCCGCGCAAAACCAGTTCGCCTGCATCTTTGCCGACATTACCGACCGCAAGCTTGCAGAGGCGGCTATTCGCGAATCGGAAGAGAAGTTCTCCACCGCCTTTGAGAATGCGCCCATTCTCATGATCATCACCTCTATTGAAGACGGCAGCATTATAGATATTAATGCCGCAGTGACAAAACTAACCGGCTTTACACGCGAAGAGGCCATTGGCAGGAAGACGCATGAACTGGGGTGGATTAAACCGGAAGAACGCACTCATCTGCTTCAGGAATTGGAAGAGACAGGATCCACCGAAGGCAGAGAAATTGAAGCGCAAGACAGAAACGGAAAAAAAATACAATGTCTGGTTTTCAGAAAAGTCATCACGATCAGTGGCCATAAGCGCCTGCTGACGCTGGCGCAGGACATCACGGAGCGCAAACAGGCACAAGACGCAGTGCGTGAAAGTGAAGCTGTATTTCGCATGACCTTTACGCAATCTCCCGTAGGAGCCGCCATAGTCAGCCTGGGCAATAAATTTATCAGCACCAATTTGGCATTTTGCAACTTTCTGGGTTATTCGGAAAATGAATTGATTGGAAAAACGATAGCAGACGTTACCTATCCGGCCGATGTAGAAAAAGGTATGCCCGAACTGAAAATGATAACGGAAGGCAAATTAGAATCGGCTAACATAGAAAAACGTTATCTTCGCAAGGACGGGAAAGTGGTATGGGGTGATCTAACCATTAGTCTAGTGCTTAACGCAAACAACACCCCGCTATACTTCATACCGATCATTCAGGATATCACAAAGCGCAAGCTCGCGGAAGATGAAAAGGAAAAACTTCAGACCCAATTGACACAGGCCCAGAAGATGGAGTCTGTCGGACGGCTGGCGGGTGGCGTGGCTCATGATTTCAACAACATGCTGGGGGTGATTCTGGGTCGAACGCAGATGGCGCTCGACCAGATCGATCCGTCCCACCCGCTGCATGACGACCTGGAGGAGATCCAGACGGCCGCCGAACGTTCCGCCGATATCACCCGGCAGCTTTTGGCTTTTGCCCGCAAGCAGACCGTGGCGCCTCAGGTGCTTGACCTGAACGAAACCTTGGCGGATATGAAAAAGATGCTGCAACGGCTCATCGGTGAGGACATCGATCTGGCCTGGATGCCGGGACGGAATCTGTGGCCAGTCAAGATGGATCCCAGCCAGATCAACCAAATTCTGGCCAATCTCTGCGTCAACGCCCGGGACGCCATTGAAGGCGTCGGCCGGGTCACCCTCGAGACGGAAAACATCGTCATCGACGAAGCCTGGTGCGCCGATCACAAAGATTTTACACCCGGAGAGTATGTGTTTTTGGCTGTGAGCGATGACGGCTGTGGGATGAGTCGGGCTGTGCTGTCCCGCATATTCGAGCCTTTCTTCACCACCAAGGAAGTCGGCAAGGGCACGGGCTTGGGGCTCGCCACCGTCTACGGCATCGTCAAGCAGAATCAGGGCTTCGTCAATGTTTACAGCGAGCCGGGACACGGGACAACCTTCAAGATTTACCTGCCGCGACACCTGGCCAAAGAGAATCATCTGCCGGAGAATGCGTTGGCTAAGCCCGCAGCGCACGGTCACGAGACCATCCTGCTGGTTGAAGACGAGCCTGCGATTCTGAAAATGACCACGATCATGCTCGAAAGACTGGGTTACGTTGTGCTGGCCGCAAGCAGGCCGGGCGAAGCCATCCGTCTGGCGCAAGAGAATCCCGGGAAAATCGATTTACTGATGACGGATGTCGTGATGCCCGAAATGAACGGACGCGACCTGGCTAAAAACCTGTTGTCTCTCTATCCCGACATCAAGAGGCTGTTTATGTCGGGCTATACCGCTGACGTCATCGCCCATCAAGGCGTCTTGGATGAGGGCGTTCATTTTATTCAGAAGCCGTTTTACAAAAATGCATTAGCGTCGAAGATCCGCGAAGCGCTGGATCATTAATGACCCGCCGGGTCGGTCTCGTGCCCTCGCGCCACCTCGTGTGACCTTCAAGTCATCAGGTGGGCAGGGTATGACCCGGCCCGCAGGAAAAGGATAAAATGAGGGATGTCTTTGACCAACACGACAAATGAGGAAACCGACAACGATCTGCATCGCATCATTGATTATTTGATGGAAAAGCGGGGTTTCGATTTCGCAGGCTATCATCCCCCTATGCTGGCGCGTCGCATCGCGTCGCGGCTAACCGCCACACGCTGCAAAGACCTCCGTGATTATCTTTGCCGCCTGCAGGAAAACGCCTCTGAACTTGACCAGCTCCTCAATGTCTTAACCATCAATGTAAGCCGGTTCTTCCGCGACACGCTGACTTTTGAACTGCTCGCCTGCCGGATCCTGCCGGCCATGATCCTGGAAAAGGTTCAGGCGCAGGATCAGTCTCTCCGAATCTGGTCCGCCGGCTGCGCGATGGGCGAAGAGCCCTACTCCCTGGCAATCATGATCCATGAGCTGCTGGAAAAGGAAGAGGTCGCCCTGAATCTGCACATCTTTGCCACCGATATTGACGGCCGGATATTGAAGGACGCAGAAAAAGCCCTCTATCCCCCGACCCGTGTTGAAAACATCAAATCCGGGCTCCTGACAAAATATTTTACACCGGAGGGCACGTCCTTCCGGTTGATTCCGGAAATCAGGGACAGCGTTACTTTTTCGCCTTACGACATGCTGGACAAAAAACATGGCGTTCCCCCGGAAAGCGTCTTCGGCGCCTTCGATCTGGTGCTTTGCCGCAATCTGCTGATTTATTTCAATGCCGACTACCAGGAGACCCTCTTTGCAAAACTCTATCATTCGCTCGCAAATCATGGTTATCTCATCTTGGGAGAGGCGGAGGCGCCGACCCTGAAGTATCAACGTCACTTCAGTCGGGTTTTTGATTTCAGCCCGATCTATCAGAAAAGATAGAGATAAAAAGAGAAAGGTAAAAGGATGAAACTGAAAGATCTGAAAATCGGCACGCAACTGAGAATCGGCATGGGCGCCATCCTGGTGTTTGTAGCGATCCTCGGCGCTGTGGCCTGGTTCCAGGCGGAGAGTCTGTGGCAGGAGACCAAGGGACTCTACGAACACCCGCTCACGGTCCGCAGGGCCCTCGACAAACTCACCATCAACATTCTCTCCATGCAGCGGGATATGAAGGATCTGGCACTGGCTGAAAATGAACGGGAGAGACAATCCATTATTCAGGACATCGACACCCGTGAGGCGGACGCCGCCCGGCAGTTCGACATTCTGCATGACCGCTTTCTCGGTCCCCAAAGAGATATTGACGAAGCCCGCAATGCCTTTGTTTCGTGGAAAGCCATCCGCGACGAGACCATTCATCTTTTGCGGTCCGGAAAGACCGCCGAAGCGTTGAGGCGCACCAAGTCCAGCGGCGCCGGCGGCGGTCATGTGGAAAAGCTGATGAATGAAATTCAGGATATCAGCAACTTTGCCACAAACAGGGGCGACAAATTTTACACGGATGCCCGGAAGGAAAAAGATGCCTCGATGATGCGGCTGTCGATCGTTTGCGGCATCATTCTCCTTTTAACGCTGGGTATCGGCTTTTTTCTGTTGCAAGGCATCAAGCAACCGCTAAAGGAACTGACCGCGGCAGCCGAACAGTTTCGCGAGGGCAAACTGGACGCCCGCAGCGGGTATGTATCCGCCAATGAATTCGGAACGCTGGCCGCCGCGTTCAACGCCATGGCCGATACGGTTCAGACCCAATGGCAAAGCAAAGAATCCGCCGCCCGAATCGCCGCGGTCATGCTTCAGCAAGAAGATCTGCGGGCCTTCTGCCGGGCATTGCTCAAGGACTTACTCACGGAAACAGGTTCCCAGATCGGAGCGATCTATATTCTGAACGAGCAGAAAACCGATTTTGAGCATTTTGAATCCATCGGTCTTGCTCCCATCGGTCGAACATCTTTTTCCGCCAGGGACATGGAAGGCGAGTTCGGCGCGGCGCTGGCCACGGGGAAAATCCAACGCATTGCCGAAATTCCGGCAGACTCACGTTTTAGCTTTTCCACAGTTAGCGGCAATTTCCAGCCCCGGGAAATTATCACCATTCCCATCTCCGGGGATGGTGATGTTGCGGCGGTGATTTCACTTGCCAATGTCCGGAGCTATCCCGATCCGGCAATACAACTGATAAAGGAGATCTGGTATGTGCTGACAGCACGCTGGAATGGTGTGCTCTCCTTCAGAAAAATCCGCGTCCTTGCCGAACGGCTCGAACAACAGAATCAGGAACTTCAGATGCAGCAGGAAGAATTGGAGGCCCAGGCGGAGGAACTCCGGAAGCAAACGGAGGAATTGCAGGAACAAAATGCGGAACTGGAGCAACAGCGGCTGATGGTGGAGGAGGCCAGCCGCCTGAAGAGTCAGTTTCTCTCGAACATGAGCCACGAGCTTCGCACCCCGCTGAACTCCGTCATGGCCCTTTCCCGGGTCCTCATGATGCAGGCCAGGACAAAGCTCAGCGATGAAGAAATCAACTATCTGGAAATCATCGAACGCAACGGAAAAAACCTTCTGACCCTGATTAACGACATCCTGGATCTTTCCAAAATCGAGGCCGGCAGGATGGACGTCAACCCGAAACCATTTTCACTTCGTCTGGCCCTGGAAAATATTATCGAAAGCATCAGCCCCCTGGCCGCAGAAAAGCATATCGAGATCCATCAGCACATCCCCGAAGATCTCCCGCCGCTCGAAAGCGATGAGATTCGAGTGTCTCAGATCCTGCAAAACCTGCTGGCCAATGCCGTCAAATTTACCGATGCAGGAAGCGTAACCGTTTCGGTGCAGTGCGATCAAGACAAGGTATCCGTCCAGATTGAAGATACGGGCATCGGGATCGCAGAAAACCACCTTCCTCATATCTTTGACGAATTCCGGCAGGTGGACGGAACGTCGGCAAGAAGGTATGAAGGCACGGGCCTGGGCCTGGCCATTGCGCGCAAGGCGACGCACATGCTGGGCGGGGGCATCACGGTACAGAGCACCCTGGGGAAGGGGTCTATCTTCACCATGACCTTGCCCATCACCTGGCAGCAAACGGCGGCTGTTTACGAACCGATTGTGAGCAGGCCCTCACCCCGCGTGAAATCCGCGCGTAAGACCATTCTCGTCGTGGACGATGAACCGGAAATGGCGGCGATGATTTCCCGCTACCTCCTTCAGGAAGGCTACAACACGCTCACGGCAACCTCCGGAGCGGAGGCGCTGAAGCTGGCCTTGCGGGAACGTCCTTTTGCCGTGACCCTCGATATTATCATGCCCGACATGGACGGCTTGGAGGTATTGCAAAACCTCAAGAAAAACCCGGCGACAAAAGATATCCCCGTCATTATCGTCTCCATCTCGGAAGATCAGGCAACCGGATTTGCCCTGGGCGCTATCGGTTATGTCACAAAGCCTGTGTCCCCCAAAATGCTCATCTCGGAGATACGGAAAATCGGCGCGCCGAAAACCCGTTCAATCATGATTGTGGACGACGATGACCTGGAACGCCGGCAAATTCGGCGGATCATTGAAGAGGAAGGACTCAAACCCATCGAGGCCGAAGATGGCGCGGTCTGTCTGGAATTGATCAAAAAACAAGTTCCCGATATGCTGGTGCTGGATCTGATGATGCCTGACCCGGACGGCTTTGCCGTTCTGGAGAAAATTCACGCGAACCCCGAGACCCGCAACCTGCCGGTCATCGTCGTCACGGCCAAGGATCTGACACAAGCAGACCGTGACAAACTGAGAGGAAACGTCTCTTCCATCCTGGAAAAAAGCGCCGTCAAATCGGCGACCCTGCTTGCAGAGATCAAAAGAATCCTGATGGATCTGGAGGGCTGTCCCGGATCTGAAATTTCCGCAACCCCGCGCCGGATTCTCCTGGTCGAAGACAATGAGGCGGCGATCATCCAGATCAAAACCGTTCTCGAATCCGCCGGATATCTTGCCGATGTGGCCCGAGGCGGACAGGAGGCCATCCACTACGTTTCCCATACCATCCCGGACGGCATTGTTTTGGATTTGATGATGCCGGGAATGGACGGTTTTGAAGTGCTGGAGAAGATCCGCGGCACGCAAGCCACGGCAGACATACCGGTCCTGATCCTCACGGCCAAGGATCTGACGCCGGAAGATTTCAAGAGACTGAGCGCCAATCATATCCAGCAGCTTGTCCAGAAAGGGGATGTCGACCGGGAAAACCTGTTGTTGAAAATCGGCGCCCTGCTCGGGACGCAGGCAAGGCTTTATGAAGGCGACACCTCTCAGGACGTCGCGGGTCATCGGAACGCCAAACCTGTTTCCATCGTCCCTCGCAAAAAAACAGACGCCGCCCGGGAGGTTCTTGCGTCTGTTGTACCACAGGCGACGGCGGCGGGAAGCCCCACGATTCTGATTGTGGAAGATAATCCCGACAACATGACCACCATTAAGGCGGTTTTGCAAAACCGTTACCGGATACTGGAAGCAACGGACGGCGAAGCAGGCCTGAAAATGGCGTTGAAAATGCCTGATTTGATCCTGCTCGACATGGCCCTGCCGAAGATGGACGGATTGACGGTGGTTCGGCATCTCAAGGAAAACCCTGAGCTGAGTCCGATTCCGGTGATCGCCATGACCGCCAAGGTCATGAAAGGCGACCGGGAAAAGATTCTCGCGGCAGGCTGCGATGATTACATCGCCAAACCGATCGACCCTGCGGACTTCCCAAAAAAGATCGGGGCATGGCTGAAAAGATAACGGAGGTTTTATGCAGAAGCTACTGGCGATAGACGACAAAGCGGATAATCTGGTCATCCTGTCGGCCTTGCTGAAAAATCTGATGCCCGACTGTGTCGTGATAACCGCCCAGTCCGGGATGGAGGGAATTGAAAAGGCAAAGGTTGAATTACCTGATGCTATTTTGCTGGATGTTAAAATGCCGGATATGGATGGCTTTGAAACCTGCAACAAACTGAAGACCGATGAACGGACCAGTCACATCCCGGTGATTATGATCACGGCCATAAGAACAGACCCCCAAAGCCGGGTCAAAGGCCTGGAGATTGGCGCCGACGCTTTCCTGGCCAAGCCGATTGATGAATACGAATTGGTTTCGCAAGTCAAGGTCGCCCTCCGGATCAAGAAAGCGGAAGATGCCCTGAGAGAGGAAAGGGATGCGCTGGAAAAAACAGTTCAGGAAAGAACCGCCACCCTGCGGGAAAGCGAAGAGAAGCACCGCATTCTTCTCGAAGAATCATCCGATCCCATCTTCGCCTTCACACCGGAAGGCCAATACAAGTATGCCAACCGTGCCTTCGCCAAAGGAGTCGGCAAAAGAGTCGAGGACATTATCGGCAAGAAAATCTGGGATGTCTTTCCCAAGGAGGAGGCGGACAAGCGATTCGCATCTCTGAGCCAGGTCTTTCACACGGGAGAGGAAAATGTCATTGAGGTGCGCGTCCCGCGAGCAGACGGAGACCATTATTACATTACGACGATTACTCCGATCAAAGACACGAAAGGGGAAACGCTTTCTGCGATCTGCTCATCGAAAGACATCACCGACCGCAGGAGAGCCGAGGAGGAAAAGCGCAATCTGGAAGAACGCCTGCTGCGGGCGGAGAAGATGGAGGCCCTGGGATTGCTCGCCGGCGGTGTGGCGCATGATTTGAACAATGTTGTGGGCATTGTTGTCGGTTATGCCGAGATGCTCCTTTCCGACACGGATGAAGAAAACCCGATGAGAGGCGGCCTGCAAAACATCATGGACGGCGGCCAGCGGGCGGCAGCCATCGTACAGGATCTGCTGACACTGGCCAGAAGAGGCGTCGCGGGCAGAAAAGTTCTTAATCTTAACCGGCTCATCCTTTATTTCAAAAAATCACCAGAGGGGGAAACCCTGCTTAGCTATCATCCCTCCGTGCAAATCAAGACGGATCTGGAACCCGATCTGCTGAACATCTCCGCGTCTTCCGTGCATCTGGATAAAACGTTGTTCAATCTGTTTTCCAATGCCGTCGAGGCCATGCCCAAAGGCGGCACATTGAGCATTTCGACAACCAATCAGTATCTGGACAAGCCTGTTTTCGGATATGACCGCATCCGCGAAGGAGATTATGTTGTCCTTTCCGTATCCGATACGGGAGAAGGCATACCCGAGTCAGACCTCAAGCGCATCTTTGAACCGTTTTACACAAAGAAAGTGATGGGCAGAAGCGGGACCGGACTGGGCCTTTCGGTTGTCTGGGGAACGGTGAAAGATCATAACGGATACATTGATGTTCAGAGCAAAACAGACAAGGGAACCACCTTCACCCTTTATTTCCCGGCGGTGCGGGAAGACATCACGGCGGAAGCTTCTTCCCGATCCATATCCGAATATATGGGGAATGGGGAATCCATTCTGGTGGTGGATGATATAAAAGGCCAGCGCGATCTGGCGGCGGCATTGCTTCAGAAATTAAACTATCAGGTCGCGGTTGCCGCAAGCGGCGAGGACGCGGTTGAATACTTAAAGAAACATAAAGTTGATTTGCTTGTTCTGGATATGATTATGGACCCTGGGATGGACGGACTGGACACTTATCAGCGCGTTCTTACCCTTCATCCTCAACAGAAGGTGATCATTGTGAGTGGGTTTTCGGAGTCGGACCGGGTAAATGCCGCCCATGATCTCGGTGCGGGCGAGTATGTTAAAAAACCTTATGTCATAGAGAAGCTGGGTCTGGCCGTTAAAAATGAACTGGCGCGTTTGCAAACTTAAGACAGGGAAACATCAGGAAACGAGTTGAGCACCGCCGATGAAAATTCATCATGGGAAAAGCCGGAAGCGCATTACTATTCATCCCGGGGAATATTACGTGGACCATGAAGATGTGGTCATCAGCACCCTGCTGGGCTCTTGCGTATCGGCCTGTCTTTATGACCCTTACAATAAGATTGTCGGCATGAATCACTTTCTGCTCAGCAGCAGGCGTTATGCCCGAGAAATGGCCGTTTGTGCCACGGATGCAGGCCGATATGGAATTCATTCCATGGAGATGCTGCTAAACGAGATGTGGAAACGCGGCGCCAAGCGCGGCAATCTGAAAGCGAAAGCGTTCGGCGGCAGTTCGATGCTGAAACCGGCCGGTTCGCGCACTCGCAGCTTTTATGCGGTCGGAGAAATCAATGTGCGATTTATTGCGGAATTTCTTCAAAACGAGAAAATACCGCTGGTGGCTTCCGATTTAGGCGGCATCGCCGGAAGAGTGATCTATTTTCATTCAGACGATTTTTCCGTCTATGTCAGAAAAATAATTGCTAAAAGCGCCGCTGTGGTTAAAATGGAAGAGCAATACTGGAAAAAAACCATTCATGAGCAAGAAAAAGCCAAAATGCAGGTCGATCTGTGGTGATAAGAAAATGAAGATTATTTTCTCCAACAAGCTCTACGAATCAGACGATGCGCGGTCAGTGATCCGACCGACAGGAGAATAACATCATGAAACGCACCATTATAAGCTTCGCCGCTACTCTTCCTTTTGTCTTGCTGATCATTCTTCTCATCATGCCTCCCGGCGCACACAGCAGCACAGACAGAACCCTTTTATTTGTCGGCAACCAGGATTATGAGCCAATGGCTTACCTTGAAAACGGAGCCGCCCGGGGTTTTTACGTCGACCTCGCGGAAGCGCTCTCCCGGAATATCGGCCGTGAAATTAACGTTCAGTTAACGAACTGGCATGAAGCGCAGCAGATGGTGCAAGACGGTCGGGCCGACGCCGTCATCAGCATGTCGATCACCGACGAACGAAAAAAAATATATGATTTTTCCACCGTGGTCACGCTCTTTGAGTTTGCGCTTTTTTTGCGGGAAGACGCCATGGGCATCAGGGGCCTAAGCGACCTGGAAGGAAAAACCATCGCCGTATTCCAGGGCGGATTACCACATCACTTGCTCATGAGTAGAAAAAACATGACCCTGGCGCCCGCCGCAAGCCACGCAGACGGATTCCGCCGGCTCAAAGACGGCTCCGTCAGCGCTTTTGCCACCGACAAGTGGGTGGGATCTTACAGCATCCAAAAACACGGTATAACCGGCATTACGCTGGCAAGTGAACCATTTGCCGTCCAGGAAAGCGCCATCGCTGTAAAAAAGGGGAACGCGGCGCTGCTTGCCGACATTAACAGCGGCTTAAACCAGTTGCAGAAAACAGGCGAACTCAAACGTCTCCACGACAAATGGTCGGGCCAGAAAATCATCTTCACCACGGAGGAAAAGCTAAGGGCATTTCTGACGCGCGCGGGCCTCGGGGCGGCCGCAGTTGCACTCCTACTGCTTGCCGTCTGGATCATCGTTCTCAAAAGGCAGATTGCGCGCCGCAAAAAAGCCGAAAAGGAAACAAAAAAATCAGAAGATGACCTGCGTCTAAGTGAACTGCGCTACCGTGAGCTTTTCAAACGAACGTCCAAATGTGCGGTGGTTTACCAACCACTGGAGGATGCCGGTGATTTCATCATTGTAGACTTAAACGAAGCAACTGAAAACGCTGAAAACATCAAACGTCCGGATGTTCTGGATCGCACGGTTTTGGCAGTCTTTCCCCAGTTGCGGCAATTGGGTGTTATCGACGCCTTGCGACGTGTGTATCGCACGGGGGTTGCGGAGAGCCATCCCCTCTCGATTCGTAAAGACGGACGCATCATCACCTGGTGCGAATATTACATTTACAAATTGCCGTCCGGCGAAATTGTCACCCTCTATGAATACATTACAGAACGTAAAAAAATGGAGGAAGAGCTGCGGCAAAGCGAAGAAAAATACCGCAGCATTGTCGATAATATTGTCGAAGGCATTTACCAGGCCACGCCGGATGGTAAGTTTCTAAGCGCCAACTTCGCTCAGGCGCGCCTCTACGGCTATGCATCGGCGGCGGAATTCATCGCCTCCGTGACGGACATTCCAGGACAACTCTATGTGCATCCATCGGAACGCCGCCGTTTTATGGATCTTGTGGCAAAGCAGGGTCAGGTCACTGATTTCGAATTTGAGGCCTACCGCAAGGACGGCTCAAAATTCTGGGTGTCCAACAATGCGCGCATCATCTTCAACACGGCTGGAAATATTCTCTATTATGAAGGCACCAATATCGATATCACCGCCCGGAAGCGGGCGGAAGAAGAGCTTGCCGCCGCCTATCAATTAAATAAAGAAATCATCGCCTCCGTTACCGAGGGAATCGTCATTTATGACCGGAATTTGCGTTATCGGATGTGGAATCCCTTTATGGAAAGATATTCCGGCATTCAAGAAAAAGATCTTTTAGGGAAAAAAGTAGGAGAGTATCATACACCTTTAAAGGCCTTCGCCATCGATCAAACCTTGCAAAGAATCCTCAATGGAGAGACGCTTCAATTTCCCCCATTCCCCTATGATATTCCGCAAAGCGGCAAAAAAGGATGGGCTGAGGTCGCCTGCACCCAACAGCGCAATGAAAAAAACGAAGTGATCGGCGTTATTGTTTCCATTCATGAAGTGACGGAAAAAAGAAAAATGGAAGAACGCCTGCGGCGCGCGGAAAAGATGGAGGCGCTGGGACTGCTGGCAGGCGGCGTCGCTCACGATCTGAACAATGTGATCGGCATCTCCATCGGCTATGCGGAAATGCTGCAAGACGATCTGGAACCGGATTCACCCTTGCGATCCCACATTGAGTGCATCATGCAGGCGACGGAACGGGCGTCGGCCATCGTGCAGGATATGCTCACCATGGCAAGGCGGGGCGTGGCCGTCAGCAAAGTCATTAACCTCAACACCATCATCTGCGACTTTCTGGAAGCGCCGGAGATTTGTGCCCTACAGGCCCTGCATCCCAACGTGGATATTAAGACGGTCTTGTCGCCTGATCTGCTCAATATCAGCGGGTCGCCGGTACATTTGACGAAAACGGTCATGAATCTTATCACCAACGCCGCCGAATCGATCCGGGATCACGGTGTGATTTGCCTGTCTACCCAAAACGTGCATTTGGATCGTCCGGTCAAGGGGTATGATTCCTTCACGGAGGGAGATTATGTGGTTCTTTCCGCAAGTGACACAGGCGACGGCATCCCCGCTGAAAATCTGCCGCACATCTTTGAGCCTTTCTATACCAGGAAAGTCATGGGCAGAAGTGGAACGGGTCTGGGACTGGCGGTGGTCTGGGGGACTCTCAAGGATCATAACGGTTATATCGATGTCGCAAGTCAACCCGGACAGGGAACGATTTTCAGCCTGTATTTTCCAGTTGTCCGCGAAGAATTGACAGCATCGCCTGAAGTAACGGACCGCATCGCCTATCTGGGAAAAGGCGAAATGATCCTGGTGGTGGATGACGTTCCGGAACAACGCGAACTGGCAACCCGCTTGCTGTCCAAGCTCAACTATCTGGCAGCGTCCGTGGCAAGCGGTGAAGAAGCCGTGGAATTTTTAACAAAATCAAAAGCGGATCTGGTGGTGCTCGACATGATCATGGATCCCGGCATCGACGGTCTGGAAACGTATCGACGCATCCTGGAGGTGTACCCCGGCCAGAAGGCCATTATCGTCAGTGGATTTGCCGAAACAAGCAGAGTCACCGAAACCCAAAGGCTGGGCGCAGGCGCCTATGTTAAAAAACCCTACATTATGGAAACGCTCGGCACGGCGGTCCGACAGGAACTGGATAGGAAGAAGTAAGGTGCGAGGGTTTGACGGTAAGTAAACAATAGGATGCGCTTCACGCTTCACGCTTCACGCTTCGATATAGGCCGTTTGCCTCAATATATTGGATAACGTCGGCCGGCGTCAGGTATTGGATCGATTGGCCGGCGTGAACGTTTGCACGGATATTCGATGCGGAAATATCCAGGAAGGTTGTCTTTCGGAAAAAAATGCTTTTGCTTTGCGGATTTTTAAAGCAGTCCCGCCTTTCGTCGAAAACATACTGCACGGCAACAGCAGGCGGCAGGATATGCACAAGCCCCCTGTTTTCATAGCCGGGTCGGGTCATGACAACAAAGTGGCAAAGCGACAAGAGCGCCTTCCAGTCCCGCCAGGTGGTAATGGCATCAAAGGCGTCCTGGCCGGTAATGAAATACAACTCTGAACGGGCAGGCTGCTCACTTAGAAAATAACGGACGGTTTCAATGGAATAGGATTTCCCCTCCCTCAGACTTTCCACGTCGGAAACAGAAAAGCGAGGGTTGCCTTCAATGGCCAGGCGTATCATTTGCACCCGATGTTCAAACGGAGTAATAACACGACCGGTTTTATGCGGCGGCAGGGCTGCGGGAATAAAAATAATGCGATCCAGATTTAAAATCCCGGCAAGTTCCTGGGCGGCTCGCAAATGACCGAAATGAACCGGATCAAACGTCCCGCCAAACAGTCCCCATTTCATGTCCGGATCTGACCGTCGCCGTAAATGATAAACTTGGACGTCGTCAATTCCTCAAGCCCCATCGGCCCGAAGGCATGCAGCTTGGTGGTCGAAATCCCGATTTCCGCGCCCAGTCCCAGCTCAGCGCCGTCGTTGAAGCGAGTGGACGCGTTGACCAGAACCGTGGAGGAATTGACATCATTCAAGAACCGTTGCGAATTGGCGTAGTTCTTGGTCACAATGGATTCCGTATGCAGGGAACCGTATTTTTCAATATGCGCAATCGCCTCGTCAAGCGACGATACAACCCTCACGGCCAGAATCAAATCAAGGTATTCAGCATACCAGTCATCTTCGGTGGCCGCGTCGATTTTTTTCAAAATCGCTTTTGTTTTTTCACAGCCGCGCAAGGTGACGCCGGCTTTCTGCATCCTTTCCGCCACCTTGGGCAAAAAGGCCTGGGCGATATCGGCGTGAACCAGCATCGTTTCCATGGCGTTGCAGACGCCCGGACGCTGCGCTTTAGCATTGAGGCAGATGTTGACGGCCATCTCGAGATCCGCCGTGGCATCCACAAAAACATGGCAGACGCCCTTGTAATGTTTAATAACCGGAATCCTGGATTGCGCGACCACCGCACGGATCAGCTCTTCGCCGCCGCGCGGAATAATCAAATCGATATGTTCATCAAGTTGCAGCAGGGTGGTAACGGCTTCGCGGTCGGTAAATGGAATGACCTGAATGGCTTTGGCCGGAAGCGGACTTTCCCTGAGAACATCCTGTAAAATGGAGGCAATCGCCAGATTGGAATGAATCGATTCGGAACCGCCGCGCAAAATAACGGCGTTACCCGACTTGAGGCATAAGGCGGAGGCGTCCACCGTGACGTTGGGACGCGATTCGTAGATAATGCCGATGACCCCCAGGGGAATGCGCATCCGACCGACCATGAGCCCGTTGGGACGACGCCACATGGAGGAGACGCGGCCTACCGGATCACGCAGGGCGGCCACTTCGCGCAACCCCTGCACCATGGTTTCAATGGAGGCATCCGTGAGCAAAAGCCTTTCAACCATCGTGGCGGAAAGTCCCTTTTCTTTGGCATGGGTCACGTCTCTTTTGTTTTCGGCCAGAATAAAATCGCGCCGCCAGACAAGTTCATCGGCCATGCGCAACAGGGCTGCATTTTTAATGCCGGCGGAGCAATGCGAAAGACGGCGCGACGCCGCCAGCGCATCTTCGGCTATTTTTTTTACGATGCTGTGAATATCCATGATTCATCCTCTTTGAGTGACTGTGTTAAAATGGCTTGCAATTTCTGTAATTATTGATAAAAGCCGCCTCAACCTGAGAGTGACGAAACGATTGCAAATTTGTCATCCTGAAATTGCAGCGTCAAGCAGTTTACACTGTATTTACAGGACAAAGGGAAAGCTGTCAAGCCCTTTGCCCAAGCCTTTGCCGGGATAATCATCATGAGCCGATTACGAATCAAGGCCGGAAAAAAAGCCTACGAAATGATCAAAGACGGAGGATTTAACTTTGACAATGTCTCGGCCTATTTCGGCGCGGCGGTCGGCCCCCGCTGGCTTGTCGCAAGCGGTTTCGACCTGACGCTTTTGAATCAGGGCCTTCTGGGACGAAAAAAAGCCGTGCATCTGATCGGCTCATCCGCCGGCGCCTGGCGGTTTGCCGCCTGGCTCCAGCCACAGGCCGCCGAATGCTACCGGAAATTTCTCAACGCCTATATCACCGTCGGGTTCACCCGCAAGGACACCCCTGCCACCATTTTGGAAAAATTCGCCGAGATCTTGAACGAATATATTGAAGACGACGCCCTGCCCTTTGCGCTGGCCAACAAGCGCTACCGGCTGGCCGTCATCACGGCCCGCGCCCGGGGACTTGTGGCCTCCGAAATCGTCTGGCTGCAAAAAAGCGCCCTGGCCGCCTGTTTCGTCCTGAACTTTTTCAGCCGCGACAACATCCATGCCTTTGCGGAACGCATTGTCTTTTATAACGGCTCAAAGCCGCCGCCCTTTTGTTTGCACCCGCAGTTCCGGGGGCGGTTTGTACGGATCGACGAAATCAATTTCAAATACGCCGTCATGGCCTCCGGCGCAATTCCACTGGTGGTTTCCGGCGTCAAAAATATTTTCGGCGCGCCGCGCGGCGTCTATCGTGACGGCGGTTTGATTGATTATCATTTATCACAACAGTTTGCCGCCAAAGCAAATGATCTGGTTTTATTCTTCCATCATCAGGAACGAATCATTCCCGGCTGGCTGGATAAAAAAATCAAGCGGCGCGTCCTCGACGAACAGACCACAAGCAATGTGGTGATGGTGTTTCCGTCGCAGAGCTTCATCGATCGACTGCCCGGCGCAAAAGTTCCGGATCGCGACGACTTCACAACGTATATCGACGACGGTAAGCAAAGAATATCAAATTGGGAAAAAGCCGTAGAACTCGCCGCCCCCCTGGGAGATGATTTTCTGGAACTGGTCGAAAGCGGCCGGATACGGGAAATGGTAGAAAAGCTGTAATGATCATTCAGGAACTGCTCGACATTTACACGTCCTGCACGCTTTGTCCGCGCGCCTGCCGGGTGAACCGGGTCCAAGGCGAGCTGGGTTATTGCCGCCTGCCTGCCGATATTGTCATGGATTGCGCTGTGGCGCATTTTGGCGAAGAGCCGCCTGTGTCGGGAACACGCGGCGCTGGAACCATTTTCCTTTCGTCTTGCAACCTGGGATGTATTTATTGCCAGAACTATCAGATTTCTCATGTAGCCCAAGGTCGCAATCTAACCGTGTTGCAACTGGCGAAGGTCATGCTGAACCTGCAAAAAAGCGGTTGTCATAACGTCGAGCCGGTAACACCAACGCCTCAGGCGCCCCTGGTGATGGAGGCGCTGTGCATGGCGCGTGCGCAAGGACTCACGGTGCCGTTCGTTTACAATTGCGGCGGCTATGAAAATCCCGATGTGATCCGGATGCAAGACGGCATGGTCGATATTTATCTGCCGGATTTCAAATATGGTCTCGACGAGGATGCCCGGCTGTTTTCCGACGCGCCGGACTATCCGCAAATCGCGATTAATGCCATCCGGGAAATGGTGCGACAGGTAGGCGATGATCTGATTGTGGAAAATGGTATTGCGGTGCGCGGCATGATTATCCGACACCTGGTTTTACCGGGTAGATTGGAAAATTCCAAAGCGGCGCTGAGACTTTTAAAAAGTGAAATCTCGGCCAACATCCCGATCAGTCTCATGTCGCAGTACTCGCCCACACCCAAAGTTCATTCGCATCCGCAACTGGGACGCAGGGTCACCCGCGCGGAGTATGACGAGATTCTCGATTACGCACTGAAACTGGATTTTGAAAATCTGTTTGTTCAGGAAGTCAGCGACTTGAAATTAACGCCGGATTTCGACCGCGATCATCCCTTTGATTAAGGCATCTTGAAAATACTGACCCCCGGCGGCGGCTGAAACTGAAATAATTTCGCCGACAGGCCGCTGTTCATTTTAAGGCCGGAAAATTTTAAAACGGTGGAATTGCCCATCACATCATCAAAGCTCACCTGTAGAATGTTAAAATCATTTTTCTCAATCGTCATGTGCAGATATTGATAGGATGCGCCTTTTTCGCGCGGATACAACTGCAACAGATAGTTGCCGTTTTTATCCACGGCGGCGGGGCTTGCATACCTGATGTCAAAGTCATCTCTAAACTTTCCGATGCCCGACAGGAATTTAATCAGTGCTTCCGATTTGAAAATCTGGTCCGCCTGTTGCGTGTAAACCGTCTTATCCTGCGGCAGATACAGCCAGGCTTTGCTGGCGTTAATGATCAGTTTTTTCGCTTTCGGCTTTTTGTAATCCCAAAGCATTTGTTTGGGATTTTTAAAATAGACGACGCCTTCTTCGATATCCGTTTTCCGGATCGATTTGACGGTGGTCTCCTGAATAAAACCCGCCTGAAAATCCTGGGTCTTCTCATAAACTTGCTGCAGACGATTAATCGTCTCATCAATCGGAGGCGTTTCGGCACAAGACGCAAAAG
Source organism: uncultured Smithella sp. (assembly GCA_964547345.1). Taxonomy (GTDB): domain Bacteria; phylum Desulfobacterota; class Syntrophia; order Syntrophales; family Smithellaceae; genus UBA8904. Next base: position 146,969 of record CAZJMX010000001.1, on the reverse strand, counting down.
GAAAAAAGACTCCCGCACATGTCATACAAAATAATGCAATGGCCTTGACCACCATGAACGATATATTTTTATTAGGAATTATTTTTTTCATTTTTTTACACCTGTAAATTTAAAAATCCGGTCATAAATGGCACATTTTTTTCAGTGGAGTGTATATCTTTTGTCCAAAGACCCTATAAGTGGCGATGATCAATGACTATATTTTCAACTACCTGATATTACATATTTATTTTCTTGCTTAATCCTTAGGCAATTTGGTCTGAAAGCGTGTCTGTTGCGCACTTACCGGGTTTGTCAACATAGTTATCAACAGGCTTTTCCACAATATTGTGGAATCAGAATTTAAGTACCCGTATCCAAGGGCAAAACGCTCGACCGGCATCGTTTTCCTTTTTTCCTGCGCTCAGGCAATCTGCATGCGCCAGCCGAACGGATCTTCCTTGAATCCATACTGAATCTGCAGAATTTCGTTAAACAACTTTTCTGAAAGCACTCCGGTCTTTCCTTGGTTGATGATGTATTCTTTTTCGCGGTAATAGATCTGCCCCACAGGCGATATAATCGCAGCCGTTCCCGAAGCGAAAGACTCCTTTAATGCGCCCTTTTCCAGCGCATCAATCACTTCATCAATGGCCAGCGGCCGCTCGCTCACTTTCACACCCAGATGCGATGCGAGTCGGATCACGGAGTTGCGCGTCACACCCGGCAAAATGGTGCCTCCCAGAGGCGGCGTGATCAGTTCATCGCCAATCAGGAAAAAGATGTTGCTGGTGCCCACTTCTTCCACATACTTCTTTTCGCGTGCGTCGAGCCACAACACCTGCGTATAGCCCATGTTAGTGGCAATCCGGCTGGCGTAAAGACTTGCGGCGTAATTGCCCGCCGCCTTGATTTCGCCTGTGCCGCCGGGAGCTGCCCGCACATAATCTTCGGACACATAAATCTTGGTCGGAGAAAACCCGTGCGCGTAGTAGGCGCCCACCGGCCCGGCAATAATAAAAAACAGGTACTCACTCGACGGATGCACACCGAGAGCGGCTTCTGTTGCAATCAGCGTCGGCCGGATATACAGCGACGAGCCCGGCTCTCCGGGAATCCACTCTTTTTCCAGCACAACAAATTGCTTCAGGGCGGCAAGAAAAACGTCTTCGTCGATTTGCGCCATACAAAGCCGCTCGGCGGACGCATTCATTCTCTTAATGTTTTCCTTGGGGCGGAAAAGATAGATCTCGTTGTTCTTCCCCCGGTAAGCTTTCAATCCTTCAAAGATTTCCTGGCCGTAATGCAGACACATGGCCGTCGGATCCAGTTGAAGGAGATGGTAAGGTTCGATTACGGCGTCGTACCAGCCCTGGCCCTCTTTGTATTTCATGGAGAACATGTGATCGGTAAAATGCTTGCCAAAACCTAACTTGGTTTGATCGGGTTTGGGCTTTAAGTATTCCGGCAACGCTTCGATAGTTTTGATTTCCATAGATACCTCGTTAAAAAAATCACCACACAATGGGTGCGTTTTTTTCATAGCACTAAATGATGCTTCGATCAAGGCTTCGGTATTGGATGGCTTCCGCGACATGCGCGGATTCGATTTTATCGCTTCCTTCCAGATCGGCAATCGTGCGCGACACTTTCAAAATGCGATTCATCGCGCGCGCGGAAAGCCCCAGTTTTTCAATGGCCATCTCCATCAACTGGTGTGATTCCTCATTGATGACGCAGTGAGACCGGATTTGTTTTTCCGTCATGCGCGCGTTGGTCATCACGCCCGAATGTCCGAAACGCTTTTTCTGAACACCGCGCGCCTCGTCCACACGGCGCTTCACGGAAGCCGACGGTTCGCCTTCTTCCCGGCAGGTTAATGCCCGGTATTTTACGGACGGCACTTCAATATGCAGATCGATACGATCCAGAAGCGGGCCGGATATTTTCCCCTGGTACTGGCGAATCTGCTGCGGCGAACAGCGGCAGGCACGATTGCGGTCGCCGAAATAGCCGCAGGGACAAGGATTCATAGCCGCCACCAGCATAAAGCGGGCCGGAAAACCAGCCGTCACGGAGGAGCGCGTAATGGTGATTTTACCATCTTCGAGCGGCTGGCGCAGCGACTCCAGCGCGTTTCTTTTGAATTCCGGCAGTTCATCGAGAAACAGCACGCCCAAGTGCGCCAGGGAGATTTCTCCGGGATGCGGCATCTGCCCGCCACCGACTAGGCCCACGTCGGAAATCGTATGATGCGGCGAGCGGAAAGGACGCGCGGCCATCAGCGTCTCTTTGGAATTTAAAAGACCGGCCACGGAAAATACCTGTGTGACTTCAACAGCCTCTTCAAAGGACAGATCCGGCAGGATGGTGGGCAGCCTTTTCGCCAGCATGCTTTTGCCGGAACCGGGCGGCCCGATCATCAGGATATTATGATTTCCGGCTGCCGCGATCTCCAGGGCTCTGAGCGCCTGCTTCTGGCCTTTGATCTCTGAAAAATCAATATCATAGTGACGACGTTTTTGGAAAAGTTCCTCGATGTCCAGGCGAACCGGCAAAATGTTTTGTCTTCCCGCCAGAAATTCCACCACATCGGGAAGCGTCTTGACGCCATACACGTTGAGGCCTTCGACCATGGCGGCTTCCGCTGCGTTTTCCTCAGGCACAAAAAAGGATTGAACGCCAAGTTCCTTGGCTTTGAAGGCGGCAGGCAATACGCCTCGCACCCCCTTGATGCTGCCGTCCAGCGAAAGTTCGCCCATAAAAAAACAACCCCCAAGGGCGGCTTCCGTGATGAGCTCTTCCGCCGCCAGGATCCCCACGGCGATCGGCAGATCAAACCCCGTGCCTTCCTTGCGGATATCGGCAGGCGCGAGATTAACGGTCACATGATTGCGAGGAAAGGAATAGCCGGAATTCTTGATGGCGGCTTTGATGCGATCCCGGCTTTCCTTCACGGAGGCGTCCGGCAGACCGACGGTGGCAAACTGAGGCAAGCCGTCGGAAACATCCACTTCTACCGATACGGGATAGGACTCCATGCCGATCACGCTCATGCTGAATACTTTCACAAACACGTTTTTTTCTCCGGACAGAATGAATTAAGGTGAAAGAAATACTAGCGAAACACGCTATTTATATCAAGTTTTTAATTTCAGAAAAAAATTTTTTGACGTTCTTGACTCCCCAGGGGCGCTGTGCTAGGGTCTGGCCTAAATTAATTAGTCTGAATAATAGCTCAATAATACTTACGTCAGTTGCCGACATGAAAAAGCTATCCCATATAAACGACGCAGGCCATGTACAAATGGTGGATGTGACGGATAAGGACAACACGGTTCGCGTCGCGAAAGCCTGCGGCGTCGTGAAAATGAAAAAAGAGACGCTTCAGCTTCTTGAAGAAGGCCGCATGAGCAAGGGCAATGTGCTCACCACGGCCAAAATTGCAGGGATTCTGGGCGCCAAAAAAACCGGCGATTTGATTCCCTTGTGCCACCCGCTGGCGCTGACGGGGGTCGATGTCGACTTTGAAATCGACCGTCCCCGTTCGCAGGTCAGAATCCTCACGGAAGCCCGGACGGTCGGACCGACCGGCGTGGAAATGGAAGCGCTCGCAGCGGCAAGTGTCGCCGCTTTAACCATCTACGATATGTGTAAAGCCGTCGACAAGGAAATGATCATCAGCGACATCATGCTTCTTGAAAAAAGAGGCGGGAAAAGCGGAACGTTCATCAGGACAAAGGAAGAAACCTCGGGGAACCCTTCATGAGCGAGACCTATAAAATCAAAAGAGCCTTTGTCGTCCCGTTCTTGATTGCGGTGGCGCTTTTGTTTGTGCTTCTGATTCTGAGCCTCATAGACGGCCCCCACTGGGAGCGAATTTTGCTGGCGGTGCTGTTCGTCGCCACGCTGGCTGTCGCCGCGGAATCCTATGAAAGGGAATTTACAGTTTCCGAAACCGGGCTTTCCATCCGGAAATTTTTCCGTACAAAGAATTTCACCTGGGCGGAAATGACACACCTGGGCGTTGTCGTCATGCGCAACAAGGCGTACTTTCTTCTGACCACCACTCGTGGATTTTATATGTTTTCCAATCTGCTGCAAAATCATTCGCTGCTGGTCCGCTTTGTGGCGCAGAAACTCGGAGACGAAAAAGTGGAACCCGAAATTAAAAGCTATCTGGAACAGTCCATCGAACGAAAATCCCTGGTGGTAACGATCTGGATTGTCCTCGTCATCCTTGTTGCGATTATCGCGACCAAACTCATCAAGTTATCGTAATATTACAGATAGACAAAAGCAGTATTTATTCATTTTTTATTACAGGTTTCATCAGCAGGAGTTTCATTGCAATGGGTACAAAAAAGAACAATAGGCCGTCGGTTGTTATGGGAACAGAGAATACACCCTACTCAGTCGTAGAAGAAATTTTGGAAAAAAAGCTCGAAGACCTGACGACCGTCTTATCGTCTGCCGACAACGGTAAAAGCAAGGTTCACGAAGAAGTGATGGCCATGGTGGAGAAAGGGCTTTTCAAAATCGCCCTCAGGCGTTCCAGCTACGTCAAAAGCGCGGCGGCTGCGTTTCTGGGGATTAACCGCAATACGTTTACCGATAAGATGTCCAAAATGGGCATCAATTGTGAAAAAATCAAGTAGGTCTGCAAAGATGATGCGCAACCGGGGCCACTCTCATGGTTTCATGGAATAACCGGAGAAATATCCCGCCCAGGAATATTTTTTGCAGAACATCCCACGAAAGATCAAAAAAAGCTTGACCGGTAACCCGAGATCAGACAAATTTGTTGAATAAATGACCGCTGTGTGTGTCTAAAAACCCGTAAGGCGAGCGTTCACGAGGAGATAGTGTTGCATACAAGAATGTTTCATCTTTTCAGACGGTTTCTGCATTTTGTTTTTCATTGCCGGATTGAGATCGGTTGCCGCCCGGATGCCGCCCAGGCGCCGGCGATCATCTTCTTTCCGCTCTTGCCCGGACAACTCAATTGCGGTTTTGCCGGCTTGATGACCTGCCGCCTGTCAGATAAGCAACCAGAAACAAAGGCCGACCTCTCGCTTGCCTCCCTGTGGAAAAATATTCAGAGCACGAGTTTACAAAGTCTCTATGTCGATAAAAATAACGCGGGAGCCTATCTGGGCGGCCTTGAAACGCTGAGGGCCGCCGAATCGGCCGTGTCGCAACTCAAACAGGAAGATGCGCAAGACATTCTTTTTTTCCAGGCCTCGCGGACAGCCGACTTAACCGTCATCACCTCCGGCATGAAAGCATTACTCACTGATGAAGAAAAATGGCTGGAAGATCAGGCCTCCGTCATCAGCTCCGCTGATCTGGAAATCGTGAACAGCCGGCTGCTGCTCCTCAAAGATATCTGCTGGATGCTGGAAAAAGATATCCTGGCCAATCTGCCGAAAATTCTCACGCTGGCCGGCGTGAAAAATAGCTCCGCAATCACACCTTCCGCCTTCTGCAAATACCGGAAGCTCAACTTACTGCTCAATGCGCTCGACCGGCTGGAAGTTAGGGGACGCGATTCCGCAGGCATTCAGTTGACATTTGCCCTGAAAAACGAAAAAGACCTGCAAGACATTCTTAAAAAAATCAGCGACGGAAACCTGGCCGAGGAATACCGGCTGCGCACGCAAAAGGGCGATCTGCTCAATCACTCCATCTTTATATCAGACGGCGGAAACACTGGCGGCTTCCGCATCACATTCACTTACAAAACCTTTTCCATCGTGGGCGAACTGGGTCGCAACGTGGCCGACCTGAGGCGCTCGATTGAGAACGACCGGATCCTTCAGTGCTTTGCCCGGGCCGAATCGGATTGCGAAACAGCCCTCACGCACACCCGCTGGGCGTCCGTGGGCTCAATTACGGAAGAAAACTGCCATCCGGTCAACAATCATCGTGAGATATCGGCCGCCGCCTGCCTGCCGGCTTATCCCGGCCTGGATGCGCAAATCAATGTGGTTTTAAACGGCGACATTGACAACTATTCCGAATTGCGCCATGCCCTCGAGACCGAAGGCGAGCTCATCGCAAGGCCCGTCACCACGGACACCAAAATCATACCGCTGCAAATCGAAAAATATTTAAAAGAAGGACATCAACTGGCTGACGCGTTTCGCCTGGCCGTCAATGACTTTGACGGATCGCATGCCATTGCCATGACCAGCACTCTAGCGCCTGACAAAATGTTTCTGGCGCTCAAAGGCAGCGGGCAGTCCATCTACGTGGGCGTCAGCGCCGATCAATATATGTTTTCCTCGGAGCTCTACGGTCTGGTCGAAGTCATGCCGCATTTCCTCAAAATGAGCGGAGAAACGGCAAGCGGCTCAGTGGCCGGCCAAATCTTCATTCTCGATCAGAAACGCCGGGCAGGCGTCGGTGGCATTGAAGCCTGTTTCTATGACGGCGCGCCCATTCACCTCACCGATGATCATCTGCAGACGGCGGAAATCACCACGCGGGACATCGACCGCAGCAACCACCCGCATTTCTTTCTCAAGGAAATCTCCGAATCCGCCCTGTCAATCAAAAGAACCTTGCGCGGCAAATACCGCCTCTCCCCTGCCGGGCAAACGCCCTTGCAGGTCACATTCAACCTGGGCGCGGATGTCGTCCCCGCCGCCGTGCGCACCGGCCTCAAGAGCGGTTTGATTAAAAACATCATTGTCATCGGCCACGGAACGGCCGCCGTGGCAGGCTCTGCCGTCGCCGATACGCTGTCGTATTACCTCAAAGGCCAACCGCTCAACATCGCATCGCGCATTGCCTCGGAATTAAGCGGGTTCGGCCTCAAAGACGATTTAACCGACACGCTGGTCATCCCGATCACGCAATCCGGCACCACCACCGACACCAACCGGGCCGTGGCCATGGCCCGGGAACGGGGCGCGCAGATCATTGCCATCGTCAATCGCCGGCAATCGGACATTACCGCCAAATCGCACGGCGTCTTTTACACCAGCGACGGGCGCGACATTGAAATGTCGGTGGCCTCCACGAAAGCCTTTTACGCCCAGATTGTCGCAGGACAGGTGCTGGCGTTATGCTTCGCTCAGCTCCTGGGAGCAAGAACAGATGAAAACATCGCAACGGCGCTCAAGCATCTGGAATCCGCGCCCGGTCTAATGAACCGGATTTTCGAAAAACGCGACGCCATCGCCGCCACGGTGAAAATCACTGCCGGCAAACGCTACTGGGCCATCGTGGGCAGCGGCCCCAACAAGGCGGCAGCCGACGAAATCCGCATTAAACTTTCCGAGCTTTGCTACAAAACCATTTCGTCCGATATTGTGGAAAATAAAAAACACATCGACCTGTCTGCTGAGCCGCTCATTTTAGTTTGCGCATCCGGCAATCCGCAGGCGGTTGTGGAAGACGTGGTCAAGGACGCCGCCATTTTCAAAGCCCATAAATCAGCGGTCATCGTTTTCGCCGACGAAGGCGATTCCCGCTTTGATGCCGTGGCCGACGCCGTCATTGCCATCCCCACCGCGCCCGCGCCTCTCCCGGTGATCCTCAATACAATGGCCGGTCATTTATGGGGCTATTACGCGGCGCGCGCCATCGATGAAGAGGCGCAGATCTTCCGCGAATTCAGAGGACGCCTGGCCACGGAGCTCACCCGGATGCCCCAAAAGAATGCGACCATTTTTGAAATGATCGCGGATGCCTCTTTGCGCCGTGTCATCACCGAGTTTTACGGGCGATTCAACACGCACCGGCAAAGCGGCGCCTTCGGTGTTCTGGGCGGAAAAATTGTCACCGATCTCATGCTGCTGGTGAAATACGCCACAGGCAAGCTGCCCTTGCAGGACATGCGTCAGGAATTCAAAAGCCAGGATGAACTGGCGTCGCCGTTTGATCTTCTGGATGTCACGCTGGGCGCGGCCATCGACGAGTTGACGCGTCCGATTGACGCCATCCGCCATCAGGCCAAAACCGTCACAGTCGGAACCAGCCGCAAAGAAAAAGAACTCAAGGGCATTATTTTCGACACCTTGGAGAGCCTCAAATTTTCCATCAAGCATTTAACTTACCGCAACGTACTGACCATCAGCCGTCTTCAGCCGGCCGTGTCGCTGATCCGGGGCTATACGATTTACGACGTAAGCAGGCTCGACGATCAGGGCAATCCCGAGGAAGGATCGATGATCGTGATCCGCGCCAAAGGCGGCGCGGCAGCCGGCATGGCCTCGCGCGCGGACAAGCCCGCGCCGCTGATGGGAACCAAGCGGATGCTCGTCAGCACCGGCCACATCTACATCGGCCGCGGCAAATCCGACGGCGTTCCGATCGTCATCATTCCGCTTCTGGGTGAAAACAATTTCGTGGATCATCTTTTGCTGCTCCACATCAATTACAATGAAACCCTGACGGCAATGGAAAAGAAAGAGGCGCTCGGGTACCGCTACAACGACATCCGCAACCTCGTCAACGAATACAACCTGCCCTGGCACGACGAGTACCTGGAATCCATCACACTCGAAGACCTCTTCAGCGAACAGGTGGAAGCCATCGCCGATCAGATCAAGGCCAAAAGAACCTAGAAGAAAGTATGCGACAAACATGACGGAACCCCGCCCGACATCCAAAGACATCATAAGCCAGTTAATTTCCAGAGGCGTATCCGTCCCCCATCCTGAAAGTGTGTACGTAGGCTCCGACGTTTCTCCGGAGCGCATCTCCGGACAAAACGTCGTCATTTATCCCGGCTGTCGAATTAATGGCCCGGACACCGTCATCTCGGCCGGCGTGAAACTGGGAGCTTCCGCGCCGGTGACGCTGGACAACTGTCAGTTGGGCGCAAACGTGGACTTGAAGGGCGGCTATTTCAGCCGTTCCGTTTTTCTCGACGGCGCGAACATGGGCGCGGGAGCTCATGTCCGCGAAGGTTGCATCCTGGAGGAACAGGCGAGCGGCGCGCACACGGTCGGGTTGAAGCACACCATTTTATTCCCGTTTGTCACGCTGGGCTCTCTCATCAATTTCTGCGACTGCTTCATGGCCGGAGGAACAAGCCGCGCCCATCACAGCGAAGTCGGCAGCTCCTACATCCATTTCAACTTTACACCCGATGGAGACAAGGCAACGCCCTCTCTCATCGGCGACGTCCCCCGCGGCGTCATGCTCAACCAAACTCCGATTTTTCTGGGCGGGCAAGGCGGCATGGTCGGCCCGCTGCGCTTGGGATTCGGCACGGTCGTGGCGGCGGGTTCTATCTTGCGCAAGGATTACCCCGACGACCATCTGCTCATCGCCGAAGCGCCGCGCGCCAATATCGTCCGGCCATTTAAAGCGGCGACCTATCCCCATCTGAGGCGTCTGGTCGAAAACAATATCCTCTACCTGGCCAATTTAAAAGCACTCGAGGCCTGGTACACATCCGTTCGGAAATCTTTTTTTGACGCCGCGCCATTCGGTACGTTTCTCTACCAAGGCGCCATGGACAATCTGGCGCTCGCCCGGAAAGAGCGGCTGTCAAGGCTCAAAAACATGGTCCAAAAGGCGTCTTTAACCGGCCGGGAGTTGTGCGGCCGGATGCCCGACATGGAGAGACTGCTTCAAGAAAACACGCAGACGGATACTGTAAATAAATTACGAGAAGCGTTCTTGGCCGATTTCGGAAAATACGTCGGACTGAACCGCATTCCCTATATCGAAACCATTCAGGGCATGCCGGCAGACGTCTCCGCCCGGGGGGTCGTCTGGCTTCAGGCGATTATGGATGATTATGGTCAAAATGTGTCGGCGCTGGCGCCGTCCATGAATCTTTTTAAAAAATAGCGAGGTTTTATTTTAGAATTATGAAAAACACAAAATTCATCTTTGTTACAGGCGGTGTGCTTTCTTCTTTAGGAAAAGGATTGGCTGCCGCATCCATGTCCGCTTTGCTTGAATGCTGCGGATTGAAAGTCACCAACCAGAAACTCGATCCTTACATCAATGTCGATCCCGGAACGATGAGTCCCTTTCAACACGGCGAAGTCTTTGTCACCGACGACGGCGCGGAAACGGACCTCGACCTGGGACACTATGAACGATTCTCATCCACACGCATGGGAAAGGGCAACAACCTCACCACCGGTCAGGTGTACTACTCCGTCATCACCAAGGAGCGGCGCGGCGACTATCTGGGCAAAACCGTCCAGGTCATTCCGCACATCACCAACGAGATCAAGGATTTCATCCGTAAAACTGCGGAGGGCTTCGATGTTTCCATCGTGGAGATCGGCGGAACCGTGGGCGATATCGAAAGCCTACCTTTTCTGGAAGCCATCCGGCAGTTTCGAAACGAAGCAGGACGGCAAAATGCCATCTTTGTACATTTAACCTGGGTGCCCTTCATTAAAACCGCGGGCGAAGTCAAAACCAAGCCCACGCAGCACAGTGTCAAAGCGCTCCGGGAAATCGGCATTCAGCCGGACATTTTGCTGTGCCGCACGGAGAATTTTCTATCCGAAGAGATCAAAGGCAAGATCGCGCTTTTCTGTAACGTCGAAGTCAGCTGCGTCTTCACGGCAAAAGACGTCAGTTGTATTTATGAAGTGCCGCTGATTTATCATCGCGAAGGCCTGGACGCAAAAATCATCGAACTGCTCAATATGTGGACCGGGCGTCCCAAGCTGTCGGAATGGGAAAACGTTGTCGAAAAATTTTCGAATCCGGCAGGCGAAGTCTGCGTGGGCATCGCAGGCAAATACGTCAATCTCACCGACTCGTATAAAAGCCTGAACGAAGCGCTGATTCATGGCGGGATCGCCAACAACTGCCGCGTGAAACTAAAATTTATCGATACCGAAAAAATCGAACAGGACGGAGCGGCCCCCTATCTGTCCGATGTGGACTGTATTTTAGTGCCGGGTGGTTTCGGCAACCGCGGCATCGAAGGCATGATTCAGGCGGCCGAGTATGCGCGGGTTCATAAAATTCCATATTTCGGAATTTGTCTGGGGATGCAGATGGCGGTGATCGAATACGCCCGCAACATCTGCGGCCTCACCAAAGCCAACAGCTCCGAATTTGATTTAACCACAAAATATCCCGTGATTGATCTGCTGCCCGAACAGCGCGATGTTCGCGACAAGGGAGCTTCCATGCGCCTGGGCGCCTGGCCCTGCGTCGTTTTGGAACCTTCTTTTGCTTTTGACGCCTACGGACAAAAAGAAATATCGGAACGGCATCGTCACCGTTATGAATTCAATAATGACTTCAAGAAGCTCTTGACCGACAAAGGCCTGCGCATCACAGGCGCGTCTCCGGACGGCACGCTTGCGGAAATTGTGGAAATTGAGGATCACCCTTGGTATTTGGGCTGCCAGTTTCATCCGGAATTCAAATCCCGGCCGACCGACCCCCATCCGCTTTTTGCCCGATTCATCCATGCGGCGCTTAAACGGAAAGAACCGAAACAAGACGGATAAAAAGGAGAGAGGGACTGTCATGAATATTGCGACCGGTTTTCTGTCCAGGCAGTGCATCGGCTTTGCCGCGATGATTCTACTTACGACCTTGATTGTGCCTTTCTTATGCTGCGATCAGGCGGCGGCATCCTCGCCTGCACCACTGATCGGCGGACCGTGTGCGTATAAATCCTACAAAGGCGAGGCGGAAATTGTTTCCGTCAGTCCCAAACAGGATCGTTCCGGAACCTACGAGATCAAGTTCTCGTTCCACCCGCAAGACATCATCCAGGAGGAATTCGCCGGAGTCAAAGGCCGTCAATGGTTTCTCGCCCTCAAGGATTCTTCCTCGCTTAGCAAGGATTTCCTCACGCGACACGGCATTCAAACCGGTAAGCGCCTCCCTTGCACCATGAAAGTCATCACCAAGGGAACGTGCACCCCCATCCTGTTTGACTTTCCGACGCTCGACCCGACGCACATACCGTAATGACATCCGCCCATTCAATCAAAACAAAACGAATTCTTAGCGGTTTATGTCGTCTGAAAGGGGATGGTGATTTTATACACGCCGCCGGCAAGAACCGTCTGCACGGGGAACGGCGCTTTTTCGTAAACTTTGAGCATGGCTTTGTTGTTTTCGAGGACATCCGCCCGGAAACCGGGAATGCCTTCTTCCCGCGCCGCCTTGATCAGCAAATTAAAGAGGTAGGTAGCAAGCCCCCGGCCCTGATAATGTTCATCCACAATAAAAGCGGTGTCGGCAAAGGAGTCCATCTGAGATCGGACATATCGGCTCTCGCCGATGATTTTTTCCACGCCGGAATCGTCAATGATGGCCACAATCGACATCGTGAAGCGGTAATCCACGTTGACGTATTCCTGCATTTTTTTGTGCGGCATGGTCTTGATCGGACTGAAATAGCGGTAATAGACGGACTGGTCCGAAAACCGGTAAAACAGGCGTCGCATTTCGTCTTCATCGGACGGCTTGATCGCCCGGAAGCGGACGGTCAAGCCGTCTTTGAATTTATGGGAACAGGCAATCTTGTCCGGATACAGATATCCGGAGTCGGCAAAATAAATCTGATCGGCGTAAATCATTTTGGCTTCTTTGGCCTGCCGCACCAGTTCGGCGCGGTCGTCGGGATGGGCGATTTCAATGAGCGCCTGCGCCCGTTCGCGCAAGGTCTTCCCCATGAGAAAGGCCACGCCGTATTCCGTCGCCACGAGATCCATCGATTCGCGGTTGGTAAATTGGAAAGGATATTTGTCAACCGATAAAAGAATATTCGGCTCTCCCTTGCGGTTGCGGCTAGGCAGCGCAAAGATGGTTCTTCCGTTTTTGGAAAGCGCCGCTCCCCAAAAGAGTTCCTGGACATTGCCCGGTCCGGCGGTGACATTGCCCTTGCCGGTGTGCAAGGCGACATCCCCGGTTAAATCTACTTTTCTGGCCGGAAAGATGGACACCATGTTGTCGTTGAGTCCGATATTGCGGGGATCCATCACAATATCCTGAGGCTGAAATTCCACCAGGGGATTCAAATCCAGCCACTGCATCAGGTCTTTGGTGCCGATGACATAGGAGGCGCAGGACTTGCCCCGGAAGATGCCCTTATGGCGATTGGTCACCGCCCCGCTTTTGACCAGATCCATCAGAGCGTCGGTGAAAAAAGGCGAGTGAACACCCAGATTCTTTTTGGCCGCAAGCGTCTTGGCCAGGGCCTCATAAAGCGGCCCGATGCCGTAAGAAATGCATGCGCCGTCTTCCAACACGGAGGCCACATTGGCGGCAATTTTCAGATAAACATCCTGGAGCGGCCAGCGGCCAACGTAAAACGGCGGTTCGGTGGCTTCGGTCAGATAATGGAAATCCGACATATTCACCAGCGTATCGCCCATGGTCCGGGGCACGCCGGAATTGATTTCGCCGACGATGATTTTGGCGGCTTCCATCGCCTGCCTCTCGGCGGACGCACCCACGAGGTAGGCGTAACCGTTGTCATCCGGGGGGGTCACCTGGATAAAAGCCACGTCGATATTGATGGCGCCGGTTTTAAACAGCCAGGGAATGCGCGAAAACCGGCTGGGAATTAAATCCACGCGGCCGGCGCTGATCGACTCGGAAGCCAGCCAGCCGGAAAAGAAAGTTTTCAGACGGAACTTCCTGGCATAACGTTCGTCGATCGCCACGGCGTCGCCCAAACTGACCAATTGAATGAGTTCCAAATCCTGAAGATTGGACTGCCCTGATTCCATCAAGTGCTTGACGAGCGTACGCGGCTCGGCCATCCCGGCGCCCAGGAAGATGCTCATGCCCGGTTCAATTTTCGAAAGGATGTCTTCAGGCGTTGCGATTTTCTGTTTCCACATATTTTTCTGTCCGTCGTTGGTTTCAAAACTTTGCGAAGCGACTTCCCCGGTGCGCGGTTTTCTTTTTTCCCGCAACTTCCTGCCGATTAAGCGGCGTATCGATCTTCGATTGCCTTCAGCCATTCATTCTTCGTCAATCAAAAATTTCCCGGTCACGCCGGTACCAGTAATCCGGAATCAACCGGTACATCATCCGGGAAAAAGGCCCGATGTATTCGTTTTTCCGTTTGTCGAACTGACAGGCGTGAATAATCATATCCTTAATGGCGTCCTTACTGCCGCCCTTGTTGAAAATATTGTATGCACAGGAAAAGAGCGGACTGTACATGTTTTTCTTTTCCAGATACTTGTAGACGTTGCGAATGGTATTGGGACCTTCCGGCGTGCCGTCTATTTTCCCGAGGACGCGCAGGTTGGTTTCTATGGGGTTCCCCGTATAGAGCTCATAGAAATATTTTCCGTAGCGGTAGTTCTTGCTCGCAAGCGATGAAATCGTAACGTACATATCGCCGACGCCGGCCTGAGAATGAAAGGCCTGGAAATGTCCGCCTAAAAGGCGCGAAAGCGACCGGATTTCCACGCCGGACCGGGTAAAGATAGTGCCGGGAATCGAGTCGCCTAAATCCAGCGAATCGGCCAGACCTTTGATATTGGCAACGATATTTTTGAGCGCGCCGCAGGCCTCTATGCCGATCATATCAAAATTGTAATAGGCGTTGAGTTCCTTGCGGTTGAACATCAGCAGATGGTCGCGGATAATATTGGCCGTCCGCCTCTGGCCCGCAACGGTCACGCAAACCGGCTTTCCCAGGGCGATGTCCACGTCAAAAAAAGGCCCGCCGATGCACGCCACCTGGTATTTATGTTCCAGATTGTAAAGATAATTGCGGATGAGCTGCGAAGGCGTAATCAGCTCGGTCGAAATTTCATCGGAAATCAGACCCTTGATAGGCGAAATCAGGCAGGTGTCACCCGACTTTTTATCAATCATCGGCTTGAGATAATTCAGCAATTCCGGCAGCCGGTTCATGGTGACCGCGAGGATGATGAAGTCGTTCGTCTCAACGATATGCTCCAAATCGTTTGTGGCATAAACCTTCGACGCGAGACGGGGCACCGAATCCATATCACCTGTCCGGCGCGCCAGGTCTTCCGTTAAGTGAATCGGATTCAGATGGTCGCGATTGATGGCCTTGCAGACATCCGAATTGTGATAGTAAATCGCCACACGCTTGTTGTCGCGCCCCAGTTTATAGGCAAATGCCGTTCCCAGGCGTCCCGGCCCGATGATGGCAACTCTTGTTGTGTCTAAATTGGCAACAATCATTCTTTACACTCTTTATTACTCATTATTTGTTCATTATATGGAACAAGTTGCATGGCTGTCAAACCCTAATAGCCTTTTGGAAAAAAGTAAACAAAATTTGTCGGGCCATCGTTATTTTTAGTTGCATTATCCTATAGGATTGTTTAAAAAATTACTGAATTACCGATACCCTGAAGTGAAAGGCAGATAGCATATGTTGAAGAAAACGATTGGCGCGCTTGCAGTCATGGGGATCTGTTTTCTTATCTTCGCCGGAAGCTTGTCTGCGGAAAACACACCGGAGGCGGCCATTCCAACCGTGGCTTCGGATGTGAATAGTCTCCATAGACGATATGGAACAATTTCCAACGAACGCGCGACCCTCTGGGTTTCCACCGGACAAAAAATCGGCAACGTCAGATATCGCATCGGCGGAGAATGGCATAATTATACAGAAGGCACATCCGGTACGGATCACTTTCCCATAAGCGAGCTCAAGTGGCCGATCAACGTCGTCATGGCCGAATTAGGGGGTGAAGTTCGCCTGGGCAAACGATGGGAGTTGCGGGGCTCATTGGCGCGCAACTTGACAACCCATCTTGGCGGCAAAATGGAAGACTCCGACTGGGACTATGATCCGGATCTTTACGGCGGCACACCGGACATTTATTCGGAAAGCGTCACTGATTTTCAGGGCTATGTTGCAGATGGGTCCATACGCTACTGGTTTCTGGATCGGCAGTTCGGGGGTAATGCTTCTTTTTCCCTGGGCGTAGGCCTGGGTTTTATGTATCAGGATTATCACTGGGTGGCCGGCAACCTCGATCAATGGTATCCCCGGGAACCCAGTTGGGGACATGATTATGCAGGCGGTCCGGTGGTAACTTACAAATCCTGGTTGAAGATGCCTTATGCGGAATTGCTCTTTAAATCAAAAATCAAGCGGTTTGATATTTCAGGCAGCATCGGCGGCTCGCCTTATCTGTGGGCCAAAGATGAAGACACGCATCTGCTGCGCAACCGGATCATGACCACAGACGCCAAGGGATTCGCCCTGAAAGGCTCCCTGCAGGGAAGCTATGCTTTTACGGACCACTGGTTTGCCGGCCTGCGCCTCAATCTTCTCTACTATAACGCACGGGGGACACAGGACAGTCACGTCTACGCGGATACTTTCGAAGACGGCCGGTGGTATTATGCCGGATACCACTGGGATATTGAGCATAAAATCGAAAGTATGCAGCTCGATGCGATGCTGACGGTGGGATTCAGGTTTTAAAATCCAAAGGAGTCGGTAAATCAGATCATGCCCAAAGAAACCATTACTCATTACCCGAGCGGCGCGGTTAAAGAAAAAAAGCATATGCTGGAAGGAAAAATCCAGGGTGAATACACATCCTATTTCGCCAATGGTCAGATCATGGCCCAGATGCGTTTTTCGCACGGCAAAAGACACGGTGAAGCCGTCAGCTTCTACGCCAACGGGCAGCTCCGTGAAAAAGCGAGCTATGTCAACGACAAGATGGACGGCCCTTACCTGTCCTATCATGAAAACGGGCATGCGCGGGAAGAAGAACATTACAAAATCGGAAAGCAAGACGGCATCTATCGCAGGTACTTCAAATCAGGTGAATTGCGCGAAGAAGAACATTTTATCAGCGGAAAATTCGAGGGACAATATACCTGTTATTACAAAAACGGGCAAATCAAGGAGCAAGGCTCTTTTAAGAACGACAAACGCGACGGCGACTACATCGCCTACTATAAAAACGGGCAGGTCAAAGAAAAAGCGGTTTACGTGAGCGGAAACCTGAAAGGGAAATTTCTGGCTTACACCGAAAGCGGCGTTCATATCGACGAGGACAGCACGGAAGATGACGAGGGCCGCGTCTGGTCGGAAAAAGACATTGCCGGTCTTTTGCATGACCTGACCCACTTTGATAAAAAGCATAAATAATGACAGTCTGGGCTAAGGGAGAAAGACATCATGATTCACACGATTCTCATTCCTGTGGACGGATCAGCCAGCAGCGCAACGGCTGTTGATTTCGGCCTGTATATTGCACCCAAACTCGACGCGACGCTTGCGGGTCTGCACGTCATTGATGTCTACCTGATTCAGGGGCCGATAATGACGGATATTTCCGCAACGGTCGGCATGCCGCCCTATGACGGTTTTTTTGAAGCCGTCGAAAAATCCCTCAAGGAAAAAGCCGATGCTGTGCTTAAAGATTTTGATCAACGCTGCAAGACGGCAGGCGTTGACTGCCACAGCAAAAAAACCGTCGGCAAAATCAGCGACGTCATCATTGAAGAGGCCCAAAACGCGGATTTGATTTTGATGGCCAGAAAAGGCGAGCATTTCCACCTCAAGGAAGGCGGCCTGCTCGGTTCGGTTGCCGAAGCCGTCATTCGCCATTCGGGAAAACCGGTTTTGGTGACTCCGGAGAAGTTCCGCGAAATCGAAAGTATGGGCCTGGCATACGACGGCAGCCCGCCTGCAAAAAAAGCCTTACAGTTGTCCCTTTCCCTTTCCGTAAAAACCAAGTGGCCGATCACGGTCGTCATCATCACAGCGGATGCCCAAAAAGCGGCCCAGCTCTCCGCACAGATTGAAGAGATGAATCAGCCGGACGAGACTCGCGATCAGGCGGACTGTGAAGTGATCGTTCTGTCCGGGAAGGAACCGGACGAAATCCTCAAATTCATCCGGGAAGGCGCGGTGGAGTTAATGGTCATGGGCGCTTACGGCCACAACCGACTGCGCGAATTGCTGCTGGGCAGCACGACCTCACAGGTAATCCGCAGCAGTCCCATTCCGGTGCTCCTGATTCGTTGAAACCTAAACTTTAAATACGGAGGTCCCCTCATGAATCAACCTGTTTCCATCAGCCCCGACGGCATCAAGTACGCATTACCCGAAAAAGATGACTACAAACATGAAATCGCCCGAATCGATAAACTGGTCGCCCAGGCCCGTAAAAAGAAGCAGGAGGTTGTTGTCGTCATGGGCGTGGGGTTTGTCGGCTCCGTCATGGCGGCGATCATCGCCGACACCACCGACAGCAAAGGCAAGTCCGGCAAATTCGTCATCGGCATGCAGCGGCCCAGCACCCGAAGCTACTGGAAAATCCCCAAGCTCAATGAAGGCGTGTCGCCGGTCAAGGCGGAAGATCCCGAAGTCGACCCGATGATCCGACGCTGCGTATTGGACAAGAAGACCCTCGTTGCCACCTTCGTCTACGATGTCCTGACGCATGCCGACGTCGTCGTCGTGGATGTTCAACTCGACTACGCCAAAAATGAACTGGGCAACGTCCGAAACGGTCAGGTGGAAATGTCGGCGCTCGAAGAATCCTTTGATATCATCGCCCATCGTATTTTGCCCCACTGTCTGGTTCTCATTGAGACCACCGTAGCCCCGGGCACAACCGAACAGGTGGCGCTTCCAGCCATGAGGAAAGTCTTCCGCCAACGAGGCATCAAAAGCGATCCGCTCATCGCCCACAGTTATGAACGCGTCATGCCCGGTCGGGATTATGTCGCCTCGATCCGCGATTTCTGGCGCGTCTGCTCCGGCGTCAATGAAGAATCCAAAGAAAGGGTCGTCAAGTTCTTAAACGAAGTGCTCAACACCAAAAAATTTCCGCTCACTGTATTGGACCGGCCGATTGAATCGGAAACAGCCAAGGTGGTCGAAAACAGTTACCGGGCCACGATTTTGGCGTTTCTCGACGAGTGGAGCCTGTTTGCCGAAAGAAACGGCGTGGACATCATCAAAGTCATCTCGGCCATCAAAGTGCGACCGACGCATTCCAATATGATTTTTCCCGGTCCCGGCATCGGTGGTTATTGTCTGCCGAAAGACGGAGGTCTGGGCGTTTGGGCCAACCGGCACATTCTGGGGTTTGAAGACGACACGTTTAAGATGACGCCGATGGCCATTGATATCAACGATACGCGATCGTTGCACGCAGCCCAACTGGTGCGCGACGCCTTGCGCAACATGAGCCTGCCCGTCGCCAGCGCGGAAATTCTGATTCTGGGCGCTTCCTATCGCGAGGACGTCGGCGACACACGCTACAGCGGCTCGGAAATTCTTATCCGCAGGCTTTCTGAAATGGGCGCTGAAATCCGCGTGCACGATCCTTATGTCGATCACTGGTTTGAATTTGAAAATCAGGACGATTATCCCGCAAGCAGTAAGTCCGTTTTCTTCCGCAATCAGAAAAAGCTCAAAGACCTGCGGGTGCAGAAGGATTTAAATAAGTCTCTAAAGGATATCGACGCGTTGGTCCTGGCCGTCCGACATGAAGCGTATCTCAAGCTCAACCCGGCCAAAATCGTCCGGGCCGCCGGCCATCCCATAGCCGTCATCGACTGTTTCGGCATTCTCGACGACGACCATATCCGCCAGTATCTCAAGTTGGGCTGCGAAGTGAAAGGCCTGGGCCGCGGCCATATCAAACGACTCAAGGATGAGGTCAACAAGAAGAAGTCGTGATTTCAGATTCTGCAGGGAACGGTCGCCCGAATATGCGCCAGACCAGCTTGACTGTTCCCTGCAGATTGAATCAAAGATTAGAGTCCACCAGATTTTTCAGGGTCTCAAGCAAATCATACCGGGTCAGATCAAACTGAATAGGCGTCACGGTAACATAACCTGCGGCAAGTGCGCCGATGTCCGTTTCAATTTCCTTTTCGCCGGATACTTTTTCTCCCGACATCCAGTAATAAATATTGTCCCTGGGGTCGACGCGTTTTTCGAAGGATTCGATGACCCGGCCTTTGCCCTGGCGAACGACTGCAATCCCTCGAATCTGGTCTTCCGGAAGACACGGAATATTGACGTTGAAAGCGCCGCCTGCCAGCACGGGGTTTGCGGCAATGAGGCGAACCATCTTGCGGGCCATCCGGGCGGCAAAGGTAAAGTCCGATTCCTTATGCGTATCCAGCGAAACAGCCAGGGATGTCACTCCCATCATCGCCGCTTCCGTGGCGGCGGAAACCGTACCGGAGTAAATCACATTGTTTCCGCAATTGGAGCCGCGGTTGATACCTGAAACCACCATGTCCGGAAGCTGCCCCGCCAGTTCCTTAATGCCGATTTTCACGCAATCCGCAGGCGTTCCGTAAACCGCATAACCCAGAAAATTGCCGCCCTTGGTTGCACTGCGAACCATTAGCGGCCTAAATAATGTTATAGCATGACCGACTGCGCTTTGTTCAATTTCCGGTGCGACGATCAGACAATCAGCCTCTTTCGAGAGCTCCTCGTGAAGAGAGGAAAGTCCCCGCGCATAAATCCCGTCATCATTCGTCAACAAAATTCTCATTCCTGTTTCCTATCGCCCATAACCTATTACCTGTTTTATTTCACCTGTCCCAGTTTCCCGTTTTGGATCTTGACTATAAAAGCATTTTTTTGGGCAACGTGACTGCCGCGAAAATAAACACTGCCCGTTGCCCCCTGGAAGCGGTCCAAGGCCAACAGAGACTGGCTAAAGTCGTCACGGGTTTTCACTTTTTCATCTTCCAGAATCCCCAGGATCATTTCCATCGTATCATAGGACAGGGCGTCAATATTTTCCGGCTCCCGACTGTACGCCGAATAATAAACATCGACAAAATCATTCGTTTCCGGAAGAAAACCATTTGCCAGAAAACTATCGGCAAAGACGGCCCCTTCCAAATATTCAGAACCCTTTTTAAGCAAATCCGGTGAATGCCACAAGCTCGTCCCTAGAATTTTAAACCCCTTGACGTCATAAAAAGCCAGTTGCGATGTAATCATCTTAAGCCGGAGATGGGAATCCGGAATAAACAGCGCTTCAAAATCGACAAACATCCTGGCTTTAGCGTCCTGCTGCGACGCATAAGACTTGTCCGACGTTTCCAACTTTTGCCCCGTCAGTTTGCCGATCTGCTCGGAAAAATCCGTCTGCGTTTTGTTGTAGGGGATGGCTTTGTTGATCTTTCCACCCACTTTCTGAATTTCCCGTCGGAAAAGGCGAACCATTTCTTCACCATAATCATCCTGGGGATAGAGGATAGAGAAAATGGCAACATTCATCCTGTCGAGCGCGTATCTGGCCAGCGCCTGCATTTGCTGCGTCGGTGTAAGAAAGTGTTGGAACACATAGTTGTGACCCTCGGTGATGCCTTCCCTCGACGTAATTAGAATCAACGGCACCTTTCTTTTTTCCGCTTCCAGGGCCGCATCCGCCGCTTCAGATGACCCGGCCACGGCGATAATCGCCATCACATGGGCCTGTTCGGCCAGATAGACGACAGCTTTTTGCATACCGTCTTGTGATTCACCGGAGTCGGCGACAACAACCTTCCACGGCGACGAATAACGCTGATTGAATGTCTCAGCCGACAACAAAACAGCATCGAGCGCCTTGTTGCCCGCTTCGGAAAACCGGCCGGAAAGCGGGAAAATGCATCCAATGGCGTTGCGATTCACAACGACTGCAGGCGATAACAGCGGTTTGCCGATCTCCGGGGGTTTAGGCTCCATAGGTGTCATTAATGCAGGCTTGATTTCGCCAGGACCGGCTTCCGGTGATTTGGCCTCAGTTCCTTTAACATCCGGCAGCTTCGCTTCCGGTTTTCCGCTCTCCGGTATTTTTGTTTCGGCCGGTTTCATCTCCACCGTTTTTGCAGCTTCTGGACTCACCACGGGCTTTGCAGCCGTTGCCTGCCCCTGAGGGGCGGGGGCCGGGGGAGACAAAAGTTTGCCGACCCAGGCGATTTGGGCGCAGCCGGCCAAAAAAACAATCAGGAATAAAACAGTTATGACGCTGCAAAGGCGATAATGTCTCATTTTGCCTCCTTCATAATTTTCAACAGATAATTGCGAACTTTCCGGGCCAGTTGGGGCTGCTCGATTAAAACCGATATTTCGTTGTTATACTTGAGCGCCGATGATGTAAAATTATGACTCCCCAGAAACACTTTGCGCCCATCCACCAAAACAAGTTTTGTGTGTGTCGTTTTTTGAGGTGAATCCAGATACACCGTCACGCCTTTTTCTTCCAGCAGCGTCTTGGTTTTCATGTTTTGTACGGTCAGGTCATTTGCGCGATCGGACGTCACTTCCAGAATCACTTTCACCTGAACGCCTCTTTTAACGGCACGCCCCAGATGAGCGAGAATCTGATCGGGGTAACTGTTGGAATGTACGCCGGCTTTGAAGGAAAAAATGGAAATAAATATTTCACTGTGCGCTTCATCAATCGCCTCAAGCAGCGCCGGGAAGAAATCCTTATTTTCAAGCAGCGTTGCCGGACAGGCATCGGTCTCGCCGGATGATGCTGTTTTTTTAGGGGATGCCCAGGCTGGGCCCATCGACGCCATCAGCGCAAGCGAAACGCTAAGGACGGAGATAATCATGATTCTATACAATAATTTGATCTGCTTCACGGCGCCCCCGAGCTTCCGAGTGCATTGTATAATATTTCCCCGGACAGGTCGATAAAAAAAGCCCGAAACCGGTTTGACGGTTCCGGGCTTTGGGGAATCAGGGAATTACTTTTTCACTTCTTCAAAATCCGCGTCAACGACGTCATCATCCTTCTTGCCGGATGCCTGATCCGCACCCGCTTCGCCCGCACCGCCGGCTGCCCCCGGCCCTCCCGGAGAGCCGGCCGTCTTGGCGTACATGGCTTCTGCCAGTTTGTGCGACACATTCATCAGCTCATCTTGAGCCTTTTTGATGGCTTCCAGATCATCACTTTCCATTACTTTTTTGACGTTGGCGATGGCTTCTTCTATTTTCGTTTTTTCCGCCACATCCACTTTATCGCCGAATTCCTTAACGTTCTTCTCCACGGAATACACCAGAGAGTCGGCGTGGTTTCTGGCTTCGATCAGTTCCTTGCGGCGCTTGTCATCCTCCGCGTGCATCTCCGCGTCTTTAACCAGCTTTTCAATTTCAGACTCGCTCAAACCGCTGGAGGCCGTAATCTTGATGCTCTGCTCTTTGCCGGTGCCCAGATCTTTGGCGTGGACGTGAACAATACCGTTGGCGTCAATATCAAATGTCACTTCAACCTGAGGCACGCCGCGCGGAGCGGGTGGAATGCCCACCAGTTCAAAACGTCCCAGTGTCCGGTTGTCCGGAGCCATCTGGCGCTCGCCCTGTAAGACATGAATGCTTACTGCAGGCTGATTGTCGGCTGCCGTCGAAAATATCTGGCTTTTCTTGCTGGGAATCGTCGTGTTCTTCTCGATAAGACGCGTCATAACGCCGCCCAGCGTTTCAATACCCAGCGAAAGCGGGGTCACATCCAAGAGGAGAACGTCTTTGACATCGCCTGCCAGTACGCCTCCCTGAATGGCCGCGCCGACCGCCACGACTTCATCGGGATTCACACCCCGGTGCGGTTCCTTGCCGAAAATCTCCTTGACCTTCTGCTGAACGCGCGGCATACGCGTCATCCCGCCGACCAGAATAACTTCATCAATATCTTTCGCGGTCATGCCTGCGTCTTTGATCGCCGTCTGGCAGGGGCCAATCACTTTGTCGATCAGCTCTTCAACCAGCGATTCGAGCTTGGCGCGCGAAAGTTTTACGTTCATATGCTTGGGGCCGGACGCGTCTGCCGTGATAAACGGCAGGTTGATGTCCGTTTCCATGGTGGTGGAAAGTTCCATCTTCGCTTTTTCGGCCGCTTCTTTCAGACGTTGCAGCGCCATTTTGTCGTTTCTTAGATCAATGCCCTGATCTTTTTTGAATTCGCCCACCAGATAATCCATGACCCGCTGATCAAAGTCTTCGCCGCCGAGATGCGTGTCGCCGTTGGTGGACTTGACTTCAAAGACGCCTTCTCCCAACTCCAGAATAGAAATATCAAACGTGCCGCCACCCAGATCGAATACGGCGATTTTTTCATCTTTCTTTTTATCCAGACCGTAGGCCAGCGCCGCAGCCGTCGGTTCATTAATGATGCGCAGGACATTGAGCCCGGCAATCTTACCGGCATCTTTGGTCGCCTGCCGTTGCGAATCATTAAAGTAAGCCGGCACCGTGATGACGGCGTCTGTTACTTTTTCGCCCAGATAGTCCTCGGCGGTTTGTTTCATCTTGGTAAGAATCATCGCTGATATTTCCGCCGGCGAATAATTCTTGCCGCGCACGGTGACCTGCGCGTCGCCATTGCCCGCTTCGGTAATTTTGTACGCCGTAATCTTCACATCATACTGAATTTCCTTGGAGCTGTATTTTCTGCCGATCAGTCTTTTCACGGCGTAAACTGTATTTTCCGAATTTGTAATCGACTGTCTTTTGGCCACCTGGCCCACCAGACGCTCACCGCTTTCCGTAATAGCAACAATGGACGGCGTGGTGCGATTGCCTTCCTGATTGGCGATAACCACGGGGTCGCCGCCTTCCATAATGGCCACGCATGAATTTGTAGTTCCTAAATCAATTCCGATAATCTTTCCCATTTTCTTCCTCCTTATTCACCAGTTTCCTCGTTTATTGCACATCCTTTATTATCTTTGCTTGTCTTTTTGCATACACATACTCTCGACGGCCGGATAAGCCTGCCGTTGAGCAAATAGCCTTTTTCCATCACATGGACGATCTGATTGTTTTCATGCTGCGCGCTTTCCACCTGCATCAGCGCCTCGTGGATGTTGGGATCAAAATCCGCTCCCGCGCTTTCAATGCGCTCGACCCCATGCTTTTTCAGGCAGCACAGCAACTGTTCCTGCATCAGCGCGATACCGTCTTTGAAGGCCTGCGCATCCGCGCTGTCCGAATGCTCCAGGGCGCGATCCAGACTGTCCAGAAATGGTAAAATATCTTTAACAATTTCTTCCTTGCCGTATTTAATGGTATCGGCTTTATCCCGTGCCGCGCGTTTTTTGTAATTGTCGAGGTCGGCCAGCGTCCGCAGATAGCTGTCGTAATTCTCTTTCGCTTCTTTTTCTTTTGCCGCGAGCGCTGCTGTGAGATTTTGTCTTTCGTCATCCGCCGTTTCGTCTACGGCAGGATCCGTCGCTTCGCTTTCCACCTTTATTTTTTTGTCACCGTGATCTTTTTTCGTTTTCACTCCCGCTCCTGCTGCTTCTTATTTTAAATCCGGTTTCTGGAACAATTTAATATCTACAAGCTCGCAGATCGCATGACCCGCCGTAATATGCGTTTCCTGAATGCGCGCCGTGCTGGAAGATGACACATTGAGCGCATAATCCGCAATCTGCGCAATGGCTCCGCCGTCTTTCCCGGTAAATGCCAGTGTTGTGAGCCCCATTTTTTTGGCAAGCTCCAGCGCTTTGAGTACGTTTGGCGAATTGCCGCTGGTGCTGATGCCCCAGGCGATATCACCTTGCTGCCCCAGCGCCCGGATCTGCTTGGAAAAAATTTCCGAAAAATCGTAATCGTTGCCGATACTGGTCAGAACGGATGAATCCGTTGTCAGCGCAATCGCCGGAAGCGGAGGCCTTTCGATGATAAACCGGTTGACAAATTCCGCGGCGATGTGCTGAGCGTCCGCCGCTGATCCGCCATTGCCAAAAATCATGACCTTATTGCCGGCTTTTAACGCAGCGGTCACCGCCTCAATCACATTGGCCAGCTTCCCCAGATTATCGTTGATAAAGGCCTCTTTGACGCGGTTGCTTTCCCGGAATATTTTAACAATATGATCTTTCATGATTATTTACCGTAGTTCCTTTAAAAACCGATGTTTAAAGCGGGCCTAATATAAGAACGGGGCCAAAGTGTGTCAAGGGCAGAGGGGCGATTTTTATGCCACTTTCCCCTTAGAGGTCATCCATTGACGACAACAGCCGCAGGGCAAGCTTCGGGACTCTTGACAAGATTTTTTTCATTCTTATATTTTGCTCGAAATTTAAAAATAAGCAATAAGAGCAATTGCTTACAAAAATTATTGCTTAAAAGGGAGGAAAGTTCATGTTCAGTCCAAGTTTATGGAGAGTTCGGAAGCTTTCCGGTGTGATGCCGGAAATGTTGCAGTTGCAGCGGGAAATGAACCGGCTTTTTTCCAATGTCGGACAAAGGTCACCCGAGGAGTATCCCGCCATTAACATCTGGGAAAAAGATCACACCGCCGTGGTTACGGCGGAACTGCCTGGAATCGATCCGGAGAAAATGGACATATCCGTAGAGGGAGATATTATGACGATCGCGGCTGCGGCTGCGGTGGCCTCTCCGGAGGAAGGAAAGATGTATCTGCGGCAGGAAAGGGGCATCGGCAACTTCAAGCGCAACATTCAACTGCCTTTTCAGGTGAATCCGGAGGCGGTGGAAGCAAAGTATGAAAAAGGAATCCTGATCATCACATTGCCCCGAATGCAGGAAGATCTGCCCAAGAGGATTATCATTAAATAGACCAGATAAGGAGGTTCGCCGCCATGATCGAAAAAGATTTACAGAAAACTGAAAACATATCGGCCACGGAACGAATTCGCAACGTCAAAACATTCGTCCCGAGAGTGGATATTTATGAAAACAAGGAAGCCTTGTATTTAATCGCCGACATGCCGGGCGTTGATGAAAAAACAGTCGAAATCGGATTGGAAAAAAACTTACTGACGATTATCGGTCGTGTGGAAAACGGCCGGGTTAAGGATGCGACGATGATGTACTCGGAATATGAAATCGGCGATTATGAGAGAGTGTTTACGCTCTCGGATGAAATCGACCGCGATAAAATTGTAGCCACCGTCAAAAACGGCGTTTTGCGCCTGGAACTGCCGAAAGCGGAAAAAGTGAAACCGAAGAAAATCAACATTCAGGCCGCGTAAAATGTAGTGAGCTGTGGGATAAAAGTTTCCATCCGATCCGCCTAAAGGCAAACCTCAAATCCCGTCGTCCGTCTAAAGGGCGGCGGGATGTGAGGCTCAATAAAATTTCTTGCGCTCATATTCCCCGTATTGCACATCCAGCTTGGACGTATGATCGCGAATCCAGTCCTTGAGAAAAACCACCATCTTGAATCCCAGATCTTGATTGCCTTCTTTGTAATCCCGGAGATACTCTTCAACTTGATCCGTAAATCTTCCATGCTCGCAGCAGTGAGCCGCAAAGTGGGGATAGTTCATGCTCATCATCACTTTATGTTCGTCCTGAAAGTGAATGGATAAATAACCGATCAGTTCTTTAATCACCGGCAGCAAATCTCCGGAACCACTTTCATAAACATCCACGAGCCGGTTGACAATGTCAAAGAGCTTTCTGTGTTGAGCATCGAGACTTTCATCATTGACGCTATAGACCGGCAACCAGGCGATGTGGGATATATTTTCCATGCTTGTTCTCCTTTTGCTAATTTTCAGCCGACGCAAACACGGTTGCGGCCATTGTGCTTGGCCTGATAAAGGGCCTTGTCGGCTCGGAAGATCATATACTCGTAGGCTTCATCCGGCTGGTACTGCGCCACGCCGAGACTGGCCGTCACGTGAATCTTTACCTCTGCGCTATTCACGGGCTCCTCTTCAATCAACCGACGGATTCTTTCCGCCAGGAATTTCGATTTTTCAATGTCTGTCTCCGTCGCCAGAATCAAAAATTCCTCGCCGCCGTAACGGCAGAGAATATCCGATGCACGCAGAGCCTTGTGTATTTTTCCGGATACGCACTTCAGCACATCGTCGCCCGCCTGGTGGCCGTAGGTGTCGTTGATGATTTTAAAGTGATCAAGATCCAGCATAATGACGCAAAGAGGCGTTTGCGTACGCGAGGCCCGTATCGCCTCGACCTCAATGCGATTAAACCCCTCGCGCCGGTTGTAGGCGCCGGTCAGTGAATCCATGGTGGCCATATGGTAGAGTTGCCGCTCGGCCAGCTTCAGATCTTTGATGAAATATCTGGCAATGAAATAAACAATCGCGATGATGATCGCGATGACACCGAACACGGAGACGCCCAGATAAATTCTATTGGCCTGCATCCTGCGGATAGTGTCCTCCGCAGGGATGCTGACGCTGATCCCGCCGCGCACGTCGCCCACCTTATAGCCCTGATGGGCATGGCAGCGCAGACAGGACGCCTCCGTGGGAAGGGGCGCCATGTAACGAAACACCCGGCCTTTCCCGGTTTCTTCAAAGCCGTATTGTTCCCGGATGCCTCCGGCAAAAGCCTGAAGCGCACGGCGTTCAAAAGCATCCGGCGCGTTTCCGGGGTTGAGCGGCTTGAGACTGGTGATATGGAATTTGAAGACGTTCCTCTGATCCGCAAGGATTGAAATCTCGCGCGTGACGAGCGCCGGATTTTTCAAAATATACGTTTCGCCGGAAGAATCCCTGATCATCGTTTTGAGACCCGGAATCGCCTTGAGATAGGGATTGACTTCTTCGCCCGGTTTCTGCGGGACATAAACGCCCTGATGTGAGGCAAGCCACAGGCGCGTGACAACAATCTCCTCAAAAAAAGCCCGCCCGTTCTGAATCAACTGCTCGCGGAAAAATTCCTCCGACCGCAGATGAAATCCCCAGAACACCGACAGGATGATCAACGCGACCACCAGGCAAATGCTGATGAGATATTTGCGAACGGTGTTGCGGGAAGACCCGGAAGAAACGTTCCTGACGGCCATGATGGATCCTTTCTATAGATTTGATTCGAGGAGCGTTCTTTCTGTGCAAGCCCCTTATTGTCATGCCGAATCTCAGTTTTATAAAAGACAACTCTGGAATACGGAATAATCGCTGCAATTTCAAGTTATTTCTCCTTGCTTTTGCCCGGCATCGCTGATAAATCCGCGGCAACATCATTGGAGTCCGTCGATTCATGGGAAATAAATACCCCCCCCTCAAAACCATTTCAGACCAGGAACGCATCCGCCTGGTGAAGGAAATATTTTCAACCATCACCGGCAAGTATGATTTTTTAAATCGTTTTCTGAGCCTGAGGCGCGACGTGGCCTGGCGCAATTTTGCCGCCGGAAAAATGCGTTTCTTTGAAACCCGCCGCTATCTCGACGTCGCCTGCGGAACGGGCGACCTGTCCATTGCCGCAGCCGAAAAACATCCAGAGATTTCCGTAACCGGCCTCGATTTTGTTCCGGAAATGGTTGAAACGGCGCAAAGGAAAGTCCAAAACGGAAAACTGGCCCATCGCATAGAGTTTCTCCAAGGCGACGCACTTTTGCTGCCTTTTGCCGACGGAAGCTTTGATGTCGCAGGCATTGCCTTCGGCATCCGCAACATTCCCGATCGCGAACGCGCCCTTTCCGAAATGCTGCGCGTCACGGTTCCGGGCGGGCAGGTGATGGTGCTGGAAATGACCTTTGTGCAAAACCGCTTTTTTAAGTTCATCTACTATGTCTATCTGAATTATCTGTTACCTGTATTTGCCAGGATGTTTTCAAAAAATCCCGCCGCCTACTATTATCTGGCGGATTCGATCATGAACTTTCCCAATCCCGATGAATTTGCCAAAATCATGGAAGAGACAGGCATGGTGCAAATCGAAAAATATCCTCTGACTTTCGGCATCGCCTGGCTGCATGTGGGGAAGAAGGTTCAAGGCTAAAGAAATCTATCCCTTTTCTATCATTGTTCACATTCTTTCCAGCCGACAACTTTTATGCCCGTGTCCTTGCAGGAAAGGCGTCAATCATCTAGGATCTAAAAATCCGCATTGAACTTTCTGCTTTTCAGCTCGGCGAGTTTTCCTTTGTTCCAACCGGAGATTTTACTGTAGTATTTAGTGAGACGGGCGATGCCTTCGACATCCGACGAGCCGCAGGCCATGCAGCAATCCTGCAGTCCGCGCGCAGATTTGCCGCAAGCCAGGCATTCGGTAAATTCCGGCGTGAAATCAATTTGACGGTTTGCGGATTTTTCAAAAACATCCCGCATGAAACGGCAAAGCGCCTCCGCACCGGGATTTGCACCGCCCAGTTGCAGATGGGTAACGACTTCTCCCGCCATAAATTGATGGAATCTCCCCTCTTCAATCACTCTTTGCAGGGGCGCAACATCGGCAGCGGCATTGAGATGCGTGGAATTGGTGTAGTAGATGGAGCCTTCGGCGATATCCCCCTGAACGAAACGCCCGGCGACAGGCGAGTGGTATTTCAGATCGAGACGGGCAAAACGATAGGCGGTGGTTTCCGCAGGCGACTGCTCCAGAAGAAAGGTCATCCCCGTCTCCTCACTCAACCGTTCGGCTTCTTTCCGCAGAAAACCCGCCACCTTTAAGCCGAAATCCATTGCTTCCGACGACTGGTGCAATTCGTCGCCTGAAAAAATCCGGACCAGTTCGTTGAGTCCGGCCAGGCCGATAATATAGTATGCGCGGTTCATTCTCAAAAATGGAGAGCCATCGGCATTCATCGCCAGCAGGGCCAACGGGCCCTGCTCGGCATAAGACAAGAGCTTTTCCAGAAAGTCTTTTTTCTGAACATGCGTTTTGACCGCCTTTGCGATCAGATCTTTCAAATCAGCAAAGAGCTTTTCTTCATTGCCACAGGCTTTATACCCCAGGCGCGGCAGATTCAGCGTCACACTTTGCACGGCGGCCTGACGCAATAACCAGGGCTTGGCAAGCTCGCCTTTTGCGGAGGCGTCAGCCAGAAAAATGCTATTGAAACATCCCGGAGCCTGCGTCTCTTCGCTCCGATCAAACACAAAGCAGGTATTGCCCTGACAGGCGGCCACCTCACAGGCCTGACGAAGCAATTCATCAGCGCCCGGCTCTCGCCAAAACGCCCCGGTGATATGGAGCAGCGGGCGAGGCAGGATGAAAGGCCTGCCGGTCGCGTCGCCTTTTTTAAAGACCTCAAAAATCGCCCGCACAAAACGCTGCGCCTCGGTGGCATAATCGCGGTAGGTTTTACCCGTCGGCAACCCGGCAGGCCCGATCGCGGGAAGATCCGCCCAGTAAGACGGCATATCGTAGTAGAGATGAATATCCGTATATAGCGCCTGACCGCCACGCGTTGCCGCCAGTTGCGAAAACTCATAAACCAGCATCTGCGCGAACTGCCGGACTTCCTTGTCAGTCTTGTCCTGCAAATAGGGCGCGAAGGAAACGTTGAGCGCGTCCCAGCTGATTGTTCCGGTAAAGTGCCCCTGCAAAACGGCGCTGAACCGCACCATATGCGCCAACAGCACTTCCGCGTGTTTGGCGGGCTTGGCGGAATTGATCGCATGGGGCAGCTTCAATCCGAACCGTTTCAAATATTCCAGTGACTGGCAGCAACTGTAGGGACGGTCGATGTAACCCAGTCCGTGGATATGCAGATCGCCCACCGTGTGCGCTTCGCCGACATCCATGGAAAAAACATCATGGAGCGAAAATTCCTTTTTAATGCCTTCGGCGAATAGCAGATTGGTGCCTTCGGGCGAATGCGGCGTATTGGCGTTTTCCTTGTTCTGGTGCAAGATGAGCTGGCGCACGTCATAGAGGGGAAAGCCCAGACGCCCGTGCAGGCGGCGTTCCTTTTCCAGACCGCGTTCGATGAGCTTGGCGTTCACCAGCTCGCGAACCAGCGACGTTGTCAGCAGGCCGATGCCGGAGGCGATGATCTGCTTTTCAACATCCTTGGAAATTTCCGCAGCCAAAAGATAATCGATGTCCGCCTCGCGCAAAAGCGCGTCGACGATGCGCTGCCGGTTCCACGGCGCGATTTCCTCGCCGGAGGTGCGGATAAATAAAGTCAAATCTGTGGTTTCGGATTCGTTAACCATGCTACACGTTTGTCGGAATGGATTTGTCTAGATTGCCCAGCGCCGCCTCCGCCGCTTTTGTCAACGCATCGTCGTGGTCATGATTGAGCGCAAAGACGCGGAAATGCCGGACCCGCGCGGGAATGAAGCGGTAAATCTCGGCCAGCGGTTCAGAAGAAACATGCCCGGTCGCCGGATTGAAAATATTGATCAGCTTGGACGGCGCGGCCATCGGATTGATCGGACGCGGGTCCTGCGTGGCCACATCCACCCGAAACGGCAGCTTTTTGAGTTTGGCGGGCAGGAAACTTTGAATCTTCGCCTCATAATTTTGCGCATCCGGAAATTCCGTTCCGCGCTGAATCGAATCAACGGAGATTTCGGCCGCGAACGCCATCTTCCACTTCAGCTTGCGGGCATGAATTTTTTGCCACTCGATGGCCAGTTTTCGCTTGCGGGCGTCTTTAGCGGAAAGCCACCCCTGCACTTCGCTGAAGAGCGACCATTCGTCGCAGTGCAGGTAGGCGTCGAGATTCTTCGCCGGATTGTCCGGATACATCATGTGCAGCGTCTCGGAGAAAATTTCCTGCAAGTGCAAATCGAGCGCGCGCGTCGTGCGATGGAAATACACGTTGCTGTAAAGATTGAGCCGCGCGTTGAGAAAGCGTCTGAGCGCCGATATGCCGGATTGATGCAGCGCCAGCCCATCTTTGGTGAAGACCGTGTAATAGCGCAGACGCGGCATGTCGATCATATCCAGCGAAAAGCCGGTCATGTAAGCGTCGCGCTGAACATAATCGAGATTATCAACCGTGTAGATGCCGGAAAACAACTGCCGGAGCATGGTAAGCCAGCGCGGCTGCATCGCCTCGTCCTGAGCGCCACCGGGCATCTTAATCAGGTAGGCCACCTGACGGGGATCAAGTTTCTCACTTCGGGCAAACACTCCCGCAGGCCCCCGGCGGATGCGGGAAATCACGGAGCCCATTTTCTTGACAATGATCTCGCGCCCCATATCTTCGTGCGTCAGACCGAAGCGGCCCAGATAGTGCTCATCAAAAAAATGGCCGAACGGACCGTGGCCGACATCATGGAGCAGTCCGGCCAGCCTCAGCAGTTCTTCCACATAATTAAAGGACGGCGTGTCCTTGCAGACATCCTTGAGGCTGGGATAAAGATGGCGTGCGAATTCTCCCGCCACGTGCATGGTCCCCAGCGAATGCTGAAAACGGGTGTGTTCCGCCGCCGGATAGACCCAGCGGGCGCTTTGCAGCTGATAAATACGCCGGAGCCGCTGCATCCAGGGAGAGTCAATGATGTCTTTCTCCGTCTTTTCCGGAGCGGCGTTTTCGACCGGTACCGTAAAAAAAGCATAGGAATGGATCGGATCGGCAATCAGGGCCATTCCGGCATAGGCATTGGATGTGAGAACGTTTTTTTCCATGTCAGATGGTTTACAATATTCTATATTAAATATCAAATTTAATGATGAGCGGGCTTACTCCGACAAACGCATTGACAGAAAACGCGGTTATGGTATCAAAATACCTCTGTAAATTATATTATTTTGGAGAAGACCTGCATGAAAACGTTCTTTTCGCCTGCATCCGTTGCCGTCATCGGCGCGAGTCCGCGTGAAGGCAGCCTGGGCGCGCAAATGATCACCAACCTGCTCTACGGCTTTACCGGAAGCATTTATCCCGTCAACCCGAACTATTCTGAAATTCAAAACCTGCGGGCGTTTGCTTCGGTGGAAGATATTCCCGACCCGGTCGATCTGGCCATTCTCATCGTGCCCGCCCCGGCTGTACCGGATCAATTGGAAGCCTGCGGTCGAAAGGGCATCAGGCGCGTCATCATCGAAAGCGCAGGGTTTGCCGAAACCGGTGAAGAAGGCCGCCTGCTTCAGGAACGCTGCCTGACTGTCGCCCGAAGCGCAGGCATCCGGATCTGGGGGCCCAACTGCATGGGCATGGTGGATGTACCCAAGAAATTTTTCTTCACCTTCATGCATCCCAATATCTACGTGGACGGCCTGGTTCCCGGCCGCATTTCGATGATCGTTCAAAGCGGCATGCTCTCGGCCGGATTCCTGGCCGACCTGATGAGCGAACGCGCCGTGGGCGTGGGCAAGGCCTGTTCCATCGGCAACAAGATGGACATCGACGAATGCGACGTGCTCGAATACCTGATTGATGACGATGAAACGGACGCCATCGCACTTTATCTGGAATCGATCGTGCGAGGGCGCAAATTTCTGGAACTGGCGGATAAGTCTAAAAAGCCAATTGTCCTGCTCAAGGGCGGAAAGAGCGCCGCCGGCGCAAAGGCCGCGCTATCGCACACCTCGAGTCTGGCCGGAAACGCCCGTCTGCAGGATTCACTCCTGTCGCTTGCGGGCGTGACGATTGCACGCGATTTTCAGCAGATGATGGAAGTCACCCGCGCGCTCGCCATGATCGGGCGGACCCCCGCCAATTGCCGCACAGCGATCATGACCTTCAGCGGCGGCGCGGGGATATTGTCCTGTGACCTCATCGAACAACAGGGGATGCGCGTGGCGGATCTCTCGCCTTCAACCAAACAGGAACTCGCTTCCGTCTTTCCCGACTGGATGCCCGCCTCCAATCCCGTGGACATGTTTCCCGCCTTTGCCCTCAAAGGCCCGATTGCCGCCTATGACGGCGCGTTTCGGGCCGTGGTGAAAGACCCTAAAGTCGACGTCATCTTTTTACACTTCTTTGTCGGCCTTTATCCCAATTACGACCGCCTGAAAGTTTTCAAGGAAGCGGCGGACCGCGAGGGGAAAGTTCTGCTTTTATGGGTCATCGGCCGGCGCGACGCGCTGCGGGCCTTCAAGCGTGAAGCACAGGCGGCCTCCATCCCCGTCCATGGCGAATTGTATCGGGCAGTCGAATGCCTGGCCTACGCGTCGCGTTACACGCCGCGCAAGAAAACATCGCAACTGATTTCCCCCCGAAAGTTCAAGCTATCGCCGAAAGCCGAAGCGATTCTTACGTCTGGCAAAGAACGCATCTGGGATGAATGCGACAGCAAGCGCCTGCTTAAAATTTGCGGTATTCCGGTTGTTGAAGAAAAAATGGTGGAGTCGGCCACCGACGCGCTCAAAGCCGCACGCAAGATGGGATTCCCCGTCGTCCTCAAAGGACTTGCCAAAGGACAG
The DNA here is from genome assembly GCA_964547345.1 of uncultured Smithella sp. GTDB lineage: Bacteria > Desulfobacterota > Syntrophia > Syntrophales > Smithellaceae > UBA8904. The sequence continues at coordinate 112,045 of CAZJMX010000001.1, read as the reverse complement.
GTTCACAAGACGGAATCGGGATTGGTCTGCCTGGGCATCATGACTGCCTCCGCTCTCAAAACAGCTTATGCCGATCTGACAAAACGCATGAAAGGAAAGGGAAGAATGCTACTGCAACGCCAGATGCCCATTGAATATGAGTTGATTGTCGGCATGGTGCAAGACGCACAGTTCGGCCCCTGCGTGATGTTCGGCCTGGGCGGCATTTTCTCCGAGCTGCAAAAAGACGTCGTCTTCGCCCCCGCGCCGCTCACCGCCTCCAAGGCCAGAGAACTGATCGGCTGCATTTCCGGAAAGAAACTTCTGCAGGGCTACCGGGGCAGAAAACCACTCGACCTGAAAATCATGGCGGACATTCTCGTAAACTTAGGCAACCTCGCTGCCGCATGCCCCGACATCGAACAAATCGACATCAACCCGCTGGTGGTCTCGCAGGGAAAACCTGTGGCGGTGGATGCGACGGTGATAACCAAGGCTGTCAGGCTGTAGGCTATTAGACTGAAGGCTGAAAAGGAAAAAGTTTTTGGGCAAAAACCCATAAAATACGTATTACGCTGATAATAAAAAAACCTTCCGGTCAGATAGGTCCGCCCGGAAGGTGCTGATCAACAAACTGAAATGAAGAAAGGTTAGAAGTCTTTGTTCCTCGCGTAGCCATAGAACCAGCCTGCATTCATATCCTTAGTGTGTTCAGCGCCGTACAAATACGTCTCGTAAGCGGTGTTTCCATCCAGATGATATTTCATGAAAGCCGTGATGTATTTGGTGCTTCTGGCCTTCTGCGTGGCATCGCCCGTCGATGTGAACACCATGTGATCCATCCCCTGGAAATACATCAGCGTTCTTTCGACGGCATCGGGAAGACTGTTGTACATCGCCACCACCGCGCCCGGACTGGCAATGGTGTCGGCCGTGCCGGTGATGCAATTGGTTTTAGCTTTGGTCGTGCTCAAATTGTATGAGAAATCCATGTAGGGTTCCAGGGCCTGGGCGGTTTTAACACCGGTGGTTAAAGAAGCGGAAGCCAAAAGTGTACCGCCGCCGCCCTTGGAGTGCCCCATCACCTGCAGCTTGGTGGTATCGACTTTACCTTTGATGGGATTGGGACTCAAGGTCGTACCCGTGCGGGTATTTTCCACCTTCAACTGGGCGATGCCGGACTTGTGAGCGGATGTCCAGGAAGAATTGTATCCGTAAATGTTATTCGGGGTCATGGCAAAAATAATGTAGCCGTGGGTGACCAGATGGTCGGCCAGATAGGAAATGGCGGAATAGGTTCCGGTATAACCGCTGGTGAGCGTAGTGGCTGCAAATTTGGTTGTCCCGGTATTGCAGGGATACCAAACCTGTGCGCCGTTTTAACCTGCCGTGTCCGGCGGTGTATAGGTGCATTTGATAAAGGAACCGGTGGATCCGGGCGCGGTCTGAGCCGGCGCCATTGAACACAACGCCAGCATCATCGCCAACGCTAAACAAACCGTAAACAAATTCCTTTTCTTCATAGTGAAGACCTCCTGATGTTTTTTAAATTCCATTTTACAATATGCGTGCCACTCCCATACATACAACTTAACACATTGAATTATAACGATTAATTTTATTGATCGGATCGACCAGAACAAAATGTAATACATCGCCAAACACATATGTCCGATTGTGGAACACTTATGGGACACTCGAAACATCCAAGCAAGAACCGGGCGGGGAAAAGGAAGAATGCGTCCGGGAATAATTTGTTGAATTTTCGCCTGGAGTTTAACCGAGGATCGTTTGTGCTTTGGAACAACCTTCCGGGCGGAACCGATCAGCCATCCGCCCGGAAGGCCTGAATCAATCCATTGATTCTTTAATTTATTGCGGTAAGTTGGCGGTGTTCCACGTGGAGGCATCGCTCGGTCGCGCAATGTATCCCACCCAGCGCGTATCGCCATCCAGGAAGGTCTTCTGGAACGCCAGCGCGATTCTTGCCGAACCATTGCTTGCTGATGTGGGGCTGCCCCAGTCCATGTGACCGGCTGTCGAAACAACGTAGATGACTTTGGCAATACCGGCAGGAATGCTGCTGTAAACGCCTTCCGACTGGCCCAAACCGCCGAGGATGGTCGTATCCAGCGCGCCGTTCATAAGAAGCGTGGGGCACTTGGTGCTGCGGCCTGTGGCAGCCGTACCGGTCGCTGTCGCGTTGTGTCCGGCCAAAGACATGGCCGTTTTAATGCCTGTCTGTGCTGAGTTGATCCAGGTGGCGCCGCCGCCCATGGACCAGCCCGTCACACCGATTCTATTGATGTTCAGTTTACCTTTGAGGGGGTTGGGTCTCAGGGTCGTGGCATTGCGGGTGTTTTCTCTCTTCAGGATGTTGACGACGTTCAACTGCTGGGTGGCTCTGGAGTTTACACTATCCATCGTCGTTGTCGTATCCATGGTGACCATGACGATGCCGTGGGAAGCGAAAAAGGGTCCCCAGGCCTGATACATATACTGGCTTCCCGTGTAAGGCGGACAGAATACAAGACCGGAGAAAGGAGCCGTGGCGCTGGTCGGATAGTAAACAGTGGCGCCGGCCGTATAGCCAGGCAAAGAGTAGCTGGCGGACCCGTAGGGGCCGTTACCTGTGTATGATCCCGGAGTTTCCGGGCGGCAGATGGCGCCGGAGGGACACGTGGTTGCAGCGTAGCTTGCCACAGCCATTCCCATCAAAAACAAACTCACAATTGCCAGCACTAAAAGCTTTTTGATTGATTTTTTTTCCATAAAAAATCCTCCCCTTTTCAATAATGATTTAAATGTAAATGGTTTTTGTTTTGCGCATCCCTCAACCCTGTCCTTTTGAGCTTCATCAGCGCTGCCTGGTTTCCGCGTTTTGTTTTTCGGTTTTGCAGGCGGCTCATCCTGAGTCGCCAAAACCCTTCCGTGAATACACAATAGGCGTGAGCTAGAAATCCGTGTTATGTGCGTAGCTATAAAACCAGCTTACATCCGTTAAGTTAAAGCGGACAATGCAACCCGTGAGCTTCTCTTGTTCATCACTATTCATTCCCTCTGAAAAACGTTCAAGTTGAGCAGGGGGCATCCACCCCCTGCTCTCGCCCCTTGTTTCCAAATCTAATGAAAGATTACTCCTCAACGAAAAATCCATTTTTCGCACTCGAGATGTGAAACAACCGTGGGACACATTTGTCTCATGAAGGAAGGTGCTTCAAGAATCGCCTCCGTAAAGCCGTCCTGTCTACTGATTTCGTGTCACCAATGAAAGAAAATGCGCTTCCGTGCGCATCGTCTTCCATGGCCTGCCACAATACTGATTTCATCTCCGTCAGCTCTCCTGCCAGTATCCGAGGACCCGGCACTCCATTGCCGGATCCCTAGCAACCACACATACCCGCAACCCAAAGCGTTCTCTTAGCTTGGCTGTTGCTACGCTTTTCCTGATGGCTATTTGTATTACAACCTTCATGCCATATTTTTTTTGTTTTTATATGAGCATGATTTGAAAAGGTATTTATTGACAGTTGCTTTTAATCTTGATAGAAGTGTCCCAGAGCCATGAGACACTTCTGTCCCATCATGAGACTTAATGGGACAGTCATGGGACGGCAACGCGTTTCCCTTTATTTAAACACGTTGCCCGCAATCTTCACATGGATGGCGAAGATTCCGTAAAACCGCAAACAACGCCTTTTTCCAGGTATCCGCACGGCTCGGGGCGACCGGAAGCAAGGTGATCAGGAAAGTGGGAATACAATGGACTGTAACGTGCGATCCGATTATGTTGTACCTTACAAAAAGCGGCTTTCGACTCTACACAAGTTTTATGAAGACAAGTTTAAAAGCACAAAATCTCAGTGGGAAAAGTTTGTCGCCGGACGCGCCGATATTGACGTTTCCATTATTCCACAGGATATTCTCAGCTCTTGGCAACGTTGCCGCGATCACGGTATGGATCCCCGCAAAAAACCCTCCCCTCCCATTTTGCCTGCGCCGGAGTTGCAGGCGCTGCTCGACGAAAATAAAAATCTAATCAGCGCCGGAATGCCGCTTGTGAACAATTTTAAAAAATTCAGCAATGTCCCCCGTATCCTGATCTGCCTTTTCAACCGCCAGGGCTACATCCTGGAAGTGCGGGTGGATGACAAGTACGAAAAGCTCGCGCAATCCACCCGGCTGATTCCCGGCGCGCTCTGGACGGAAGACATTGTCGGCGCCAATTCATTTGCCTCGGTGCTGGAGTTGAAAAAGCCGATTCAGTTTTTCGGCCCGCAACATTACAATCGCGCCTATCACGGAGAAACAGCATCCAGCGCGCCCATCTTCAATCCCCAGGGTGAATTTATCGGCGGTGTCTCGCTGGTCTCCAACTATTTCGGCACAAACCCTCATACCCTGGTGCTGGCCGTCTCTATGGCCAAGGCCATTGAAAACAGCATGAAAACCAAAGAGGCGCTGGAAGCGGCCCGTATCGCCAACAGTTATCAAAGAGCCGTCATCGCGGCGATTCCGGAAGCCATGATCGCCTTCGACCCAAACGGCATGGTCACGATGGTCAATGACAACACACTGAAAATGCTCCAGTTGAGCAAAGAGGTCGAAGGTCGGCATATCCGCGATATTCTGGAAGCGGACAACACGGATTTTTTCACCATCGTGGAAGGCGACAAAATGGTGACCGACGCCGAAGTCCGCATCGTATCGCGGTTTACCGAGAATGATTTCACCGTCACGTCCAGCCGGATTTACTGCTCGCACGGAACGGTTATCGGCAAGATCATTATTCTCAACGAACTCAAAAGGGTTAAGAAACTGGTCACCAAGATGATCGGGGCCAAGGCCAATTTCCATGTTCATGATATTTGCGGCCGCGCGCCCCGGTTTCTCCGTACGGTCGAGCATGTTCAAATCGCCTCCAAAAGCGACTCCAACGTTCTGCTTTTAGGCGAAAGCGGCACGGGCAAAGATATCTTTGCCCAGGCCATCCATAACGCCGGCACGCGTAAAAATGGTCCTTACGTGGCCATTAACTGCGCGTCCATCCCCCGGGATCTGATCGCGAGCGAACTTTTCGGCCACTCCGAAGGCGCGTTTACCGGCTCGCGGCGCGGCGGCAACACCGGAAAATTTGAACTGGCCGACGGCGGAACGATTTTCTTTGACGAAATCGCGGAAACATCTCTGGAATTCCAGGTCGTGCTCTTACGCGCGGTCGAGGAAAAAGCGATTGTCCGGGTAGGCGGCACCAACATGCGCCCGGTGGATGTGCGCATCATCGCCGCCACCAACAAAAATATTCTCGACGAAATCAAAAAGGGCACGTTCCGCTCTGATCTGTATTACCGCTTGAATGTTTTCACGATTGAGACGGTTGCCCTGCGCGACCGGCGCGACGACATTCCCCTGCTGGTGGAAAATTTCATTAAAAAATGCTGCACCGTTATGGATAAGCGGATCAGCCGCATCCAGGACAATGTGCTCAAAATTCTCAAAAATTACCCCTGGCCGGGCAACATCCGCGAATTGCAAAACGTTATCGAACGCATGATCAATGTCGCGCCGGGCAATGAACTGACGCTGGATCTCGTACCTGATGAAATTCTCCACTGGCAATACAAGGATGATTCTGCGCCGGAAGCCGGAGGATCGATCAAAGACAAGGAAAAAGAAGTCATCCTCCGCATGATGAAGATGGACATTCCCAGAAACAAAATTGCCGAAAAAATGAACATGGCGCGTAGCACGTTTTATCGGAAACTCAAGGAATACGGCCTGGAATAAACTGCCCATATGAACACAAGGGCCGCAATAAAAAGGGGGCCGAACATGGCCCCCCTAAATATTTTGTGATTTCTTATTAAACCCAACCGACACAGGCGTCCTGATTCTCACCGGTGCTTCATGGCTGCGCTAAACTACATTTTCCCTTCATAGGTTACAGAGAGGCTCACATCGCCATATTGTCCGCCGCAGGAATACCCAGCACCGATCATGCTACGTGTTTCGATCTTATTGGCTTTCGTATCCATCCATTTGTACTCTGTTATGATGGGGCTATCCTTGTCCTTAAAATTCTTTTTGCGATTTTCAAGGCCAGTCTTAACAAAAGTTTGACCTTCGGCATCCTTGATACCCATGAGATTCTTGCCAACCAGCATCGGCAGTTTGGCGTTGGCATAGGACATCCCGTCTAAATTTGTTGCCGTGGGATAAGCATTTTTGTAGATTTTAAACGCCGTCCCCTTGTTGATCTCCGCAAACGTCTTTTCGCAACCGTTGGCTTTGGCATAATCTACAACCTTTTTTAACAAATCTTTTGCGTCAGCCGGTGTGGCTACTTTGTCCTGCGCCTGAACAGATACCGCAAGGAAAACAGCCAGTATGCCTATTGATACAACCCCTAACATTTTTTTCATAAAACAAACCCTCCTTAAAACAGTATTATTTATTGGTCATACATCGGTATTTTTCAGACTTTCTTTAATCCCGCTGTTGCGGGACGAGCGTTAATTCTCCGCAGCTTGCTGCGATATAATGACGTTCATTTCATACCTCGACAGCTTGCTGCGAGGTGGTTGATTCATCTTTTTGATATTATTTGTCTATATGGTGAGCATCATTGTGTCGGGATGTGTTTTGAACACAAACGGCACGTCATCTAAGCCAACCAACCGTAATCGAAACTAAAGTTATCGAACAATTTGGTCGAGATATAATGGCGACGGTACCAAAAGAATAAAAATACCGACACCCCGGACGGATAAATAGGCGAATACAAGCTGTTTTTCGTATTGTGGACTATATATTAACACTAAGCAAGCAAGGAGAAATATAATGATGGTTTTTTTTAATAACTTGAAATTGGCCAAAAAAATGCTGATCGCACCGATTGTTGCTTTAGTTTTTCTGCTGATTATGGCTGCGGGGATCTCCATCAGCCTCTCGATGCAGAAGGGTGCTTTGAACGACATCTACAACAATCGATTCAAGCAGTACCAAAACAGCGCGAAAATACTGAACGATATCACTGGCGTTCAGGGGAGTTTGTCGCGCATTCTCAATTGGATCAAAGTTAGCTACGATGCGGCGTCCATTCAGAAAGCCATTGCTGAGCAGAAGGCATTGCTGGAGGAGGACGTTCAGCTCATTAAAACCATTCTGAAGTCCGGCAATGTGACGCCAGAGGAAAAGAAGTCGTTTCAATCCTCGCTGGATAATCTGCTGGACTACCAGAAAGGCGTCCAGGGCGTATTGGATACGTCCTCAGTTGATGTCAATACGGCCATTCAGCTCATGTCCATGACGGATACCAAACATGCCGAATTAACTTCGATTCTCAAAAAACTGCTGACCCTCGAAGATAAGCTGAGCAAGGAAAGATACGATGCGGCTATTTCTTCCATGAATCTGACGATGACGGTTTTCTTTCTGGTCGTCTTGGCTGCAGTTGTCGTTTCCTTCCTGATCACCATCCTGATCGTACGTCTCGTTTTAAAACCGATTAATCTGACCATTGGCGTGGTCAGCCAACTGGCAGACGGGGATTTAACGCAAAAAATAGATCTCGAAAGCACGGATGAAATCGGCAAGCTGGTGGAGTCCGTCAATACCATGCGCGAAAAAATGAATTCCGCCGTCGGTCATGCCCTGGAGATATCCGCGGTACTGACCGATTCCGCCTCCCAGGAAGCGGCGGCCATTGAAGAAACATCCGCCTCGCTTGACGAAATCGCCTCGATGACCCGCCAGAATGCTTCCAACACGCAGGCTGCCAATCAGTTGATGATCTCGGCGCGTGACGCCATTAAGAAAGCCAACGAATCGATGAGCGGTTTGACAAAATCCATGAAGGATATCGCAAAAGCCAGCGAGCAAACACAAAAAATCGTCAAAAGTATTGACGAAATCGCCTTCCAGACCAACCTGTTGGCACTCAACGCCTCCGTGGAAGCGGCCCGCGCCGGTGAAGCCGGAGCCGGTTTTGCCGTTGTCGCCGACGAGGTACGGAATCTGGCAATGCGCGCAACAGAATCAGCGAAAGGGTCTTCCGATTTAATTGGAGACATCGTCATTAAAGTGAAAAACGGCGAGAGTCTGGTCGACATCACCAGCGCGGCGTTCAATCAAGTAACGGACAGCTCCAACAAGGTCGTTGAGCTCATGAGCGAAATTGCCGCCGCATCCACCGAACAATCCCAGGGCGTAGACCAGGTCAACAAGGCCATCGCCGAGATGAATATTTCGACGCAGCAGACAGCCGGCAACGCAGAAAGCCTCGCAAGCGTGATGTCGATTTTCACAACGGAACATGATGACGTGGATCAGGCTGCCGCTTTTAAAGTCAAAGCGCCTCAATCCGCCCAGTCAGGCAGTGCTGCCCGCGGCAAGAAACCGGCGGCGCTGATCGGAATGAACAAGAGGGATTTTTAGACGAAAAGAAGGGATCGACGGATTCTAATAAAAATTATTAAGCAATAAGGAGGAGTTACAAAATGAAAAAAACGATCGTTCTATCAGCAGTCACCCTGTTGGCCATGATACTGATGGCCGGCACAGTAGCGGCCCAGGGCAAACAGGCAACACCCGCGCAAGCCAAAGAAATGTACAGCAAGGTTGTGGCATACACAAAGCAAGTCGGCTGCGAAAAGGCATTTGCCGAATTCAACACGCCGGCTTCATCCTGGAACGCAACCTACAGCAATGTATATGTAAGCGCGGGAGACTGGAATGGTATCACACTGGTGAATGGCAGGTACCCTGTTCTGGCCGGTCAGAATCATCTGGGGCTTAAGGACGCAGACGGAAAACTCTTTATCAAAGAAGCCATAGAGAAATGTAAAAGCGCAGGGCATGCTGTACATTCTTATAAATGGATGGTGACCAAAACCAATAAAGTCGAAGATCGAACCATGATGGTCGAGGTCATCGATTGCAATGGCAAAAAGGTTGATGTCGGTATCAGTTTTGAGGGCAAATTATAGGCAATCCGGCTGAAATCCCAGCCCTAAAAAACAAAGACCCTGAAATTTCGGCTATTCATCCGGAATTCAGGGTCTTTTTGTAATACCCATCCGCACCGGCATCCGACCCACCTAGTACATTTGCCTTTTGACACCTTCAGGTCAAATGTGATAGGAAATCAGCAAAATGACCGTTAAATGACGGCCTGCAAGGAAGACGCACCATCAACAAGATATTCGGTAATACATCGGGGCTTGGTGCCCAGCAAATCAAATCCCTGGAACGATTATACCGCAGGGGCATCCCGCCGGAAAATATTCTCAGCAATGATCTGGCACGCGAGGTATCGCTTTTCTCCTTCGAGCTCAACCGTCAAATCGGGCTGCTAATCAACCGCAAGGGGGAAATCAGCATGATTATCGTGGGCGACGCCAAGGCCATTTTCATTCCCAGCCTCGACGCGTTTCGCGCGGCATCCACGCGTTTCAAAGGCCTGCGCCTGATCCACACACATCTGGCCGGTGAAGGATTGTCCCCGGAAGACTTGACCGACTTATCGCACCTGCGCCTGGATATGATCGGCGCACTCCAGGTCCGTCCCGACGGAGCGCCCGGCAAACTTTTCTGGGCGCATCTGCTCCCCGAAAATCCACAAGGCGATTACTGGCTGATTCACGAGCCGATGGAACCGCACCGCCTTGATCTGAATTTCCTGTCTTTCATGACCGCCCTCGAAGATGAATTTGCAAGGCAGCAAAAAACCCGCAAAATAGACGCAGCGGAAAAAGCCATCCTGGTGCGCATGGAAAAAAATCCGCGAGGCTTCGCGCAGGCATCGATTGACGAGCTGAGGCAGTTGGCTGAAACCTGCGGCGTGGCGGTCTTTGACAGCCAGATTCAGTACCGGCCGCAACCTGACCCCAAATATATGGTGGGACGCGGGAAACTCTCAGACATTGATTTACGCGCCACGCAGATCGGTGCAAATCTGCTGATTTTCGACCACGAACTCTCGCCTGCGCAAGTGCGCTCCATCAGCGACTTCACCGGACTCAAAATCGTCGACCGCACCCAGGTGATCCTGGACATCTTCGCGCATCGCGCGCACAGCCGAGAGGGGAAAATTCAGGTGGAACTGGCTCAGCTCAAGTATCTTTTGCCGCGCCTGATGCATCAGGACACGTCGCTGTCGAGACTGGCGGGCGGCATCGGGGGCGTAGGGCCTGGTGAAACAAAGCTGGAAATCGACCGCCGGCGAATCCGTGAACGCATCAACCGGTTGGAAAAAGATTTAAAATCGATCACCAAATCGCGCGGCCAGCGACGCGGTCGCCGGGAAAAATCCGGTCTGCCGGTCATATCCATTGTCGGCTACACCAATGCGGGCAAATCGACGCTGCTCAACACACTGACACAAAGCACCGTGCTGGTGGAAGACAAGCTCTTTGCCACGCTGGACACCAAAAGCGCCCGTCTGCGTTTTCCGCGCGATACGGAAGCCGTCATCACCGACACCGTGGGCTTTATCCGCAACCTGCCCAAAGAGCTTTTCAGCGCATTCCGCGCGACACTTGACGAACTTCAGGAAGCGGATCTGCTTTTGCATGTGATCGATATCTCAAGCGACCAATTTGAAGAACAGATCGCCGCCGTGGAAAACATTCTGGAGGAACTGGACATTTCGGAAAAACCCACGATTCGCGTGTTCAACAAGGCGGATCGGTTTGAGGATAAAGAAATGCTGGAGATTCTGTGCCGCAGGTTTAATGCGGTCGCCACATCCGCGCTGGACAAAAAAAGCCTTTTCGGTCTTTTAGGCAAGATCGAAGCGGCGCTGCCCGATACCGCCTGTTCAGGACGGGCAAGTTATGATAGTGAGGAACAGTCCGAAGACTGACGGCTGAAGGCCGGGAGGAAGACCATGAAACTATTGCGAGTCCATATTATTTTGATTGCGCTTTTGTTTGCAACGAGCAGTATCGCCGCAGAAAAACGACTCACGATTGTTCACACCAATGACATGCATTCGCACTTCCAGGGTTTTTCGCCGGAAATAGACTATCAACCCTTCAAAATCAATGTCGATAAAACACTCGGCGGCTGGGCGCGCGTGGCCACCGTGATTCATCAGACACGGAAAGAAAAAGCCAATCCCGTGCTCGTCTTGGACGCGGGCGATTTCACCATGGGATCGCTCTTTCATATGCTCAATCGCGAAGAAGCCTTTGAACTGCGACTGCTCAAAGCCATGGGCTATGACGCGGTCACCCTGGGCAATCATGAATTTGACCTCAAACCCGCAGGACTTGCCGCCGCGTTGCGCGCAGCTAAAACTAAAAACGGCCTGCCGCCCATCGTTTTCGCCTCTGCCGTCTTTAACCGCCAGAATCCCGTTTTAGCCACTCTTGAGGATGCCTTTGCCGAAGCCGGCATCAAACCTTACACTGTTCTGGAGCGCGACGGCCTGAAAATCGGCATCTTCGGCATTATCGGCAAAGATGCGGTGGAGGTCTCACCGTTTGCCAAACCGCTGACGTTTCGTGATCCGCTGGAAACGGCGCGCGAGATGGTGGACACATTGCGAAACAAGGAAAAAGTGGACATCGTCATTTGCATCTCGCACGGGGGACTGCGCGACAATCCCAAACTATCCGAAGATGAAATTCTGGCAGCGAAAGTCAAGGGCATCGACGTGGTCATCAGCGGCCATTCTCATACCAAAATGACCCGGCCTCTGCTCATCGGCGACACCCTCGTCATTCAGGCCTGGAGCTACGGAAAACAGGTAGGCATTCTGGATCTGGCCTATGACCAGGGCAAGGTGACCTTAAAAAAATACATGCCGGTATTCGTGGACAGCGCCATCCCCGGCGACCCCCATATTCAAAAGATGATCGATTCGTTCAAGCAGGAGGTCGATACCCAACTGCTTGCCCCGGACCAGCTATCCTATGACCGAATCATCGCCGAAACGAGGTGGGATTTAGCAAACCGGGCCGAAGAATCGCCACTGGGCAACCTGCTTACCGACTCTATTCGCTGGGCCGTAAATAAAGTGGATTCCGATCCTAACGATCCGTCAAGCCGTGTCGTGGTCGCGGTGGAGTCCAACGGCGTTATCCGCGACGATCTCCTGAAGGGCGAGACGGGAAAGATATCCGTAGGCGATTTATTCCGCACCATCCCGCTGGGCATCGGCGTCGATAATTCAATGGCGTACCCCCTGATCAGTTTTTATCTTTACGGCTATGAAATCAAACGGGCGCTGGAAATTGTCACCAGTGTCCGGCCGCTGAAAAGTGACGACTATTATCTGCAGATCTCCGGCCTGCGTTTCGAATACAACCCGCACCGGGTGCTTTTCGACCGCGTCACGGCCATTCATATCGGCGATGAGGAGAATGGATTTCAGCCGCTGGATTACAGCAAATCCAACTTACAACTCTACCGTGTGGCTGCTAATATCTATAATGCCACGTTTTTAAAAATCGTCGGGAAGTTCACCTATTCCATGCTGGATATCGCTCCGAAAGACAAAAGCGGCGCGCCGATTGAGAAGCTGTCCGCAGTGCTCGTGGACAGGGATAAATCCAAGCCCGGTGTTCAGGAGCTCAAAGAATGGCAGGGCGTGATCGATTATGTGAAATCCTTTAAAGACACCGATGGCAACGGCCTTCCGGAAGTGCCTCAAAAGTATTCCGGAAAGCTCGGCCGCATTGCGGAGAAGCCAAGTTGGAACCCGGTCAATCTGGTTTCACGGGCGGAGAAACCGACACTGATTGTTGTCGCAGGCCTGGGCATTGTTATATTGTTGATCGCTGCGGTTGCGGTGGTTGTGATGAGAAGAGGTTTAAAATCCAAGGCAAAAGGATCAAGGTAAAAAAACAAATTTCTATCAGGCTATGGTCTATAGACTAATTACCCAAGGTGTTATTTATGAACAAAGATTACATTGAAATCCGCTGGCATGGGCGCGGCGGACAGGGGGCCATCACGGCGGCAAAGATTGTTGCCGGAGCCGCCTTTGTGTCCGGTTTTGCAGGGGTGGTCATGGCGCCAACCTTCGGCACGGAGCGCAGGGGAGCGCCAGTGATGACGTCTCTGAAAATATCGAGAACGAAAATTTATGATTTGTCCCCGATTGAAACGCCGGATATCGTGGTTGTCCTCGACCATCTGCTGCTCAAGGAAGCGGACGTCACAGGCGGCCTTAAACCGTGCGGAATCATCGTTTTAAACACGCCCATGGCCCATGAGTCCTATCACTTTAAAGATTTTAAGCTGGCCACGGCGGATATTACAGCCATCTCGGTGGAAGCAGGTCTTCCTCACGGTATGGTCAACACCGGCATTATCGGATCACTGGAAAAAGCCACAAACCTGCTGGGAATCGACGTCCTGATCAAAGGCATCGAAGAGGAATTTCGCACAAGAAAGCCGGAGAAAAACTCACTGGCCGCCAAAATCGCCTATGAACGCACAGTGGCGGGAGGTTAAAAAATGGGAACTCGCAATTACCGAAGAAAAACATCACACAGCGAACACGGACCGGGCGATGGCGGCAGAACCGGTTCCTGGCGCGTGGAACGTCCGGTCTTTGACCGGAGCCTGTGCATCCCCTGCAAACGGAATAAAGAGGCCTGCTTTATCTGCTGGCTGTTCTGTCCGGAGATTGTCATCTCCCGCACGATCCCGCCCACGGTGGATTTGGAATACTGCAAGGGCTGCGGCATCTGCGCCGAGGAATGTCCCACCAAAGCCATCACGATGGTGGATGAGGCCAAGTTCACAGAAGAAGACAAGGAGTAGACGCCATGCATATCATTGAAGACGGAAATACGGCGGCAGCCCTGGGCGTCAAGCTTTGCCGCGCCAATGTCATCGCAGCCTATCCCATCACCCCGCAGACCCCTCTGACCGAAAGGCTCTCGGAGTATGTGGAAGCAGGCGAGATGAAGGCCGAATACATCCCCGTGGAGAGCGAGCATTCCGCCCTGGCCGTCTGCATCGCCGCCTCATCGGCCGGAGCCCGGGCGTTTACCGCCACCAGCGCCAACGGACTGCTCTACATGCACGAACAGGTTCAATGGGCGGCAGGCGCCAGGCTGCCCATCGTCATGTGCGTGGTCAACCGCGCGGTGGGCGCACCCTGGAATGTCTGGAACGATCAGCAGGACTCCATCTCGCAGCGCGATACGGGCTGGATCCAGATCTATTGCTCCGATCACCAGCAAATCATCGATACCGTTATCAAGGCCTTCCGGCTTGCGGAAACCGTCAGCATCCCCATCATGGTCTGCTATGACGGATATATTTTATCGCACACATTCATGCCGTTTGATCTGCCCGATCAGAAACAGGTTGATGCTTTTTTACCGCCGTTTAAACCGGCCTACGCCCTGAATCCCGATGAACCCGCCAATCTCAACACCGTCACGCTGCCGGATGTGAGAATGGACACCAAAGGCGAGTTGGCCCACGGTTACATGGAAATCCGTTATTTGCTTCAGGAAGATCTGCGCCAGACACTGGCCGTGGCCGCCGATGTAGAAAAGCGATTTGCCGGAATCTTCGGCAGAGAAGCCGATCCGTATATCGAACCTTACCGCTGCGAGGATGCGGACTATGTTGCCGTCGGTTTGGGCTCACTGACTTACCAGTTGCGTGTGTCTGTGGATGCGTTAAGAAATGAGGGCATCAAGGTAGGGGTCATGGGCGTACGCTTCTACCGGCCTTTCCCGGACAAGGCCATCGCCAATGCCTTGAAGGACAGGAAAGGCGTCATCGTTTTTGAAAAAGCTTTGAGTTACGGTTACGAAGGGGCGCTGATGTCCGATTTAAAGGCCGCTCTTTATGACCACCTGGCCGGCACAGGCTATCTGCCGCCGGTTCAGAATTTTATCGTCGGCATCGGCGGCCGCGACATCCGGACGGAAGAACTGACCAAAACCCTGAGGGCCGCGACACAAGCCAGAGTAGCCGAGGAGCCCGTGTGGATCGGGCTTAAGCTTTAGGAGAATCTCATGCAGTCTAAAACCACCATATTAAGTTTGCCGACCGAAGAATTTGTCCATCCCGGAACCAGGGCCTGCTCCGGCTGCGGCCTGGCCATCGCCTACCGCGTCGGCCTCAAAGCCCTGGGCAAAGACACCATGCTGGTTGTGCCTCCCAGTTGCCTCACCGTGCTTCAGGGGCTTTTTCCGGTCGCCTCAACCAAACTGCCCTGTCTGAATGTAACGTTTGCTTCAACGGCCGCGGCAGCCACGGGAATTCTCGCCACGCTCAAAACGCAGGGAAACGACCACACAACCGTCGCCGCCTGGGCCGGCGACGGCGGAACCAGTGACATCGGGTTACAGGCTCTTTCGGGCGCAGCGGAACGCGGCGATAACTTCATTTATTTTTGTTACGACAACGAAGGCTACATGAATACCGGTGTGCAGCGTTCAGGAACCACGCCCATCGGCGCGATCACAGCCAACACCCCGTTTAAAGGAAAGCTGCAACAGAAGAAGGATGTGCCGGCCATCATGGCGGCCCACAAATTAAGCTATGTAGCCGCCTGTTCTGCCGCATATCCGCTGGACCTCTATGACAAAATCAAGACATGCATCAACCTGCCAGGCACGAAATATTTTCACATTCATATCCCCTGCCCGCCCGGCTGGGGCTATGATACCCGATACGGCATCAAGATCGGCCGTCTGGCTGTGGAAACCGGATATTATGATCTCTACGAAATCATCAATGGCCAGTTCAAGCTGACGGCAGCATCGGAAAAGCTCTTGGAAAAACGCAAGCTGGTCCCGGTGCGGGAATACTTCCGTTCCCAGTCCCGTTTCAGGCTTTTGAGCGACGCGCAGATCGATGAAATTCAGCATCAGATTGATGAAAAATGGGCGGGATATTATAGGAAAGACGATTAAGGCATCCCTCTCCTTGTTGATATTTAGCCAGTGGAGACTTCCTGTATTTTATAGTGACAAACAGGCCATCAAACTCGTGATAGGGATGGGGTGTCAATTCCAATGGATCATCCAAGCCACACGGATTTTCCTGAGGCGTGACTTCATAACTTTCTCTCATTATTCCGGAGAAAAATTGTTGACATAAAAAATCAATCGCATTATATTCACTCCGCCCGCAAACAGGTTTTACTGCAAATAACTAACCGGGCAAGATGCTTAAGCAGTCCTCACTGGGGAATCGTTCAATGGTAGGACAACGGACTCTGACTCCGTGAATCTAGGTTCGAATCCTTGTTCCCCAGCCAATTTTAATCCTTCTTTCCTTCGGCAATCTTAGCCCACGAGTCCCTGAGCGGCACAACGCGATTGAAAACCGGCTTACCGGGGGCGGCGTCCGTATCCATACAAAAATAGCCCAGCCGTTCAAACTGATACTGGCTGCCCGGCTGCGCATTGGCGAGGCGCGACTCTGCATAGCAGCCCTTTAGAATTGCGAGGGAATCCGGGTTCAGATGATTAAGAAAGTCTTCTTCACCGCCGGGGTCCTGAATGCTGAACAGCCGGTCGTAGAGACGCACCTCTGCAGGCACGGCATGATGAGCCGATACCCAGTGAATGACGCCCGGCACCTTGCGTCCGTCCGCCGGAGGCGCATTACGCGTCCGGGGATCATAGGCGCAGTGGATTTCAACCACCTCGCCGCTTTGCTCATCTATCACCATGCTTTCAAATTTTATGACATACGCATTGCGAAGACGGACCTCCCGTCCGGGGCCGAGTCGATGATATTTTTTGGGCGGATTTTCCATGAAATCATCACGCTCAATATACAGAACCCGCGAAAAAGAAACCTGGCGCGTCCCCATATCGGGGCGCTGCGGATGGTTGGCAAACTCGAATGGCTCCGTCTGGTTTTCCGGGTAATTGTCGATAATCACCTTGAGAGGCCTCAAAACGCACATGGCTCTCGGCGCTTTTTCGTTCAAATCCTCACGGACACAATGCTCCAGCAGGGATACATCAATCAAATTATCATTTTTCGCCACGCCGATTTCGGCGCAGAATTTCCGGATGGCCTCCGGTGTGTAGCCGCGGCGACGCATTCCCGTCACGGTGGGCATGCGCGGATCATCCCAATTATTTACATATTTTTTCTGCACCAGTTCAATCAGCCGACGCTTACTGAGCACCGTATAGCTCAAACTCAGACGGGCAAATTCGATCTGCTTGGGCCGGTTTTGGGGAATCAACCGCTCGACAATCCAGTCGTACAAGGGGCGATTGTTTTCAAACTCCAATGTACAGATGGAGTGCGTGATTTTTTCCAGAGCATCTGACAGACAATGCGCGAAATCGTACATCGGATAGATCACCCATTTTTCCGCCGTCCGGTAGTGGGGTTCGCGTTTAATCCGATAGAGGATGGGGTCCCGCATGACGATGTTGGGCAACGTCATATCAATCCTGGCGCGCAGCACATGGGCGCCGTCGGCGAATTCGCCTTGCCGCATCCGGGTGAACAAATCCAGGTTCTCTTCCACCGGACGATTTCGATAGGGGCTGTCCTTTCCCGGTTCGGTAAAGGTCCCGCGGTGTTCGCGGATTTCATCGGCGCTCAGACTGCAAACATACGCGTCGCCTTTCTTAATCAGTTCAACCGCGAAGGCATAAAGCTGTTCAAAATAGTCGGAGGCGTAAAACAGACGGTCTTCCCATTCGAATCCCAGCCAGCGGACATCGCGGATAATCGATTCCACATACTCCATGGACTCGCCGACGGGGTCGGTGTCGTCGAGTCTGAGATTGCAGGTTCCCTGGTACTGCCGGGCAAGGCCGAAGTTGAGACAAACGGATTTGGCATGTCCGATATGAATATAGCCGTTGGGCTCGGGCGGGAAGCGAGTCGCCACACGCCCTGCGTGTTTGCCGGCCTGAAGATCGGCATCAATGATGTCACGGATAAAATCGGTTGGGGTTGGGGTCGTCGGTTGTTCCATAGGTTAAAACTCCTTGTTGTATATTTTCAGGAAGGCAGGTTGCCTTCCATCGCGGTTTTCAGGTTATCCATGTTTATATTACCGCCGGACATGATCATCACGACTTTTTTCCCGGCGAGACGATCTTTGATTTTGTAAGCCGCCATCAAAGAAACGGCGCCTGCGGCCTCGGCCAGATTGTGCGTAACGGCCAGCGCCATCCGGATGCCTTCGAGGATTTCGTCCTCAGTCAGCAAGACGACATCCTGGATTGTGTCTTTGAGGATCACATACGGCAATTGAAAAACGCTGCGGGCCGCCAGGCCGTCCGCTATCGTATGGGCCTCGTCGAGCGTAACAATCTCGCCCTTTTTCCAGGAATCGTAGAAGGCTGGGGCGTTTTGCGGTTCCACCCCGATGATTTCAATGTCGGGCTTGAAGGCGCGCACGGTTTTCACAAGCGAGGCACAGCCTGCGCCTCCGCCAATGGGACAGATGATTGTATCCGTCTGGGGCAGGTCTTCTAGAATCTCCAGACCCATCGTAGCCAGCCCATTTAAGATTTCCGGTTCGTTGCCCTGCTGGACATAGTAATACCCGGCGCTGTCCACCAGTTCTTCACAGTAGGATTGCGCGTCGTAGAAATCTTCGCCATGGACGATCAGTTCCGCGCCGTAGCTTTCGATGATCCGGTTGATTTCCGGATTGTTGTTTTCCGGCACAACCACCGTGCAGGGCACATGAAACCATTGCCCCGCCCAGGCCATGGCCAGGCCGTGATTGCCGCGGGTGGCCACGAGAATGCCGGCTTCGACCTCTTCTTTGGACATGTGATGAAAGAAATTCAGCGCCCCGCGAATTTTGAATGATCCGGTCGGATTGTGGTTTTCATGCTTGACGAAGGCCTCACAACCGAGAAGCCGGGAGAGCTCCGAATATTTAGTCAGGTTGGTTCTGTTGAGATACCTGTAGATTACCGATCTGGCCAACAACGTATTTGCCGGACTGACTTGGCGGCTCAGCGCCTCATATTTCTTCAACATAAAAAAACCTCCCGGGGTATGGCGTCAAAACCCGTGAACCATCACGCCTGACAGCATATGTGTCAGGTCTTCAACCTAAATACCTGTTAATCATCTCGGCATATCTCCCGGCCGCGCCCATGTTCGCACGGACAACTTCCTTTCCGCGTTCGCCGCGGACCCGCAAATCGTAAGGATCCGCCAGCACTTTCAGGATGCCCTGCAACAATTCCCTTGCGCCGGTGATGCGGATGCCGGCGCCCGCATCTTCCAGAAGCGCCGCCTCCTGTGTGAAATCCTCCATGGACGGGCCATAAAAAATCACCTTGCCCCAGGCTGCCGCCTCCAGAATATTCTGGCCGCCCTTCGGTACGAGCGATCCGCCGCAATAAACAATCGTCGCGAGCGAATATACCTGAAAGAGTTCGCCGATCACATCGACCACAATGATTCTTTCGTTTTGTCGCGCCCGACCGCTTCGCATCTGCGTGACCTTAATGATATCATGCAAGTCCGCCTGCCGGAGAAGCGCGACGACCTCGTTTGTCCGTTCTACGTGGCGCGGCGCAAGCACCAGGCTGAAATCCGGATATGTTTTAAGCAATTCGCGATAGACGCCAATGACGACGTCTTCTTCACCTGCGTGCGTGCTGCCGGCAATCAGAAATTTTTCATCAGGCCACGCAGCGAATCGCTGCAGCGCATCCTCATGCAGCTTCGGTGATGCCATCGCCGCCAGCGCATCATATTTGGCGTTGCCCAATACCCGAATCTTAAAATCGCTGAGTCCCATCTGCCTGATCCGGCCGGCGTCGACATCCGTAATCATCCCGGCTTCATCAACATTTTTGAGCGCCTGCCTCCAGAAAAAACGGGTGCCGCGATACTTGGCAAAGGATCGCGGCGAAATCCGGCCGTTCACCATGACAATCTTAACGCCCCGTCTGCGGCAGCTTGCCAGAAAATTCGGCCACAATTCCGTCTCCACCAGAACAAAAACATCCGGTCGGACCAGCCTTAGCATCTTGTTGACCGCAAACGGAAAATCCAGTGGAAAATAAATAAAGGCGTCCGCGTTGGACACCAGTCTCCGGGCCATCCCCTGACCGGTCTCCGTGGAGGTCGAAAAAATGACTTGCACATCAGGCCTTTGCTTTTTTAATGCCGCGACAATCGGCGCGGCAGCCGTCACCTCGCCCACGGATACCGCATGAATCCAGATTCGCCTGCCCTCCGGAAGACCATCGAGACTGTGTTTTTGTTTGCCGCCTAACTTCTGGAGAAAACTGTTACGGTATTTGCCGGTGATCAGCATTTTGAGAAGAAAAAATAAAAGGCCCGGAATCGCCACGATGAACAAAATAATGTTATAAACCAGTCTCATGAGCGCATCTTCGATTTTTTCAGCGTTTGTGTCAAGTTTTTCCTTGATAAAGGGGATTGTGTGGGTTGACAGGTTATGAGCTTTGTTATATCTCCGTTGCACGAACAAAGGAGAACTTTCATGAAACTGATCGCCCCTTCGATTCTTTCCGCCGACGGCGGGAGACTGGCCGAGGAAATTGTCGCTGTGGAAACAGCCGGCGCTGACTGGATTCACATAGATGTCATGGACGGACATTTTGTCCCCAACATCACGATGGGGCCGGCTATTATCAGCGCTTTACGCAAAACCACAAAACTGCCTTTCGACGTCCATCTGATGATTAAAAACCCGGACACCTACATTGAATCTTTCGCCGCCGCAGGCGCCGATTATATCACGGTCCATGTGGAAGCGGCCGACCACCTGCATCGCACGGTCGAGTTGATCAGGAAAGCGGGGAAAAAAGCAGGCGTCTCGCTGAATCCGGCAACACCGCTTTCTTCAATCGAGGAAATTCTCCCCGACATCGACTTGCTTTTGATCATGTCGGTGAACCCCGGCTTCGGCGGGCAAAAGTTTATTCAAGCTTCTCTTTCCAAAATCAGGCGGGCAAGCGATATGATCACCAAGCTGCCGAAAAAGCCTCTACTGGAAGTGGACGGAGGGGTGAACCTTCAAAACATTGGCACCATCGCACAGGCGGGCGCGGATGTGCTGGTCGCCGGCGCGGCGGTCTTCGGGACAGCCGATTACAAGCAAACGATTACCGCATTGAAAACCGCGGCAAAAAAAGCTTAGCGCGCCTGACGCTGTTCAATGCCCAGCAAAGACTGGAGCGCCTGGCGGGCGGCGGTAAAATCGGGCTTCAGTTCGATGGTGCGGTTTAAATGGGCGCGGGCGTTATGAAGGTCGCCTGTCCGGATCAAAGATACCGCCAGATTAAAATGAACACCCGCATCGTCCGGCTGCACATTCAGAGCACGGCGATAATAGTCGATGGCTTCAATATGCCTCATCTGTTTGTCCATATTCACACCCAGGTTGTTGAGTACGCGAAAATCCATGGGCTTTGCCCGGACGACTTCCAGATAATGCACAATCGCTTCCGCACTTTGATTCCGGCCGGCCAGGATATCGGCCAACGCATGATGCGCTTCCATATGGGAAGAATTTAATTCAACAGCCCGGCGATATTGCATCAGCGCCTGATCCGCCTTTTTCTGCCGCATCAGCAAATTGGCGTAATTGAAATGAGCATCGCTGTAGTCAGGATTGAGGTCGAGGGCCTTTTGGTACTGCTGGGTGGCTTCGGCATCGCGCCCCGTGTCCGCATAGGCGGAACCCAGATTGGAATACGTCACTTCATTGGCAGGATTGATTTTGATGGCTTCCAGATAAAGCGCAATCGCCTCTGTATACTTTCCTTCAGCCGCCAATGCGGCTCCAAGATTGACGCGCGCCGCATCGTGGTGCGGGCGTATCCGGATGGCTTCACGGAAGTGCGGCTTGGCCTCTTCGGGTTTGCCGATATCCACCAGACTACTCGCCAGATTATAATGGGCCAGCGCGTTATTTTCCGTCACTTGCAATGCACGCTCATACAGCACGATACTGTTTTGCCAGAAGCCTACCTGTCGCCAGGTCAAAAAACTCAACACCATCACAAAAACCAGCCCCAAAGGCATCAGGATTTTCTTTCGTAAGACCTCTTTCTTGAATAAGAGGGGCGCACCCCACGCGAGCATGATCGTGATGCCGATGGAAGACAAATAGGAATAGCGGTCCGCCCAGGCGTGCTTGCCCACCTGAATTAATCCAATCACGGGCGCAAGCGCGACGACGTACCAGAACCACCCGACCAGCAATTGTGGAAAGCGCTTAGCTGTAACAATCACCGCGGCGCTGATCGAAAAAAACAATGCGACGCTAAGCGCAACTTTCCAAACCGGAAAACTCAGCACAAAGGGATAGAATACCGCCAGACCGAGCGGGTAAAAAATGTGCGCCACATAAGTAAGGTAAGAAACGAAGGCGTTGGCAAGCCTAGACATAAACGGCCAGGTGTCCACCGTCAACGCGTCTTGCGCGTGCAGGGTAAGCCCTGCAAAAACAAGAGATAGAATGAAGAAAGGCGCCTTCTCCCTGATCTGCCACACCGGAATAAACCAAATGGACGGCTGATCCATTTGCACCAGGTTTGCAGACAGAGCCGTCGGCGCGGCGTATTTTCCTTTAGCGGCTTTTCGGGTTTTGTCCGACACATCCGGCACAATCGCTTTAGTTGAAGCCGTTGTCCCGGAAAAGTTTTTGTTTTGAAGTCTGGCAAGCGGCCAGTAATCCAGAAGAAGCATCATCACAGGAAGCGTGATCACAATAGACTTGCTCATCAGCCCGCAGGCAAAACCCGCTACAACAAGCAGGTACCTGGACCCGACAGGCTTTTCGGTGTACCGGACATACAGACAAAGCGTCACCATCCAGAAGAAGCCGCTCAGCATGTCCTTCCGCTCGGCAATCCAGGCAACGGATTCAACGTGCAGCGGATGAACGCCAAATAGCGCGGCCACAAAAGCGGCGGGCCAGAGAGCGCCGGTCATGCGGTGAAACAGCCAGAACAAAAGCAGCGTCGTCAGGATGTGCAACATCAGGTTGGTGAGATGATAACCACCGGGGCTCAAACCATGCAGATCATGGTCGATCATCAGCGAAAGCCAGGTCAGCGGATGCCAGAATTCCGCCTGCAGGGTCGTGAACGTCCAACCGATAGTCGCCGGCGTCAACCCCGATTGAACCTGAGCATTCTCTGTCACATAAACGTCGTCATCAAAATTGAGGAATTCAAGATGACGGACTTGCCAAAACGAAGCCAGCGTGATGACGGCAAGAGCCGCATAAACAGCCAGGATTTTCAGGGGGGTCTTGCGACCGGTTGTCTGTAACATCGTCGAATTCAGCCGCCTCCGTGGATGAGAGAATCAACGCAATGAAAATTGCAGGGATCATTTCGCGGCGGCCTGTTTGAAAGCGGCCGCCGCAAAATGGATTCTTTATCGCTTATTTCTTGCTGTAATCATAAACGCCGCGACCGGTTTTGCGACCCAGGTTGCCGGCGCGAACCAGTTTTCTCAAAAGCGGCGAGGGGCGATATTTGTCGCCCAGTTCCCGGTGCATGCCTTCGCAAATACGCAGTTGAGTATCCAGTCCGATCAGATCGCCAAGCGCCAGCGGCCCGATGGGATGGTTGCAGCCCAATTGCATCGCTTTATCAATATCCTCCGGCGTCGCCAGACCTTCATCCAGAACAAAAAAAGCTTCGTTGATCATGGAACATAAAATTCGGTTGACGACAAACGCCGGGGCTTCTTTGACCATCACCACTTCCTTACCGATTTTCTTGCCCCAGGCTTTGGCGATTTCCACCGTTTCTTCAGAGGTTTGCTGGCCGCGGATGACTTCCAGCAGGCGCATGACGGGAACCGGATTAAAGAAATGCGTTCCGATAAAGCGATCCGGACGCTTTGTAATCGCCGCCATTTCCGTAATGCTCAATCCTGACGTGTTGGTGAAAAACAGGCAGTGCGCGGGAACGATTTCTTCCAATTCCGCGTAAACTTTCTTTTTGAGGTCCATGACTTCGATAACCACTTCCACCACAACGTCCGCACCCGATGCGGCTTCCTTGACATCCAGTGTCGGTTTGATCCGCCCCAGAATAGCCTCCACCTGTTCTTTCGTAATCTTGCCTTTTTCGGCATCGCGGCTGAGATTCTTTTTAATCGTGTTCATTCCGCCGTCGATAAATCTCTGTTCAATGTCCCGCAGGGCGACGTCAAAGCCAGCTGCGGCACACACCTGCGCGATACCATTGCCCATGAGCCCTGCGCCCAAAACGCATACTTTTTTAATTTCCATCATGACCTCCAAATCATTTATTATAAAGCGGATGATTCCCGCTTTGCAGTCGCTCAAGATAGCGGACGGTAACAGACCGTCCGCCGTCAAGTCAAGAAAAATACCAAAGCTTTCTGATTGAACATCCGGCGGCAATGTGTCACAATTCACCATGCACATTTTGATTGATGGTTATAATTTAATCCGGCAGTCCGTTGAATTGCGGCGCTTTGAGCGGCAAAGCCTTGAGGCGGGGCGAAAAGCGCTCATCGACCGGCTTGCAGATTACCGAAAGCGAAAAGGTCACGACATCACCGTGGTCTTTGACGGCTGGAAGAGCGGTTCGCCGCTGGAAGAGCGAGATTATAGCTCGGGCATCCACATCATTTACTCAAGCCGGGGCGTCAAGGCTGATGACGTGATCAAAAGGATGACGGCATCCGCTGACGAAGAAATCCTGGTTGTTTCGTCCGACCGCGAAATCGTTTCCTTCGCGGCACGCAGAGGCAAAGCAACATTATCGTCCCTTGAATTTGAAGCACTCATCAACATGCAGACCCCTCCCATGGATTTTCCATATCCCGAAGAGGACGAAGAAGAAGACCGCCGCACAAGCAAGAAAGGCCCCGCTCGCAGGCTCTCGCGCGCAAAACGACAGACTCAAGAAAAAATTCGTAAACTTTAGAAATACGGGGCTCAATGATCCGGGTCACAATTTATGCAAATAGTTATTCCGTAAAATTAATTTATTTACACAATAATATTGAAGAAAATTGTTGATATTCAAAGAGTCTTTTGCTAAAATTTCCGCACTGATTTAAACAAACTTATCCTCTTTGAGAAAAAGGAGCTATAAAATGAGCAAAAGTAAAACAAGAAAGTTACGCCTGCCATTCCTTCTATTTATTCTTTCCTTGGTCTTTCTTACAGCTCTTTTAGGATGCGGAACCGGGCCGGATTCAGGGACAGGTTCAACACCCACGCCTACACCGACTGGCGGCACGTTGACTTTGGTGCTGACAAAAGTATCCGACGGCACTACCACGTCTTCTGTCTCGACAGATAGTCCCACGCGTCTGACAGCTACCGCAATCGATGGGAATGGAGCGCCTATAGCCACACAAGTGATTACCTTCACGCAAACGCCTGCCGGCATGATTACGTTTAATCCAGCCAGTGCGGCATTAACAAACTCCAGTGGAGTTGCTTCTGTCATTCTTTATGCGGGAACCAATCCAGGAGCCACATCCATCGGCGCATCGATCACAACCTCCACAGGAACTACCATTACCAGTAGCGTAGGCGTTGCCATTGCTACCAGCAATCTGAGCTTAAGCGCTTTAACAATCACCCCCTCGACCCCCCTTTCTGCAGGCGGCAGCGCATCCGTTAGCGTCACGGTTCGGGACGGATCAGGCAACCCCTATCTGCCATCTGTTCCAGTCACTTTTACATCATTCGGTGTTCAAGCCGGTAAAGCAACAATTACCGCTACCGTTTCCACCATCAACGGCATCGCCTCGGCAACCTACCGGGATATTAACTATGGAACGGTCGACACCATAACAGCAACGCTGGCCGGAACAACCATCACCCAATCGGGAAACATCACCGTTAATCCTGCATCCGCGGGATCTATCGTGTTTATCTCCGCGACGCCGATTGACATTTCTCTACCCGGAACCGGAAGAACTGAACAATCCGTGGTCATTTTTCGTGTCCTCGATACCAATGGCAATCCCAAACAGGAAATCGTCGATTTTACTCTGGATACAAGTGTGGGCGGCATCACGCTGACGGCTGCGAGCGCCCAATCTGATCCGTCAACCGGCAATGTTCAAACCATTGTACAGGCTGGCTCCGTACCTACACCGGTTCGCGTTCAGGCGGTCATCCGTGGAACAACTTTGACATCCACATCCGATCGTCTGTCGATATCCACAGGGATCCCCGCGCAAAACGCCCTCTCTCTGTCCGCAACCACATTGAATATTGAGGGATGGAATTACGACGGCACAACGACCCAAATCTATGCCCGAATGGCGGATCGCTTCCTCAACCCCGTACCCAACGGCACCGTCGTCAACTTCAGAACCTCCGGAAGCCAGGTGAATGCCACTTGCAGGACGGGTGAAGTCTCTCCCTGCCAGCCCGGTACTCCTCATGTCCAGGGTGAATGTTGCATTCTATTAACCAGCGCCGCACCGAGACCCTATTTGGGACAGCCGGGGGCACAGCCGGCAGGCGCCGGACGCGTCGTAGTGCTGGCTTACGCGCTGGGAGAAGAAAGTTTCGTCGATGTAAATAGTAACGGTCGATTTGACATTGGTGAACCCTGGACGGATATGCCTGAGCCATTTCTCGACGTCAATGAAGATAGCTCTAAAAACCCGCTTGAACCTTACATTGATACAAACATAGACGGACTCTACAGCCCTGCGGACGGTATTTTCAACGGTATCCTCAGAGCTCCTTCGATCTCGGGAGCAACACAGATCCATGTTCGTCAATCCATACGAGTCATTCTATCAGGAAGCGATGCCGTGATTAGCGTCGCCCCCAATCCCATACTGCTCACACAGTGCGTCAATGGCGAGCGGTTTGACAATACACCGGTGACTGCTTTTATTTCCATCACGGATATCAACAACAACATCATGCCTGCCGGAACACAGATTACGATAGCAACATCGAACGGCGCTATTACCAGTCCTTCGGCGTTAGTTGTGTCGAATGCGGCCCCGACCTTTGGCACTCCAATCCTTTATCCGGTGACCATAAGAAGTGATGCGTCTCAGAGCGCGGGCCCTGCCTATACGTGTACCAATCCGATCACGAGGGGGTATCTGTCAATCAGTGTGAGAACACCCAAGGGATTAGTAACCTACGACGGGTTCACGGAGGTTATTGATTAGCGTGCGCCGCATGCTCTAAATATAGTTAAAAACCCCTCCAGCCTTAAGACTGGAGGGGTTTTTAATTTCATCAATGCCGCAAAAGACTCCGCACCTTTCAAACTAAGAGAAAAAGATAGTTTATCTCCACAAGCACCGGACGGTAGTGATGTGCTATAAAAAAATAAAGGTGGAGTGAGTAGATTTTTCCGATGATCTAAAGAATAATAAATGGTGCCGAAGCCGGGATTTGAACCCGGACAAGCGTACGCTCACTAGACCCTGAACCTAGCGCGTCTACCAATTCCGCCACTTCGGCACGCGAAGAGTGCACTATACCGAACGACCGGGTCTTGTCAAGATAAAATCCGCTTGAATTTAACAGCCAAAATGCTATGGTCCAACGTTGATTCAAAATTGTGACGGGAATGAAACATGATTGTATACGAAGGCATTGAAAACATAACCGATGATTTCCGGGGAGCCTATGTCACCATCGGAAATTTTGACGGCGTCCATTTGAGCCACCGGCATATCTGCAGCAAACTCGCGACCGAAGCCAGGGACGCCGGGAAAAAGTCGCTGGTCATTACCTTTGAACCGCATCCCAAAATGATATTGCATCCGAATATCAAACCCTTCTATCTGATCACCACACGGCCCGAGAAGATGGAATGGCTCTCAAAGAGCGGTGTGGACGCCACCGTTATCATCAAATTTGACATGGCTTATTCCAAAACAACCGCACAGGAGTTTGTGGAGAATTTTCTGTGCAAACAACTGGCTATCACCAAAATTATCATCGGGCACGATTACACGTTCGGTCAGGCCAGACAGGGAAACGACGCGTATCTGATCGTTCAGGGACAAAGATGCGGTTTTTCGGTAGAGGTCATTGAAGCGTTTAAAATCGACGATGAAATTGTCAGCAGCACGTTGATTCGCAACTGCATTCTCCAAGGCGATCTACAAGCTGCCACCCGGCTTCTGGGACGCTATTATAATGTCGCGGGTCTCGTCGGAAGCGGAGCAGGACGGGGCGCAGGCCTCGGGTATCCCACCGCCAATATCGAATCAGAAAAAGAGTTATTACCGCCACCGGGTATTTATGCGGCGTTTGTCATGGTGGATGGCCATCGATACATGGGGGCGCTTAATATCGGTCCCAAGCCGACGTTTGAAGATTACACATCCACGCTTGAGGTGTTCCTTTTGGATTATACAGGCGACCTGCGCGGACAAAGAATAAATGTGCTTTTTGTGGAGAAGTTGCGGGACATTGTCAAATTTGACGGTCCCGAAAGCTTGAAGCGACAGATCGCAGCGGATGTGCAAAAAACAAAAGAAATTTTACAACAAAACAAATAATTTGGGAGGATATTTACATGTTAAAAATTGCCATTGTGGGCGCAACCGGCATTGTCGGTCAGCAAGCGATTGTCAGTTTACTCGGACATCCCTGGTTTAAAATCACCAAACTGGTTGCTTCGGAGCGCTCGGCTGATAAAAAATACGTTGACGCCCTGCGCGATGCGAACGGCTCCATCCGCTGGTGGTGTCCTGAGGAGCTGCCCTCAGATATCGCCAATATGGTCGTGGAAGAAGCGGCGAGCTTCGATCCGACCTCCGTGGACATCATTTTCTCGACCATGGATACCGGACCCGCCAAGGAGCTGGAACCTAAATATGCCAAAACCACACCGGTCATCAGCACCGCCTCGGCGTTTCGCTATGAATCCGACACTCCGATTCTGGTCGGCGGCGTCAACATGGAACACGCGGCGCTCCTGGCCGTTCAGCAGAAAAACCGGGGATGGAAAGGCTTTATTTCGCCCAAATCCAACTGCACTATTGCAGGATTGGTTGTGTCGTTAAAACCGATTCTGGACAACTTCGGTGTCAAACAAGTCATGATGACGTCGCTTCAGGCCATGTCCGGCGCCGGCCGGACTCCCGGTTTATCCGCCATGGACATGATGGAAAACGTTGTGCCCTATATTTCCGGTGAAGAGCCGAAGGTCGAAACCGAACCGCAGAAAATATTAGGTAAACTGATGGGAGATAAAATCGTCAATGCCCCGTTCGGCATCACCGCTGCCTGTAACCGCGTACCAGTGCTCGACGGGCATCTGGTGTGCGCGTTTGTGCAGACCGAAAAACCCTGTACGCCGGAAGACGTCAAAAGGGTCATGGTCGAATACGGTAAGGACTTTGCCGAACTGCATCTGCCCAGCTCCCCCGCGCATCTGATCGACGTAACCGATGATCCCTTCCGCCCGCAGCCGCGCGTGGATCGTGACAAAGGCGGCGGCATGACCGTCTCCGTCGGACGTATCCGCAAAGACCCGGTTATTGAAAACGGCATCAAATACGTCTGCCTGGCTCACAACACCAAGCTGGGCGCGGCCAAAGGCGCTCTGCAAACCGCGGAGTATCTGGTTAAGAATTTCCTGAAACTGGTCTAAGCCCCGTAAAAAGACTTGCGGCGATTCACTCGGGAACACCGCAAGTCTTTTTTTGCCCGGTCGTGCGTCTGCCATCATTGGATCACTTGCCCCCTGGAGGAAATTTGTTTATGCAAGCTTCATCCGACAACAGTTCATCCATCGCGGTACAGACCCCTGACATATCAAACGATCAGAATTATTTTATGAGCCGGAGATGGGAAGTGATCTGGCTTGTCGCCATTTTGCTTCTGGCCTTTCTCCTCCGCCTTTGGGGTCTGGATAAGGGCCGCTGGGGCGCCGAATATTACACCGCCGCCGTCCGCAGCATGTCGATGAACTGGCACAATTTCTTCTATTGCGCCTTTGACCCTGCGGGCTTCATCTCCATCGACAAACCGCCCGTTGCTTTCTGGCTTCAGGTGGCATCCGTCAAGCTGTTTGGTTTTTCTCCTCTCAGTATTTTTATTCCCCAAATTCTGGCGGGTGTCGCATCCGTAGGACTCCTCCATCATCTGGTTCGCCGTCGCTTCAGCGCCGCCGCCGCATTGCTCGCCGCTTTCTTTCTTGCGGTAACCCCGGTCTGGGTCGCAGTGAACCGCACCAACAATACCGACAGCTGCCTGCTTCTGGTGCTGATGCTTGCCGCCTGGGCGCTGATTAAAGCCACCGAAGAAAGCAAACGGTCCCTGATCATCCTGTCGATGGCGTTGATCGGCCTGGCCTTCAATGTGAAGATGCTTGCGGCATATGTTGTTCTGCCGGTTTTTTGTCTGGTATATCTGATCTGCGCGGCGACTCCCGTGAAGAAAAAAATAATCGACTTGGGTCTGGCAGTCATCGTACTCGCCCTGATCTCTGTGTCCTGGGTGGCCGTCTATCAACTGACGCCGCTAAACGCCCGGCCCTATGTCGGTGGAAGCCTGACCAACTCCATGACGGAACTGGTCATAGGCCATAACGCGGGTAACCGCTTTGTTTCTCCACTTGCCGGCCAGTCGGACGCAGAGACAAAACCGCAAACGGAAGCAGCCACCCCCGTCGAGGTAAAACCGCTTTATGGAGCAGAAGCCAACGCCCTTTCCACACTTCGCGTTTTAATCATGCGGATCTTCGTCTTGACACCGCCGGGGCCGCTTCGCCTTACGTCAGGACACCTGGCCGCCCAGACCCTATGGTTATTCCCCTTTGCGCTCGCGGCGATCGGCTTTGGCTTCATCCGTTACCGCAGAGAACGGAAAGGGTCCAAAAGCCAGATCAATTTGTTTTTCTGGACGGGATGGCTTCTAATCTATGGCATCGTTTACAGTTCTCTGGGCGGCATTCTCCATTTCTATTATCTGGCCACGCTGGCCCCCGCCATAGCTGCCCTGGCCGGCATCGGGATAATGAATTTGTGGCATTCATATCAACGGAAGGATTTATTCGCCCTGCTTTTGCCTGTAATTCTTCTGCTAACCGCCGCCTGGCACATATTTATAGAATCCGGCGCTCTGGGCCTGCCGGTCAGCACATTTTTGAATCCGCCGGTGAGCTGGCTTAAAACCCTGCATTATACGCTCATCTTTGGCGTGCTCGCTGCGGTAATCATCTTGTTTTTGAGTTATTTTTTAAAAAGCGCCGGTTTGGTTCGGATGGTTTTGGCGCGAAGCGCACTGACGGTAGGACTTGCCTCCCTCATGATTCTTCCTGCCGCCTGGACAGCAGGCAGCGTGCTTGCCCCCGGAAGCGGTTTAATCCCGGCGGCGGATCTATACCGCCTGATTGCCTTTACCGATCAAAACGCCGCTTCATTGCGATCTATCCTTAAAAATGCAGGAAACAACGGGAAGCTGATCAAATTTTTAAAAACCAATCACCAAGGCGAACAATTTCTCCTGATGACTTCGACCTCGGAACTGGCTGCGCCAATCATCATCGAAACGGGCAAAGCTGTTCTGGCCCGGGGCGGCTTTCATGGTATTGATCGCACGCTGACGCCGGAATCACTGTCTTACTTGGTGCAAACCGGCGCGCTTCGTTTTGTCATGCTGGGAGATACCACAACGATCAGCCGGATGATGGGATCCACGGCAAACGGAAAGCTTCTCGACGAATGGGTTCGGGCCAACGGCACGCCTGTTGACCCGTCGCTGTGGCAGTCGGCGCGGCACAACTGGCGGAAAATGGAACTTTATGATCTTAAAGCTGCGCGGGAAAAACTCACATCCCCGTCATGAGATAGGATGATCCTCAGCCTTTTTTGAGTATGCAGCTGATCTCGGCTGCGGCATTCACCGGAAGTGCGATGTATTTTTTACGGACAGAGGGGGAAAAACGGGCTCTCGGCAAAGTCATAGCCAGCGCGGCAATGTTTCGTCCATCCCAATTAAAAATTGCCGCTGCCGCTGCGCTGTAACCTTCAATAAGTTCACTGTCGGCAATCGCCCATCCCTGGCGGCGTATAGCGGCACCCAGGCGACGCGGGGCATGTCTTTTGAACAGCATTGGGGCTCTCATAATGCTCCATCAAAATCGCCTTACGCTCTTCGGCGGCGACCAGATGGCGGGAAATGAAGAACCTCTGCGGGGGTGACTATTTTGATAAACACGCCTGGAAGGCTCGATAGGAACTGCGCACGAGCGGGCCTGCTTCCACGTATTGAAAACCTTTTGAATAAGCGATTGCCTTGAATTCGACAAATTCATCGGGAGCGTAATATTTTGCCACCGGCCAGTGTTTGAGGGTCGGCTGCTGGTACTGCCCGATGGTCAGACGCGCACAGGCAACGGACGCGAGATCATCGATCAGTCGCAGGATATCTTCCCTCTTTTCGCCGAAGCCCAGCATAAAGCCGCTTTTGGAAACAACCGGCGTCGACGCAGCATGGGCAATCAGTTTCAGGGAAATATGATAATCCCCTTGCGGGCGTAGTTGAGCGAACAGGGGCTCCACCACTTCCATGTTGTGGTTAATCACATCGGGCTTGGCGGCAATCACTTTCCCCCACGCGCCCACATGGCCCTGAAAATCGGGAATCAGGACTTCGACTTTGCAGCCGGGTACAGCTTGACGCAACCGGACAATGCAGTCGGCAAAAGTGGAGGCTCCGCCATCCGGCAAATCATCGCGCGTCACGGACGTAATCACCACATAATTCAAATTCATCTGCTGCACGGCATCAATTAAATTCTCGATTTCTTTTTCTTGAACTTTTTGGGGCGCGCCGTGCGCGACGTTGCAGTACAAACAGTGGCGTGTGCAAACATTGCCTAGAATTAAAAACGTGGCCGTGCCGCTTTCAAAACACTCGGCCATGTTGGGGCAGGCCGCTTCCTGGCAGACGGTATGTAATTGCAGGTTGGCAAGTTTGGATCGAATCTGACGGCAGCCGTCGGCGTAAGGCGGGCGCACCTTGAGCCACGGCGGTTTACGCAGGAGTTGGGGTTTCATCCTATGGTCTTTTCCAGCAAACATCGGGTTTGCGGGCAGCCAGCACTTCGTCGAGGCGATGCACGGGCGTTGTCAGCGGGGCGTCTTTCACCCGCTCGGGAGTTTCCTTTGCTTCGCGGGCAATGGTGATCATCGCATCGCAAAAGGCATCCATGGTCTCTTTGCTTTCCGTCTCGGTCGGTTCGATCATGATGGCTTCGGGTACGATCAGCGGAAAATAAATGGTCGGCGGATGGTAGCCGAAATCAATCAGTCTTTTGGCGATATCCGTAGTGTGCACGTCCGATTCGGCCACCTGTCTTTTCCCCGAAAAGACGCACTCGTGCATGCAAACACGGTCGTAGGGCAGATCAAAATAGGGTTTTAATTTTTCCTTGATGTAGTTGGCGTTGAGTACCGCCATTTCCGTCGCGCGCGTCATGCCTTCCTCGCCCAGAGAACGAATGTAGGCGTAGGCTTTCACGATGACATTGAAGTTGCCGTAGAAGGCGCGCACCCGGCCGATACTGTGCGGAAAATTTTCCGACCAGTGAAAGCCCTGATCTTTCTTGACGATCCTGGGCACCGGTAAAAAATCCACCAATCCGGCGCTTACCCCCACCGGGCCGCTGCCCGGACCTCCGCCGCCGTGCGGCGTGGAAAAAGTTTTGTGCAAGTTGAGTTGAATCAAATCAAATCCCAGATCGCCGGGCCGCGTCTTGCCTAAAAACGCATTGGCGTTTGCGCCGTCGCCATAAAGAAGGCCGCCCTTGCCATGAACAATGGCCGCCACTTTTTCGATATTGCGTTCAAAAAGCCCCAGCGTATTGGGATTGGTGAGCATCAGGCCTGCGACATCTTCCGTCATCAGCGATTCCAGATGCTCGATATCGACGCCGCCTTCCGCGTTGGATCGCAGCGTGATGGTGTCAAAGCCGCACAACGCGCCGGATGCCGGATTGGTGCCGTGCGCCGCATCCGGGATCAAAATGCGATGGCGTTTTTCACCTTTCATTTCAAAATATTTCTTCATCATCATGA
The DNA here is from genome assembly GCA_964547345.1 of uncultured Smithella sp. Classification (GTDB taxonomy): domain Bacteria; phylum Desulfobacterota; class Syntrophia; order Syntrophales; family Smithellaceae; genus UBA8904. The sequence goes on along the minus strand of CAZJMX010000001.1, from coordinate 78,085 downwards.
TGCCGGCAAGCTCGCCATGCGCACCCGCCGCAGGTTGCAGCGAAAAATCCGCCATGCCGAAAATATGGCTCAACAATCTTTGCATGGTGTGCATCAATTGCAGATTGCCCTGCGCGAATTCAGAAGGCGCATAAGGATGCAGACAGGTAAATTCCGGAAACGCCGCGACGGTTTCGTTGACTTTGGGATTGTATTTCATCGTGCAGGAGCCCAGTGGATAAAACCCCAGATCCACGCCGAAATTCCGGCGCGAAAGGTTGGTATAGTGCCTCACCAGATCGATTTCGGCCACTTCCGGCAAGTCCAGTTCATCGCGCAGATATTGGGCATCGATGATAGAGGAGATGTCGATTTCGGGAATGTCGCTGCGTGGAACGTCCGTGGTGCTTCTTCCGGGCTTGCCCAGTTCAAAAATTAATTCCATGAATTAGCTCCTTGTTTGCCTGCCAAGCATCACTTCAAAATCCTGACGACATGATCCATGTCTTCCTTCGAAACCATCTCCGTCGCACAAAAAACAAGCGCGCTTTCCAGTTCGGGATAGTCCGTGGCCAATTCATATCCGCCGATGATGCCCTCTTTCTTAAGCTTTTCATTAACGGTCTGGGCGTCGGGACAAACCATCACAAACTCATTATAGACAGGTGCGGAAAATGGAGCCTGCCAGCCGCGCAATTGCATGAGCTTTGATTTCAGATACTGCGTTTTGTAAATATTAAGTTTTGCCAGTTTTCGCAGGTTCTTGCCCATAGCGGCCAGATACACGCCCGCTGCGAGCGCACAGAGCGCTTCGTTGGAACAGATGTTGGATGTGGCTTTCTCGCGGCGGATATGCTGTTCACGGGTTTGCAGCGTCAGCACATATCCGCGCTTACCGTTTTTATCGACCGTCGCACCGGCCAACCTGCCCGGAATGCGACGCAGATATTTTTCGCTCGCGGCAAAAATCCCCAGATAAGGACCGCCGTAATTGAGCGGATTGCCGAAACTCTGGCCTTCGCCCACCACAAAATCGGCGCCTGCGGCGCCTGCCGGTTTCAAAATGCCCAAAGACGTCCCATCGGTAAATCCGGCAATCAGCATGGCTCCTTTTTGGTGAGCCGCATTCGCAATCGGCGCAACATCTTCAATGCAGCCGAAAAAATTGGGGCTCTGCACGATGACAGCGGCAGTAGCGTCATCCAAAGCACCCTGGAGAGCAATCGTATCCATCTGTCCGGAGGCGACATAAGGAATCTCTTCCACGGTGTAACCATTGGCCCATGCATACGTCTGCAACACCCGGCGATATTCGGGATGCACCGTTCGGGCAACCAGGATCTTTGACCGGTTGGATATTTTGCAACACAACACGGCGGCTTCCGCCATCGCCGACGCACCGTCGTACATGGACGCATTGGCAATATCGGTTCCCGTCAGATGCGCAATCATCGTCTGATATTCATAAATCGCCTGCAGGATGCCCTGGCTGATTTCGGCCTGATAGGGCGTGTAGGCGGTGTAAAATTCAGAACGCCCCACGATGTGGCCGACGACCGCCGGAATGTAATGCGCATAAGCGCCCGCACCGGTCAGCGTTACGCCCGGCATCTGATTGCGCCTGCCAATCGCATGCATGAGCGCCACCGTTTCCTGCTCGGAGAGCGCAGGCGGAATGTCGGGTATCTTCTTCAGGCGGAATTTTTCCGGAATATCGGCAAACAGTTCATCGATGCTTCTAATGCCGATTGCCGCCTGCATTTGGAGAATATCCTCGGGAGTATGGGGACAGTAGTCCATCTTTTAATGTTTCTCCTCGTGAATGAATGCGTCATAACCTGCCGCACTCAAAAGCAATTGCAGTTCAGCTGCGCGGTCGAGTTTCAACTTCACAATCCAGCCTGCGCCGAACGCATCCGAATTGATCAGATCAGGCGCATTTTCCAGCTCGCTGTTGGCCTCAAGAACTTCGCCGGAAACCGGCGCATAAACATCGGAGACGGATTTGACCGATTCGACCACCGCCATCGCGTCGCCTTGGGCGACCCTCCGGCCTATCGGAGGCAGTTCCACAAACACAATGTCCGTCAGCATCTCCTGCGCGTAATCGCTAATGCCGATGACAACCGTACCGTCGCCTTGGTCTTTAACCCATTCGTGATCTTTGGAATATAATCTATCAGTGGGATTTGCTTTGGACATGACGGCGTCCTCCTTGTCGAATTATTTTTGTCGTTTATAGAAAGGGATGTTGACTACTTTGGCCGGTGTCAGCGCTTCGCGGATGGCCACGGTCATTTCCGTATCGGGTGCGGAAAAATCAAGATTCACAAAGGCCAGCGCGATGGCTTTATTCAGTGTCGGAGAAAAGGTGCCGGACGTAATGATGCCGATTTCCCTGCCGCCGCAAAGGACCTTGTACCCGTGACGGGCAATGCCGCGCCCGGTCATCTCCAGGCCAACCAGTTTATTTTGAATGCCGCGATCCCAAAGGGCGGTCAATGCGGGTTTCCCGGCAAAATCCTTCTTCCAATCCACAAGCCAGGCATAGGGAACTTCCAGAGGGCTCACCTCTTCCGTTATATCCTGACCGTTGAGCATCATGCCGGCCTCCAGGCGCAGCGTGTCGCGAGCGCCCAGCCCCGCCGGTTTCAAACCGAAAGCCGCCCCTGCCGCCATCAACAGGTCCCAGATCAAACCGATTTTGTCGGCTGCGGCATATACTTCAAAACCGTCTTCACCGGTATAGCCGCTGCGGGAAATGATGGAGGGAATCCCTGCGACGGGAGCTTCCGTAAAATGGTAGAAGCGAATGCTTTTCAAGTCCGTATCCGTCAGCGTCTGCAATATTTCTTCCGCACGAGGCCCTTGCAAATCCAGCTTGCCGGTTTTGTCGCTGACATCCTCAATCCGGCAGTCGAATTTTTTCTCTTTCAGGATGGATCGAATCCGCAGATAATCATACTCGCGCGTGGTGGCGTTGGTCACCAGCATGTAAAAATCGTCGGCCATTTTGTAAACGGTTAAATCATCGATGATACCGCCTTGATCGTTGAGTAAAGCAGTGAGCTTGACCTGGCCGGTTTTCTGATCGGCCAGATTCCGGGTCAGGGCAAACTGGAGCAAATCAAGCGCCCCCGGCCCCTTTATTTCAATTTCTCCCATGTGGCAAATATCAAACAGCGTCGCGCTGGTTCGTGTGGTTTTATGCTCGTCGATCACACTGGTGTATTGCACCGGCATGGCCCAACCGCCGAAGTCGATGACTTTAGCGGCGAGCGCAATGTGTCTCTCATATAAAGGTGTTTTTTTCATGGAAGACTTCCGTGTAAGGTCTATTTAAACAACTTATCGATTAAACCCTGCTTGTTTTTCGGGTAGTAAAGATTGCCGTCGTAATCCACAATGAGCATCCCGTCGAGATGGTCGATCTCATGCTGAACAACCCGGGCGGTATAATCCAGGTATCTCTTGCTGATTTTTTCCCCTTTTTCATTGAGCGCACGAATCTTTATTTCAGGAAACCTGCTGACTTCGATTTGAATATCCGGACAGGAAAGACACCCCTCCGCAGCCATTACTTTTTCGCCGCGCGTCTGCGTGATGCGGGGATTAATCAGGACGTCGTAATCATCCGGGGATATTTTTTTCTTCGCCTGATCATCTAACGACTTATTACGAAAAATGATGATTCTCTTATTGATGCCGATTTGCGGAGCCGCCAGCCCCGACGCATCGTCGCGGCAGGTAAAGGAATCGATCAGCGCTTTTATTTCCGCTTTTGCTTCCTTATCCAGCGGCGCATTCAATTCCACAGATTTTTGTCGAAGAACCGACGTATCACTTTGGTTGATACCTTCATCAGTCCAAAGGGTTAGAACTCTTTTCGGGGCCATGTATTTCACCGGATCAGATATTTTTTTGAGGATATAGCACCTATCAGAGGTTATTTCAAGCAAACGAAGCTTGCAAATTGCATCCATCTTTTGTTAAACAGATTATGTATTATTTTTAGTACGATGAAAGATGTGGAATCCATTGTGATTAATCAAATCATTACCCGAGTGGCCCAAAAACAGTTCGCCCGCGCCTTGAATTTCGAAGGCGGCGCCGCGCCGGATATGCCTGCCGCCGCAGATGAACACCTCCGTCTCCTTTATATCCATATTCCGTTTTGCGAAGAGCTTTGCCCCTACTGCTCTTTTCATCGCGTCCGCCTTTCCGAAACACTCGCCCAAAAGTACCATGCCGCCTTGCGCCGTGAAATGGCCCTTTATCGGCAAAAAGGCTACCGTTTTTCCGGCATTTATGTCGGAGGCGGCACGCCGACTGTGTTAATTGATGAACTGGCCCAGACCCTGCAACTGGCACGGGAGTTGTTTCCCGTCACTTCCATTTCTGTGGAAACCAATCCGAATCACCTGACGGACCACAATATCGCCGTATTAAAACAGGCGGGCGTCAACCGGCTTTCCGTAGGCGTCCAGACCTTCGACAATGATTTACTCCGAAAAATCGCCCGCTACGACAAATACGGAGCAGGTGAGGAAATCGCGGAACGACTCGCGAGGACCCTGGGTGTCTTCGATACGCTCAACGCCGATATGATTTTCAATTTCCCCGAGCAAACAGCCGACATGCTGGAGGCGGACCTGGCGGTGCTCAGGAAGCTCAACATGCAGCAGATCACCTTTTATCCCCTGATGGTCTCGACGCTCACGCAGCAGTTGATGAGCGAAACACTGGGCAAGGTGGACTTCCGGCGGGAGCAATCCTTCTTTCATCTCATTTTGCGGCGTCTTGAGGCAGATTACGATTCCTCCTCCGCCTGGTGCTTTTCCCGAAAAAAAGCGGCCCAATCCCTGATCGATGAATATGTGGTCGATTTTGACGAATATGCCGGGCTGGGAAGCGGCGCCATCGGCTACTTAAACGGCGTATGCTACGCCAACACGTTCGACATCGCAAAATACATCGCTGATCTGGACAAGGGCCGGCTGCCACTGCAGGCGGCGCGCCGCTTTGACGTTTCAGACCGGATGCGCTATGATTTTCTCATGAAGTTTTTCAGCACCAAACTGAATGTTGGCGAGCTGGAAAAAAAATACGACGGTCGCTTTTTAAAAAGTCTGTGGATGGAAATGATCGCTTTTACCCTTTCCGGCTCCTTGCGCTTCTTCTCCCCCCATTTGTATCTGACACCGCGCGGCCGATACTACTGGGTCATCATGATGCGGGAGTTTTTCATCGCCGTCAATAATTTCCGCGATTACTGCCGCAAACAGGCAGGCCTGGGATAACCGAAAAAACGGAGATCGTTATGGATGACAAAAGAAAAGAATTGCTGCGGGCTCTGCCCAAGATTGATGAGTTGATCCTGCTGCTTGAAAAAAGCAATATTTATCAAAAGGCCTCGCGGGAGATTATCGCGCAAACCTGCCGGGATATCGTTCAAAAGTTACGAGACGTCATTTTGACCGCCACAGACAAGCAACTGCCCACTCTGGCCGCAGACACCGCGTCAGCCGCCCGCCAGGTAGAGACGCTTATTGACAGCCTTTATTCATACAAATTGAAGCGCGTGGTCAACGCCACCGGTGTCATCCTGCATACAAATCTGGGTCGGGCGCCTCTGTGCCCGGAAGCGGTTGAACGCATAGCGGAAGTGGGACGCGGTTACTCCAACCTGGAATTTGATTTGGAAAAAGGCGAACGCGGCCTGCGTTATGATCATGTCAGCTGCCTCATCTGTATCCTCACCGGCGCGGAGGATGCCCTGATCGTCAATAATAATGCGGCGGCCGTTTTACTGGTGCTCAATACACTGGCCGAACAAAAGGAGGCCATTGTCTCACGCGGCGAACTCATTGAAATCGGCGGCGAGTTTCGCATTCCGGAGGTCATGACCAAAAGCAACTCCATTTTGCGCGAAGTGGGAACCACCAACCGCACACGCCTCAGCGACTATGAAAAAGCCATCGGACCGAATACCGGCGTCATCCTCAAAGTTCACACCAGCAACTACCGGATTGTAGGTTTCACCGAAGAGGCGGAATTGACGCCTTTGGTTGCGCTGGGCAAGCAGCATGGCGTTTTGGTTTTCGATGATCTGGGCAGCGGCTGCCTGATTGATCTGGAACAATTCGGGTTGCAGCACGAACCCACCGTGCGCGAAGTGCTGGCATCGGGCGTCGATGTCATCACGTTCAGCGGCGACAAGCTTTTGGGCGGTCCGCAGGCAGGCATCATTGTCGGCAAAAAAGAGGTCATCGCCCAAATCAAAAAGAATCCCCTCAACCGCGCCTTGCGCATCGATAAGTTCACGCTCGCCGCACTGGAAGCCACGCTCATGCATTACCTGACGCCGGACAAAGCCGTACAAGAGCTGCGCTCGCTCAAGGCGCTGACTGAACCGCTGGCGGATGTCAAAAAGCGAGCCCGCAAGCTGATCCAAAAACTAAAAAAAGCCAACCTTCCCGATCTCTCTTACGAGCTAAAAGAGGCCAAGGCCGCCGCCGGCGGCGGCTCGCTTCCGACACAGGATATTCCGACAGCCGTCGTCGCGATAAAGTGTGCAAAAATGACGGCGAACCGCATGGAAGCCCTGCTGCGTCAGGTGCCGGTTCCAGTCATCGTCCGTGTGGATGAAAACGAAATTCTTCTGGATTTGCGCACAGTGGCTGAAGAAGAGTTTGGCTTTGTTGTGGATGCCCTGCGCCAATTATTGTCTACTGAATAAATGCTCTTATCATTCCCGCCGGGGCGGGCATGACGAATGAAAAAATAAACATGAAGCGATTCACAACTTGGATTGCCTGAGCGGACGTAAAGGATAACGAAGCGACATGATAGATTCGACTGAAATCTCCAGGGAAATGCGTTTTGTGGTCGGCGAAAACCAGGCGGGGCTGCGGTTAGATGTTTTTCTTGCGCAGGCTGATCCGTCTTTCTCCCGCTCGCAAATTAAAAACGCCATTGAAGAAAGCGATGTTTTAGTCAATGAAAAGGAGCCAAAGGTAAGCCAGCACTTGAAACCCGGCGATGTCGTGAGCCTCCACATCGAACCGGCTATTTTGGCCGTCGCCGTCCCGCAGGACATTCCCTTAACCATCGTTTATGAAGACGCCTCTATTATTGTGATTAACAAGGCGGCAGGTATGGTCGTGCATCCCGCGCCCGGTAATCCAGACAACACCCTTGTCAACGCACTGCTTTTTCATTGCACCGATCTCTCCGGCATCGGCGGTGTGATACGGCCCGGCATCGTCCACAGGCTGGACAAGGAAACGTCCGGGCTGATCGTCGCCGCCAAATCCGACGAGGCGCACCGCAAGCTCTCCGCTCAATTTGAAAAGCACGATGTTCACAAAAATTATATTGCGCTGGTCTGGGGGGATGTCAAAGGCCAAAGCGGCGAAATTGTGTTGCCGGTGGGACGCCATCCCGGCGACCGCAAAAAAATGTCCACGAGAAGCAAACGCGGCAAAGACGCCCTCACGCTCTGGAAAGTCCGCGAGCGTTATGGCACGGCGACGCTTTTGGATATTGAAATTAAAACGGGACGGACGCATCAGATTCGCGTCCATCTGTCCGAGCGGGGCTACCCGGTAATCGGTGATGCGGTATACGGCAATGCCTCCAAACTGCAAACCGTGAAAAATGCAATGCTGAAGGCAGAGATTAAATCACTGAATCGACAAGTGCTCCACGCCGCTCAGCTTTCATTTATTCATCCGCAAAGCGATGATAGAGTGGTCTTTACCGCACCGCTTCCGCAGGACATGGAAAACTTGCTTGCCCTTTTCCGCACGGCTCAGCCCGCACTCGGGGGAAATAGAAATGTACAAAACTGGAAGGATCAATTAAGATAACACACATGTATTCCCTATCGAAAAGAAACGCCATTGCCTACCTTCAGGCGCCGGTTTTCAGCGGCTGTGATTTTCTGGTTCACGCTTTTGGCACACGCGTCGGCGGGGCGTCGCAAGACGAGTATAAAAGCCTCAACTTAAGCTTTCGTGAGGGCGACGAGGAATTCCGCGTTCTGGCAAACTGGGACAAACTATCCACGGCGTTTGAGATCCCGATGGAAAATTTCCTTGTCCTCAATCAGGTGCACGGCGACGGTATCTTTGTCATCAAACCCCACGGCGAGTATTTTAATTCGCGCGAACACTTGAACTACGACGCCATCGTCACCAACCGGCCGAACATCGCCATTTGCATCAAGACGGCCGATTGCGTACCGGTTTTTATCGTTGATCCGATTAAAAAAGTGATCGCCGCCGTTCACGCAGGCTGGAAAGGCTCAGCTCTGGCGATTACCGCTAAAGTCGCGAGGCTGTTGAAAAGCCAGTACGGATCGGAAGCCCGGGATCTGCTTGCCGCGATCGGCCCGTCCATCGGCCCCTGCTGCTATGAGGTGGACACGGCAGCGGCCGATGCTTTTCACGGCCATCACCGTTGCGACACGTTATTGTCCCCAAGTAAAAGCAAAAACCGCTGGATGCTCGATCTGGTGGAAGCCAACCGCACACAGCTTCTGGAGGAGGGCCTTACCGCTGAACATATTGACACATCCGGCCTTTGCACAAAGTGCCGTCCGGATGCTTTTTTTTCGCACCGGGGCTCAGGCGGCATCACCGGCCGCCAAATCAATTTCCTGATGATCAAGGGTGAGCCGCCCTGCCGGGCTCAATTGTTCAATAACGATTTAAGCCAAGTACATTAATTCCGTTTCATCACGGAAAGGAGGGTTTCATGAATCTTAAGCCCCTTTTTGAACCCAGGACGATGGCGGTCATTGGTATTTCGTCTACGAACGACCGTCATCCCGCCAATGTCATTTTCACCAAAAATAATCATCGCTATCCGGTCGGGGTCTATGCCGTCAATCCCAAAGGCGGCAAGCTGCACAACGACGTCATCTATCCGCGCGTGGCCGACATTCCCAAAAAGATTGATCTGGCCGTGATCGCGACCCGGGCGGAGCTTGTGCCGGACGTCATGGCCGACTGCATCAAAGCCGGCGCGAAGTCGGCCGTGGTGATCTCCGGCGGATTTACCGAAGGTGGGCGCAGCGACTTGCAGAACCGTATAGTGGATATGGCCCGAGAAGCAGGATTTCCCTTTATCGGCCCCAACTGCCTGGGTGTTTATGTTCCCTTTAAGGTGGATACCTTTTTTCTCCCCATTGAACGCATGATCAAGCCGGAAGCGGGCGGCGTCACGCTGGTCAGCCAGAGTGGAGGCATTCTGGTGGATCACATGATCAAATTTGCCCAGGAGGGCGTCGGCATGGCCAAAGCCATCAGCATCGGCAATAAAGCTTTCATCAAAGAGAAAGAACTCCTGTCTTATCTTGTTTCCGATCCGACGACAAAAGTGATTGCCTATTACATTGAGGGTTTCGGAAAGGGCGAAGGCCGCGATTTTGTGCTGGCGGCAGAGCGCTCCCCCAAGCCGGTGATCATCATGAAGTCGGGGAAAACCGCCGCCGGGAATCGCGCCGTATCCAGTCATACGGCATCCCTGGCCGGCGACTACGCCAGTTTCTCCGCGGCGGTCGCGCAGCATAATATTCTGGAGGCAGCCAATGAACTGGAACTGGTTTCCTTCTGCGAGGTTTTAAGCTCTTATACCCAACCGATTGCCGGCAACATCGGCATCATCACCGGCAGCGGCGGCCACGGCGCTATGGCCGTCGACGCTTGTTCATTTGCCGGGCTGAAAGTGCCGGAACTCTCCGAACAAACGAAAACGGAAATAAAAAACAATCTGACGGAAAACGTTCGATCGATTGCATCGCTTAACAATCCCGCCGATCTCACCGGGAGCTCGATCGACGATGATTTTGTCGCCTGCGCCAGGGTAATGGGCGCGTCATCGGAAATCGATTGCGTGATTGTTTTGCTGCTGCCCTACATACCGGGCATTACACTGGACATCGGTGTAAAGCTAAGCGGTCTGAGCAGGCAATTTAACAAACCGTTCATTGCGTACGTCCCGCAGGTGGAGAAATACAACATGCTTATCGAAGGCTTTGAACAAAACGGCATTCCGGTGTCGCCTTCCATCGAAGGCGCCGTATTGATGGCCAAAGCTTTAGCGAGGAAAAAATCATGCTGAAAAAAGAGATCACGGAAATCATTGAAAAATCAAAAAAATGGGGATGGGTGCTGGAGCCTGCCGCGCAAAAGATATTTTCCCTCTATGGTTTTAAAACACCCAAGTACGACGTGGCAACACGACCCGACCAAGCCATGGCCATCGCGCGCAAAATCGGCTATCCGGTCGTCGCCAAAATCGTATCGCCCGCGATTATCCATAAATCGGACGTGAAAGGCGTGGTCGTGGGCATTAAAGACGATCAAACCCTGGTTCAAACGCTGGAACGTTTTCAGAAACTTGATGGATTCGTCGGGATGCTCATCGCGGAAATGGTTAAAGGCCTCGAACTCATCATCGGCGCAAAAAACGATCTTCAATTCGGACCCATGATCCTTTTGGGCATGGGCGGTGTGGGCGTGGAAATCTACAAGGATGTCGCGCTGCGCATGGCGCCGCTTAAAGCGCCAGACACAGACAATATGATCCGGGAACTCGCCGCCACTAAGCTTCTTGCCGGTTATCGCGGCGCTGAGCCCATCAATATGGATGCGCTCAAAAAAACACTTTTGGGCTTTTCGAAATTGATGATGGACATGCAGGATATCGTCGCATCCATCGATTTAAATCCCGTCATGTGTAACGCAACGTCCTGCGTCGTCGCAGATTCACGGATCATGCTTAAATAATCGTCATTCTGCGGGCGTTTTGATCATCGATATCGGGTAAGGCAGATGCGCATCCGCCGGGATGGGATTAATATACTTTTCGCGGAAGGCAGGTGTTTGCATGCGGCATTTGGTGCAATGATGATTGTAGGCCTGATGCTCGATGACTTTCCGCCAGAGATCTCCCACCGACTCCGACCGGACGTTTCCGAATGAAAGAGGGGTAAAATCGCAGGGGGTAAACTCTCCGTCAGGCGTGATATGAAACTGAAGATGTCCCGCCAGGCAGCCGATCAGAATGGCCATGCCGGATTTGGTATTGGTCCACGACTGTGTGATAATTCTGAGACGTCCATTGTAGCGCCGGTTGAGTTCTTTTGCTTCTTTGCGAATGGCCAGATGGCTTTCGTTCGTCAAAAGCACGTCTAAATGCCCCATCAGCTGCCCGGTCGGGATGACATCAAAAACGCTGACTTCGTGAACGCCCCAATCAGCGGCCAGAGCGGTAAGTTTACTGAGCTGCCGATCACGCACGGACTCGTTTGTGGCATAGGTGGAAAGACACACGGCAAGGCCCGCCCGGATGGCGTTCTGAACGCCCGCCTGGACAGCCTGGAAGGATCCACTTTTCCCGCGTAAACGATCATGCTCGGCGGGATCCGGGGAATCCAGGCTGATAAAAACAGCGGTGAGGCCGGCTTTTTTCAGCGAGACGGCTCTCTGCTCGCTTAGCGCCAGGGCATTGGTGAAAACCAAAGCAGTTGTATCGCGCTTGGCCACCATGGCAACCAGTTCTTCGAGGTCTTGTCTCAGCAGGGGCTCGCCGCCGGTAAAGGTTATATTCGTGACGCCAAGCTCCACGCTCTCGGAAATCACCTTCTCAATTTCTGCACCCGTAAGATCGGGGCCAACGTGGCCTGCCGAGGCGGCGCTGCAGTGGACACAAGCCAACTGGCATCGGCTGGTAACGGCCAGCGTGACGGCCAGAGGCCTGGTTTCTTTGAAAAACCAGTTTCGAAGCAGGGTCTCAATATGGCGGACATGCGCTTGGCTGGGAATGGGAGGCATATACAGTGAATAAATATTACCTTCCTCTCTCTTCAAGATCGGCTTGATATATTTGCTGTTGTAATGGGCAAAATACAGTTTAAGCAACGGACCATACAAAAAAGCCCCGGGTCCGCGAACCTTTGTCCTGAGTTTACCTTCGATATTTTCAACCTCGACGGAAAGATTTTTTAGTCGAGGGATATTCGGAAATGTATAATCCAGTCGCATGCTTTTCCCCAAAGATATTTATTGAGTCATGTCCATATAGAAAACACTCCCATTATGTCAAGCAAACAGTGGATGGATTTTCACTTTATACATTTCGTTTAATCCCTTTTAACATTTCATTCCAGCCGTAAGGCGATAAAGGGAATATGCAGCAACGACACCCGCCAGAGAAAACGAAACAAAGTATGTAAAAACAAATACATGCAATGATCATGGATGTATCGTGAGAATTTGGCACGCAAATTTCATTAGTATCAAGGCAAATAAACGAAACTACCCAAAGGAGGTAACAGATCATGAAAAAGACATTAGGAACAATCACAGTAGCGACGGCCGTGGTTCTCTTAACAGCAACTTTCGGATTTGCGGAATTCGCGGCAACGGGAACGACGAATTTCCCTTACTTCCAACTGGGCTTGCTGATTGTCGGGGGACTCTTGCTGATTCAATTGAAACGAAGATTCACCCTCATGTATACAACCGAAGCAGTCGGCGTCTTCGCCCTGTACACGGTTTTAATGGCGCTGGTGACAAATCCGGTGATCGAGTTGGTCAAAACGATCGTAACCTGATCGCTTTATCAACGTCGGCATGATCTGTTGAATATATTCCCCCTCAAGGTTCGCATCTTGAGGGGGTTTTCTTTTGTACACCATAATCCCTATTGACACTGCTTCGTTTTCAGTATTACTGATCCCTCAAATTCAATCTAAACGGCATAATCATCAGACCTGAAATGATTCATTGAGGTGAAAAGCGATGGAGTATCCCTGGTTCAAACATTACGCGCAGCACGTTCCCCAAGCGCTGCAATATCCCGACAAACCCGTCCACCATTTCCTGACCGGCACGGCGGCAGCGCATCCGGACTATCTGGCCATGACCTTCAACGATCAGCATACCACGTATGCCGAACTCAACGACAAGGTCAACAAGTTCGCCTGGATTCTGCAAAAGCAGGGCGTTAATAAAGGCGACCGGGTGGCCTTGATCCTGATCAACTCGCCGACCTATGTCATTTCATTTTTCGCCATCATGAAGCTTGGCGCCATTGCAGCCAATATCAGCGTCGGCGTTTCCGGCGACGAACTGGCCTATTGCCTCAATAATTCAGGCGCGCGACTGGCGATCACGCTGGATCTGTTTGCGCAAAATCTCTACAACGTCATTTCAAAAACGTCTGTCACAACCGTCATTCTTCATTCCGTTTTCGGTTTGGAAAAAAAGATTCCTCTTGAAAACGGCATGCTCGAACCGCAGGTTTATTTGGATTTGATGGCCCAGGTGCAAAGCGCAGCGGAGCCGCAATCTGAGGTATATTCAGACGACGTTGCCGTGCTTCAATACACCAGCGGTTCGACGGGAACGCCCAAGGCGGCGACGCTGACCCATGCGAATCTTGTGGCCAGTGTTTATCAGTCCGACACCTGGATGGGCATCAAAAACGCAGGCAATGCCGCCGTGTTGTGCATCATTCCCTTTTTCCACGTTTTCGGCATGTCGGCCTGCATGCTCATTGCCGTCCACAAGGGATACCGGATGCTCCTGATGCCGCGGATGGATGCAATGGATATTCTGTCGTTGAGCAGGATGCTCGAAACTTACAAACCGATCTCCTTTCCAGCCGTGCCGAGTCTTTGGAACGCCATCCTGTCTCTTCCCGATGCGGCAGCTAAAGAGCAGTTATCTTCGATTATCGTCGCCACCAGCGGGGGCGCCCCCGTGCCTGCCGCGCTTCATGAGCGCTATGAAACTTTAACAGGAAAAAAAATGATGGAGGCTTACGGACTTTCCGAAGCCTCCTCGGCCACGCACATGACCCCGTATCCGGCAGGAGCGCCTGTGGGGTCTATCGGCGTTCCGCTTCCGGACACACAGGCAAAAATTATGGACATTGAAACGGGCCTTCGAACTTGCGATACCGGAGAAATCGGCGAGCTGGTGGTGAGAGGTCCGCAGATCATGCGCGGCTATTGGAACCAAGACTTGCGAACCACCGACGTATTGCGCGACGGCTGGTTTTACACGCGCGATCTGGCGCGCGTCGATGAGAATGGTTATTTCTATATCGTGGATCGAAAGGACGACATGATCATTTCCAAGGGTTTTAATGTCTATCCCGGCCAGATCGAGGAGGTTCTCAAGCAACACCCGAAGGTGAAAGATGCAGCGGTTATAGGCGTTTCCGACCGGCTCAAGGGTCAGGCCATCGTCGCGGTTGTGACCGTAAAGGACGGCCTGCAAGCCGACAGAGAGGAACTTTTAAAATACTGCAAGGAACTGTTACCCGAGTATCGCGTCCCCAAAGCCATTCTGATCCGGGACGACATTCCACGCGATCCGGCGGGAAAACTTCTTCGAAGGATATTAAAGCAAAGCATCCAGGACGCCTGAAGACGCATTTTCTTCATTGACAGCGTCCGGGTTCAGTATTACTAAAAAGCGCAGGCGACTGAAAAAAAGGAGAATCAAAACATGATTATTGTTACCGGCGGCGCGGGATTTATCGGGAGCGCCTTTGTCTGGAAACTAAACCAGGAAGGCATTGACGATATTCTCATCGTTGACCACCTGGGAACGTCGGATAAATGGAAAAATCTGGTAGGTCTGCGTTACACCGATTACCTGCACCGGGATGGTTTTTTGAAAATGGTAAACGCTGATGCAGTCCCTTTTGAAGTCAGCGCCATGGTTCACATGGGCGCCTGTTCCTCTACGACCGAACGGGACGCGGATTTTCTGTGGACCAATAATTTTGCCTACACGCGAACGCTGGCCGAATGGACATTGATGCATGGCGTCCGTTTCATCTACGCCAGTTCCGCCGCCACTTATGGAGACGGAACACGGGGCTTCTCCGATAATCATGCCCAGATCGCCGGGCTTAAACCGATCAACATGTACGGATACTCCAAACAGGTCTTTGATCTATGGGCGCTGCGCCAAAAGCTGGAAAGCAAAGCAGCCGGCATCAAGTTTTTCAATGTCTTCGGCCCCAATGAATATCATAAAGGCGATATGGCAAGCGTCATCTTCAAGGCCTTTTCTCAGATCAAGCAAACAGGCAAGGTCAAATTATTCAAGTCGCATCTGCCCCAGTATGGCGACGGCGGTCAGATGCGCGACTTCGTCTATGTAAAGGATTGCGTCAACGTTTTATGGTGGCTTCTGAGGCAACCGCAGGCATGCGGTATTTTTAATCTGGGAACAGGCAAGGCGCGCACCTGGAATGATCTGATCGGCGCAGTATTTTCGGCGATGGCGCTGCCAACGAATATTGAATACATCGACATGCCGGAAGCGCTCCGTAATCAATACCAGTATTTCACGCAGGCGGACATGAAGAAACTTGAAAATACCGGATGCCCTGTGGCATTCTCTTCACTCGAGGAGTCCGTCCGGGATTATGTGGTAAACTATTTGCAGCAAGCTGATCCCCATTTAGGAAATGAATTATGAAAAGAGAGATCGTCTGTATCATCCCGTCGCGTTATGAATCCAGCCGTTTTCCGGGGAAACCTCTGGCCGATTTGTGCGGCAAACCCATGATCCAGCATGTGTATGAACGGGTCGCCCGCGCGCAGGCTGTGCCGTATGTGGCAGTGGCTACCGATGATCAGCGCATTTTTGATGCGGTTCGAAAATTCGGCGGCAACGCCGTGATGACCGCCGCAACACATCGATCCGGCACAGACAGACTATCGGAAGCGGTCCAATCACTTCATCTTTCCGCAGACGCCATTGTCGTCAATATTCAGGGTGATCAGCCGATTTTTGAGCCGGTGCAGGTCGATGAAGTCATCCAGCCATTAATTGATGATCCGACGATCATGATGTCGACATTGATTTACAAGATCATCCTGGATGAAGAGATTACCCATCCTCACGCCGTGAAGACCGTCCTTGATCATCAGAATTTCGCTTTGTATTTTTCCCGTGCAACCATTCCCTTTGTCCGCGACAAAAAGCTCAAAGCCGACTACTATAAACACCACGGGATTTATGCCTATCGCCGGGATTTTCTCGATATCTTCACGCATCTTCCGGAAGGAAACTTAGAGAAACTCGAAGCGCTCGAACAGTTGCGCGTCCTGGAATACGGTTTTAAAATCAAGTGCGTCGTCACGCCGCACGATTCCGTTGAAGTTGACAATCAACAGGAACTTGATCGGGTGCGCCGGATACTGATGTCGCAACTCTAGTTCACCAGCACTTATCTTCAAACAGCAATCAGGAGTGTATTATGGCAATAGGCAAGTTCTGGCGTCAGTTATTCTTTCAGGGCCTTGCTGTCGCTTTATGTTTACTCCTATCCGGATTCACAAGCGCCGGCGCGTCCGACATGGCTGCCGCCGTATCAGAATGCGCCGGGATCGATGATCCGGGCAAACGGCTGGCGTGCTTTGATCAGCTTTCCGGGCGGATAAAAAAAGAACCGCCGGCGGATATTCAGAAAGCAAGGCCCAACAACTCCGAGGGTCAGGATCATTTGTCCGTCCTTGAAAAACACTGGGATCTGAATGCCCGCAACCGCCGTCATTCATTTGTTTTGCGCCCCTATCGAATGAATTATTTTCTGCCGGTGGCCTACAACTCATCGCCCAATGAGGACATGGCCCTGGAATATGATCCCAGAGCCAAGTCCCTCTACAATGAAGCAAAATTCCAATTAAGCTTTAAAGCAAAAGTCTGGGAGGACCTTTTTCAAAATCAGCTTCAGGGACTCTACGACAAAGCAAAATTTATCAAGGGTATCGATATTTGGGCGGCGTACACCCAGGTTTCTTTCTGGCAGCTTTATAATTCCGCTTTTTCTGCGCCCTTCCGGGATATCAACTATGAGCCGGAAATGATCATCAATTTCCGCAGCCAATATACGATTCCCGGGCTGATGGGAACCAAACTGCAATTTTTCAATCTCGGCTTTAATCATCAATCCAACGGCCGCTCACGACCGCTGTCACGAAGCTGGAATCGGATTGTCGGAAATGTCGGCCTCGAGAGAGGCAACTTTAATTTACAATTAAAAACGTGGTACCGGATCCCTGAAGAGGAGAGCGAGAACGATAATTCCGATCTGCTGCGTTTTATGGGGTATGGCGAGCTCTGGGCAACCTATTTCTGGGAAAAGCAGCGCTTTGCCGTCATGCTGCGCAATAATTTGAGGCAGGATAATCTGGGCGCCGTACAGCTGGACTGGAGTATTCCCCCCATCACCCTGGGCAAGTTGTTACTGGGCTCGCTTCTATCGGATGCGACGCTCAATAAATACTTCACCGACAAGTTCAGCCTCTACGTTCAATATTTCAACGGCTACGGCGAGGGGTTGATGGATTACAACAAAAGCATCAACCGCATCAGCGTCGGATTGATGATTGCCGAATGGAACTAAAGGCAGAGAATTGTTAAACGCGCCGAACTAGCGAATTTTCGCGCCCGTCTTCGGTTCGCGATCGAATCCCAAAAGTGTCAGCCCGTCCACGCCATCGGTTGCGAGCAGCATGCCGTGCGATTCAACGCCCATCAATTTGGCCGGTTTCAGGTTGGCCACCACAATAATGGATTTGCCGACAAGGTCTTCCGGTTTGTAGTCCTTGCCGATGCCTGCGACAATGGTTCTTTCCTCGCCGATGTCAATCCGGAGTTTGACGAGCTTGTTGGATTTAGGCACCGGTTCGGCTTTAAGAATTTTGGCGACGCGCAAATCTACTTTGGCGAAATCGTCATACTCAATGGCAGGTTTGAGATCGATAACCGCCTGCTTGTTGGCAACCGTCAGCGTCTCTTTTTCGGCGGTTATGCGCGGGAAGAGGGATTCGCCGCGAATGAGGACATTGTCTGAGGGCAGAGGTTCCCTGTTGCGGATGACACCCAGATCATATTTTCGTTTTTCGTCCAGACCAATCTGATGCAGGATTTTTTCCGCCGCCTGCGGCATAAACGGTGTGATTAAAATCGCCACGGCACGGAGCGCCTCCAAAAGCCGATACATGATAGCGATGAGCTTTTCATGGTTGGCGGAATCCTTGGCCAGAGACCAGGGTTCGTTTTCCACGATATATTTATTGGCCGCGCTGATGAGTTCCCAAATGGATATGAGGGCTTTATGCAACGACATGTCGGCAAAACTGGCTTCCACTTCCGACACCGTTTTAAGAGCAACGTCCGCTAACTTACTTTCCAGATTTCCGGCGGGCGGCTGCGGGATTTTGCCGTCACAGTATTTGATGGCCATGGTGATGGAGCGGCTGACCAGATTACCCAGGTCATTGGCCAGATCGGAGTTCAGGCGGGCGACAAACGCATCTTCGGAAAAATTCGAATCCAAACCAAAAACCATGTCACGCAATAAAAAGTAACGGAAAGCATCCAGTCCGTACTTGTCCTTCAAATCCAGCGGCCGGACGACATTGCCTAGGCTCTTGGACATTTTGCTGGCATCGGAATTCCAGTATCCGTGAACATTGAGATGCTGATAAGGAGCGATCCCGGCGGCTTTGAGCATGGTTGGCCAGTAGATGCCGTGCGGTTTGAGAATATCCTTGGCAATCAGGTGCTCGGCCTGCGGCCAGAATTTGCTGAAATTCGCTCCATCGGGATAACCAATGGCCGTCACGTAATTAATGAGCGCGTCAAACCACACATATGTGACATATTTTTCATCGAACGGCAGCGTAATGCCCCATTCCAGGCGCGTCTTGGGACGGGAAATACAGAGATCTTCCAACGGATCGCGCAGGAAAGCCAGCACTTCATTACGGTAACGTTCGGGACGGATGAAGTCCGGGTTTTCCTGAATATGCCGGATCAACCAGTCCTGATATTTGCTCATGCGGAAAAAATAGTTGCTCTCTTTGCGATGCTCCGGCGCGGTTTGATGGTCGGGGCAAAGGCCGGAAACCAGTTCCTTTTCCATGTAGAAGCGTTCGCAGCCGACGCAATAATACCCTTCATAAGCGCCGAAATAAATGTCACCCGCATCGTAAACCTTTTGCAGAATGTGGCGAACCGTTTCGACATGATTGGCGTCCGTCGTACGGATGAAATAATCGTTGGTGATGGAAAGCTCGGGCCACAGGCCGCGGAACTGAGCGCTAATCGAATCGGCATATTGCTTGGGGCTGATGCCGGCTTTCACGGCGGCTTCGGCAATTTTATCGCCGTGCTCGTCGGTGCCTGTGACAAAAAAAGTTTCGCGTCCCGCCATGCGGGCGTATCGGGAAAGCACATCGGCAACGATGGTGGTATAGGCGTGGCCGATATGCGGTGACGCGTTGACATAGTAAATCGGGGTGGTGATGTAGAATGGTTTGGACATGATGGGATAAGCGCTCCTTGATCAGCCGGCGGCCGGTTTTTTATTTTCCCGCGGACGGTGAATTCTGGGCTTGGGCGGCCGTCTTGGGTGCTGCTGGGGTGGCTGCTGTTGGATCTGCTGCGGTTCGGTCTCTTCTTTGACGATCTGACATCTGGCTTCTTTATCGCATTTTCTCTGGGCGGAATATCCCTCATGCTCAAAAGAAAGGCAACACATCAGTCGTCCACAGAGACCGGATATTTTTTCCGGGTTGAGCGACATGCTCTGCTCCTTGGCCATTTTGACGGTCACCCGGTCCAGATTCTGTAAAATGCCCGCGCAACAGACGGTGCGGCCGCAGACCGCCAGACCTTTGACAATGCGCGCTTCCTGGCGTGCGCCGATCTGCTTGAGTTCGATTCGGGTTTTAAATTTTGTGACCAGATCCTTCACCAGTTCGCGAAAATCGATGCGGCTCTCGGCTGTAAAGTAAAAGATCATCTTGCTTCGGTCAAAGAAGCACTCGACCGTGATCAACTTCATGGCGAGTTTTTTTTCCGCGATTTTTTCGATACAATATTTTCTGGCTTCTTCTTCCAGATGTTCGATTTCTTCTTTGATGCGCAAATCATCGGCCGTCACTTTACGGATGACTTTTTTGAGGTTGGGCGGCAGTTGCGAGGGTTCCAGCCTTTTCACGCCCGTGACGATTGACCCCAGCGCGACGCCGTTGTCCGTATCGACCAGCACCTGATCGTCCTTATGCAAAATAAGGTCTATCGCGTCAAAATTGTAGATGCGGCCTTCTTTTTTAAACTTTACACCGATGATATTGGTTAGCACTAATTTATGTCCTGCCTTGCATTCGTTAAAAATGGAGCTTAAATGCCATTGCCTCCAATGTCAACGATTTGTTCACGTTCATTTCAATCGTTTCGTTGGACTTCTCGGCCCAGGCGATGTTCGACAGAAGCTCGTCGCCGCTTA
Source organism: uncultured Smithella sp. (assembly GCA_964547345.1). Classification (GTDB taxonomy): domain Bacteria; phylum Desulfobacterota; class Syntrophia; order Syntrophales; family Smithellaceae; genus UBA8904. The sequence continues at coordinate 57,769 of CAZJMX010000001.1, read as the reverse complement.
AACGCGCGGCCAGAGAGGCGATGAGGGGAAGCTGATCGGCATTGATGATCATGCTTTCCCGGGCGGTTTCCTTATAGGCAATCGCGTCGCGAAAAAAGGTTTTGAGAATCTGAAGCCCCTGCCGAATTTCTTTTTTGTCTTGCCCCAGGAAAGAAGCCAGCATCAGACGATTCATGGGATCGCTTCCGCCTTGGGCCAGCCGACGGCTAAGCTCCGCCCGAAAGACGATCATATCTTCCGTGTTCAGATCCAGCGCTCCTCCAATGGATCCGCCGGAGAGGTTTGCCAGTAAGGAGGCTTGCGTTTCGTCGATTTCTTTATGTTCGACAAGAAAGCGGGCGACAGTTTCGGCGGACAGGGGGTTGAATCGCAACTGCCGACAGCGCGACAGGATGGTCTGAGGCAACCAGTAGGGACGGGCGGTGATCAAAATCAGAAAATTATCAGCGGAAGGTTCTTCCAATGTTTTTAAAAGTGCGTTTGCGGCCTGCTCGTTCATTTTGTCCGCGTCGTTGATAATAAAAATCCGTTTGCCACCTTCCAGCGGTTTGAAGGTCATCTGTTCCTGAATGGCGCGGATGGCATCGATGCGGATAAATTGCGATGATGTTTCCAGGACATACATGTCCGGATGATTACCGGAGAGCATCTTCCGGCAGGAGGGGCAAAGCCCGCAGGAATCTGCAGGCGCTGAGAGCTTTTCGCAATTCATCGCCCGCGCGAATTCCAGCGCCAGCGTCTTTTTGCCGATGGCCGGAAGCCCGCTGAATATATAGGACTGCCCCAGCCTTCCCTGAGACATGGCTTTTTGCAGCATGCCGATTTGCTTGGAATGACCGTAAATATTTGAAAATGACATACGGATTGAAACCGCCGTTTAGATTAGCTGTGCCGGTTGATAAAATCCATGACATGCCTGCGGACGTCCAAGGCGACGTCCCCGACCGCCCGGTCTGCGTCGATCACACGAAATCGTTCGGGATTCTCACGCGAAAGATTGAGATATTTGTCCCGCACCCGGTTGTGGAAATCAAGTTTTTCCCGCTCAAAGCGGTCGGCGGCCGACGGATCTGCAAGCTGGATGTCCCGTTTTCCGGCTCGCAGAAGCCCGGTTTCAACCGGCAGATCAAAAAGAAGCGTCAAGGCGGGTGCAAGATTTCGGGCGCTATAGTCGTTGACTCTCGTGATGAAGTTTTCATCCAGGCCGCGTCCCGCCGCCTGGTAGGCGAACGTCGCATCGGAAAACCGGTCACACAAAACCCATTGACCGGCTTCAAGCGCCGGGATGACGACTTCGCGGACATGCTGCGCGCGCGCCGCAAAAAAGAGCAAAAGCTCCGTCTCCGGACACATGGCCGAAGACTTGCGATTGAAGAGAATATCGCCGATTTGACGTCCGATCGGTGTTCCCGAGGGCTCGAGTGTTAAAATGCGGGCAACGTTTTGTGTCAGCAAATACTCGCCCAGAAGCTTCACTTGCGTGGATTTGCCGGAGCCTTCTACTCCTTCAAAGGTGATGAGTCTGTTCATCGCATCCTGTTTATAATGATTTAGAGAGGTCCGTCTGTCGCTGCTTCCGGAAAAAACACAGGGGAACAATCCGTCGCTTTGCGGTTATTCCCCTGGAGGTTTATCTTCTTAACGCAATTATTTTTCTTCCCCTGGGACAATGGCTTCCACCGGGCATTGATCGCAACAGGCGCCGCAGTCCGTGCAAAGTTTCGCATCTATAATGTATTTATCGTCGCCTTCCGATATGGCCTCCACCGGACATTCATCTTCGCATGAGCCGCAGGCAATGCATTCGTCAGTAATCACATACGCCATTTTCAAAAATCTCCTTTGAATTAATAATTTTATCGCACTTGCCGACCGGGTCGGCGTTTAAACAGAAATCACTTCCTTGATGGAAGGCACCTGCTGTTTAATAATCTTTTCAATCCCCATTTTCAAGGTCATCTGCGCCATGGGGCAGCCGTGGCAGGCGCCGGTCAGTTTGACTTTGACCACGCCGTCTGCCGTCACATCAACCAGTTCCACATCGCCGCCGTCCGCCTGAAGGCTCGGTCTGACCTTGTCTATTGCTTTTTGAACTTCTTCTTTCATAGGTTCTCCATTTCTGCCTTAAATTAAATGGGTTTAAGTTGCTCAGTGAGGCATTTCCTCGACCATGTCCTTGACAACGGATCGGGCAACTTTCGACAGTTCCGGCTTGAGCAAAATATAGCTTTCCGCCAGATGATGTCCTGCCTTCCACATGACTTTTCCGCTTGCCGCATCTATTAATTTAAGTCCGATACTGACTTTCGCCAGGTTTTTATCTTTTTCCACCGTATAATTCCAGTAATCCACTGAGACCAGTAAAAATGCATCCGTTTTCGTCAATTCGCCGATTTTTTTGCTCAAAGCGGCGTCCGAAAAATTCAGGGTTTGCAGTTTGGACAGATAGTCCGTCATGGCTTTGCGTAATTCTTCGTTAGCTTGAACCTGCCGGTTCAGGCTGCCTGTGTCGGTAATATCCGAAAACCATTTTTTATCCATCAATACGCCGGGCACAATCTGTTCAATGTGCGGCCTGGATTCTTCGTAATTTGCGACATCCGCCGGGAAAACGGCAATGCGTTTGGGATGATAATCTTTGCCCGCCGGGTCCAGTTGAGAAAAACGCAGACCGCCGCAGGCGATGACGCTCAGTGTGGCGGCAATCAGGATAATTCGAGTGAATAATCTCCCTGTCATTATCTTTGCTCCTTCCCCTTGCTTTTCGAAAGTAAACGCTACAGAAGAACAAACCACCAGAAAACAGCAAAACCAGCAATGATATAGCTTGTTTCCAGAAGCCCTTCCGTGAGCGCCCCCGAAAGCCCCGCCCTTCTATCACAAAGCCGGAAACAAATCCATAGATATAATAAACAGGAAAGCAGGAAAAAACTCACTGTTGACACGACCGTCGCCAGGCCGGAGGCAATTAATATAATTGATAATATTCCCAGCATCATTTTCAGCAACAACTGTGTATTTTTCTTACCGAAGACGACGGGGATGGTTTCATGTCCCAGAAGTTTGTCGCTTTGCATTTCCATGATGTCCGAAAGCGCGGAACGGACAAAAACGAGACAGAAAGTGAAAATGAATGCGACGAAGATGGCGGGCTGATAATTCGGGCTGTTGGTCATAGCCGGCAATACGGCTATGACCATGCCCCAGGCCGTCGCCATGAAGAAGTTTTTCGAACCGGGGATGTCTTTTAATCGTTGAAAACGCCAGCCACCGGGTAGAATTTTCATATTGTAAAGAACCCCGGCAAGCGATATAACAGCTAGAAACAAAAAGGAAAATACGCTTTCGGCCAGCGATAGCGTAAGCGCGATCATCAAACAGACAATGGCTGCCAGACGATAGTATTTTTCCTTTCTTAAATAGGACACTTCGCGGAAAGAACCCATCATTCCCGATTCCTTGCGACCGGAAAGACGGTTGAGGACATGCATGGCGTAAACAAATAAAGAGGCCACGGCGATCGGCGAAATGGAAACCGGACTGTTTTGTAACAGCATACAGGCAAGTGTGAGACAGCCTGCGCCAAGAGCGGAATAAAAATCCGTCTTGATGGCCCAAAGCCACATTTTGAGGATCAACCCCGTCTTTTTGTTATGGAGGCCGCGCCTGTCCGCGATGCTGTTCATGACCTGATCGATAATCCAGTTGGGTGTTGAAGCGCCTGCGGATACGCCGATGTTGGAATACGTCGACAGATCAACCTGATTAATTTCCTCCGACGTTTCAATGTGAAACGTGGGGGTTTTTTGCTTTTGAGACAGGTCGGCCAGACGGCAGGTATTGGCACTGTTTTTCCCGCCGACCACGAAAACCGCATCCATCTCGCGGGCCAGCGCGATGATTTCCGACTGCCGTTCTTCGGTCGAGGAGCAAATCGTATTAAAGACAACCGTTTGCGGACATTTTTCACGGATGATTTTAACGATGCGTTCGAAATGGTCCGTATCCTGGGTCGTTTGGGCAACAACGCAGACTTTTTCCAGACAGGGGATTTTTTCCGCATCCTCAATCGTGGATACGATAATCCCCCGGCCTTGCGTGTAGCCCCAAAGGCCGTCAACTTCCGGATGTCTGCTGTCTCCGACGATAATAACCGTGTAATCTTGGGCGGCGTGTTTCTTGATGATCCCCTGCACGTAACCGACCTTCGGGCAGGTCGCATCAATGAGCTTAATGCCGCTGTCCCGGATTTTTTTTCTTTCAGCAGGCGCGATGCCGTGCGCCCGGATCACCAATACGGCGTTAGCCTTATCCGGGATCTCGTCGATGCTGCTGATTGCGGTGATTCCGCGGTTTTTGAGCAATTCAATGGTTTGCGGATTGTGAATCAACGGACCATACGTATAGATGCGCCTTCCCTTTTCCGAACGGGCGATTTCGAGTACTTTGTCCACCGCCCGGCGCACACCCATGCAAAATCCGGCAGTTTTGGCCAGCTTGATTTCCATTTAGTCGATTTTCCGCGCCATAATAAAAAATTCTTTGTTCCCTGCCGGTCCTAGCAGACAGGAGGCACAGGTTCCTTCTATTTTCAAGTTAATCGATTGACAAAACAGGGTGATTTCCTCCACGACGCAATCATGAACCGCCGGGTCCGTCACAACGCCATTTTTGCCGATTTTATCTCTTGAGGCTTCAAACTGCGGTTTAATCAAGGCGAGGATCCGGGCATTATCCGCGATAAGTCGCAACACGGGAGGCATGACCGTTCTTAAAGAAATAAAGGAGGCGTCAATAACGGCCAGCATTGGTTTTTCAGTAAGATCAGAGCCGTCATAATGGCGGATGTTTGTCCGTTCGATGACGACAACCCGTTTATCTTCGCGCAGCTTCCAGGCCAGCTGGCCATAGCCGACATCAACGGCATACACTTTATGCGCACCCGCCTGCAACAGGCAGTCGGTAAACCCGCCCGTCGAGGCGCCTACATCAATGGCAATCAGTCCTTCAACATTCAATCCGAAAGCGCTCAAGGCTCCTTTTAACTTGAGCCCGCCACGGCTCACATAAGGATTATCTGCGCCCTTCATGGAGATGGGAATGTCCAGTGAAACGAGCGCACCGGCCTTGTCCAGGCGGGTCGTATCCACCAGGATGGCGCCGCTCATGATCAGGGCGCGGGCTTTTTCCACTGTGGGCGCGATGCCACGCTCAACAAGCAAATGATCCAAACGGATTTTTTTTACTTTTCCAGGAGACATATCGCCTAACTCAATCTCTTTGCTTTTTCTTAGGTCCCGGCTTTTCCCGCTGCAACAAACGCCCTGTCAGTTTTTCAATCTTTTTTACAAAATCGTGATCACCTGCCGGACGTCCGGTTTTTGTCGCTCTTCTGACGTTATGGACGTCATCCATTTCCTCAATGTGCTCATCGAGGTAGGTTCGCCAATCTTTTACCAGGCCATATAAATTTCTGCTTTTCACCAGCACATCTTTTTTAACAGCACCCGCATGATAGGCCGCGCTAGACCACTTATACTGCCATGCATGCCTGGCCATACCCGTAACAACAGGATTATTCTCGACATACCGCACGGCCGCCAGCAAATGGCGATCGTCCAGCACACAGGAGCCAAAGCGGCCCTGAAATAAATACCCGCGAACATGATCACTGAAATTCTTCATGCGCGTGTAGCGTTTATGGGCTTCGCCAAACCCCCGGGCAAACGATGTTTCGGCCTGCGGCACTGCAATAAAATGAACATGATTGGTCATCAGGCACCAGGCAAGAATTTCTATTTCACATCTTACGGATTCTTCTTTGATAAACTGTAAATACTGATTCCTGTCGTGGTCACTATGAAAGATATCCATAGAGCGAACACCACGCTGTGTAATGTGATGCGGATAATCTACGGCAACAATTCTTGATATTCTGGGCATGCGCAATGTCTAAGACATTTTCTTGTATTGGTCAAGATAATTAAGTGTTATGTCCCCCGAATCCCCCCGAATCCTAATATGGCCTCCTGTTGTATACAACTTTTACGATATTTCATTTTGAAAGTTGCATACAAGTTGTCAGCTATGGATTGGCGCGTTTGATCATGAGCAGTATATTTTCATTGGTGTTTTTCACAGCCACCTTGATGTCTTTGTGCGCGGCTTGCCAGATGCGGAAAATTTCATCGGCAAAAGCCTGTCCCACGGTTTCCACATCTCTAAAGTCAAACTCTATGGTTTTGAACTTATCCAGTCCGGCCAGAATTCTTCGGGCCTGCGACCGGGACACATAATCGACATTCTGATGGTACAGCTTTACTTTTACGCCGGTCTTACTGAACTGGAAAAATTCATCGGTATATTGATTGAACAGATCGGGGAGTGTCTTCTTGGATTTCAATCCCAAAACAAAATCAACCCTTGTTCCCTTGGCTGATTGAATATCTTTTATGTAAATATCCTGACCGACATTGTCGAAAACGATCTTTTTCTCAAAGCTTTTGATCGTCATCTCGTCAGCAATCTTAGACGTAAAGAATATCCCCTCGCCGCTGTGCGCCTCCGGGGCTGTCGTTTCTTTTCCCTTGAGCAGATCCTGGACGGCATCCATCGTTGACCCTAGTCGTTTTTTTTTCATGATGTTGTTAAAAATACCAACACCACGATCGGCCACGGTAAAGCGGATATCCACGGCGGTTTTCATGACGACTATGTCAATCTTTTCCGATGCGGAATGTTCAATGGCGTTATTGAGCATTTCGGTAAAGGCGTAATCGATGATCGAAGATATATTACCAGCCATCCCTTGGAAGATAGAGCTTTCTTCCTTAATTTCGCTTAGCACCTTGTCCTCAGCCAGACCCTTGTTGGTTATTATTTTTCTGACGCTTGTGGGTCTTGCCGGAAGCGCACCTTTTTTAGAAGCAAGAACGTAATGCGCCTGATTGGCCTTGCCCACCCGAATAATTGAACCTTCATCGGCAAGGTCTTTCAGAAACCTCTGCGCGTAGGCTCTGGAAAGCCCCGTCTTAGCGACAAGATCGGCTGTTGTAATCCGGCTTTTCTTCTTGAGGAAGTCAAAGATAAGGTTTTTCATATCCATCGCCTTCGCCTCGAATCGTTGTATACAACTTTATTGTAAACTAATTTTAAAAGTTGTCAACAAGTTGTATATGATCATGGAATCAATGTATTCGAAATTTATTAGAGGTTCGGCAGTCGAAGCGGTATCTGAACGGTCAAAGGCAAACGCTACCCCCTTGGAAACTCTGAAGTGGAGATTAGGGCAAGGTTCAGCGGCTAGGTATCAATTTCATTTTCAATCCTAAAAAGTTTATCCTTCTGTGATAATCTCAGAATCAGATACTCATCTTTATTCAATTCTTCCGGTAGTTTATCTTTTAGAATTGATGCAACAAACTGTATCTCCTTTGTATTGACAAGATTGGCAATTTTCAGGAGCTGGTTATCATGCATAAGTTCTTTTTTGTCATTGAGAAGAAAGTGCATACAGGGAATGTTCTCTTCATCTGCAAAGAGGGTATACGCGATATCAAAAGAAGATATTTCACCCTGCTTTTTCCCCGAACTGAAGTTGGTGTTAAATGCAGTAAATTCGTAGAGGCGGCGTCCTTTTACAGTTTTTGTATCAGGCTTCAATGCATACTTTTCACCATACAGTTCATATGACACAGCTGAAAAATGTCGATTGAACTTATTGACCTGTTCCTTAATCTTCAGGGAGAATTCGTTGGAGAATAGTTCATTGTCAATTGTTGCGAGTTCAGCATTGAGCTCTGTTAGTTTCGACTCTACTGAACTCAATTGGCGCAAGGTGTTTTCATATTCCCCTTTCATTTGGTATTTTGAATTAAGCTCTGCAATCAATTGCTCAAGCACTTCAAATGAATCGCTTTGGGTAATAGAGGTACTCAATTCAGTGTCTTCAATCAAGAGGCGATTTAAATGCTCACGTTTTGCGGTAATCTCCTCATCAATCTTCGGCAAATCCTTTGCAATAAACTGGATCTTTGATTCCACCATCCTGTTGTGAAAATCATGAAGTTCTTGAAAGGTCTTCTGAATTCCGCTCACCAGAGATGTTGCCTGCTGATATATTTGCCGCAACTGATTCATATCGATAGTGGATATCCCCGCTTTCATATCCCGCTCTGCTTCTAAAATTAAATCTTTCCGGAGCTCAAGCCTACCGATTTCAGATGAAGTAAGATTTACCTGATATTTAACTCTGTTCAGTTTATCCAAATCCGATTCAAAATTCGGATTAAGATTTAGCGATGCTTTCCGACGATCAAGCTCTTCTATTTCTGATTGAAGAAGTGCTAACGCGGTCTCGTATGCCGATTTTGTCTGTTCAGACTCAAGGCGTCTTTTAAATTTTTCCTCAATATCTATTTGATAGCGCAACTCCTGCTTAATATCTCCTTGCTCGAAATCGCAGCCAAAAAGAAAGAGGTAGAGCGTTTCATACTCATCATCACGGGTATACCTGTCAAGATTCTTTAGGGTATTGTTAATACTCAAATCTTCATGGCGGATGTTATGGGCAATAATCTGCCTGAATGTCGGTTTTTTTCCGTAATGTCCGGGAAACAAAAGTGCAGTTAGCGCTTCTTCAAACCCGGCATCAGTTTTATTGTTTTCATCTATACGTTGAATTTTTTCCTTGCGTGTCAGAAAATTTCGTTCAATTAGCACTTCCCGAGATTCTTCTTGCAAGAGGTCATCTTTAAGAACCAGCGAAACACACACTTTCTTCTCTATAAGAAAATCTTTGACAAGTTTGTACTCGTTTCGTCTATTTTCGTGGTCGGAGTATATTCCCTTTGCGCTGGCACCAAGACAGAAATCAATCAACTTCAGAACCGTTGTCTTGCCGACATTGTTCCCGGTTTCTTTGCCAGTTACAACGGGTGTCTCGTCAACAATGAGATTAAGACCTAATCGAAATTGGATATCTCGGATTATAGCACCATCTCCGCGACTAATTGTCAGCGACTTCAAGAACATAGTTCCACCTTGCCATTATCATTCAACATAACCAGATTTAGGAGAAAAAGCCAGTCGAGACACAATACAAAAACTGGCATGCTCATTTCTCGTTCAGATGTTGTATGTATGTATAAATCGATTATGTCTATCACACGATGTTCCTGAATCATCTTCAGTACAAAAGCGCCATTGAAGTAAACGGTCTGTTCGGGATGAATGTTGTCAGGAACGAGCATGGGCATTTCCCCCCGGGTTTTCAAAAATCTTGCATCGAATAAAAGCGTCAACAACCAGAATTTGCACACATAAAGAAAGTTCTTCTTCTGCAATAGGTTTATAATTGGCACTTGCCCGAATCTTCTCAGTAACTTTTTCTATTACTTTAAAGAAACGCTGGTCAGGAGTACCTATTGTATCAAGAGCTAAATATTCCGCACGGATACCATTAAGAATCGAAAGGCTTTTGTTTGCTCCCTGTTTGTCAAAATCGGAGTAGATTTTATCGATACGTTGGTAGTGAATTTTATAGTCGTCAATAAGTCTTCTGGCTCTGTTCAATCGATTGTGTGAAATCTTTGTCTCAATATCGTACGGCACTACTTCAAAGGTCGAAGCGCTACTATTCCAATTTTCTTTTGAAAGAATGATGATGATTATCGCAAGATTGGATTCTATCTTCTCTGGGTCTGGTTCGCTTTTTAGCTCCCTTTTTAGAAACTCATAAACCTTTTCCATCTTCTCTACGCGCATATTTTTAATTAATGTTAAAATCGACTTGATATCAAAAATATCATCGGTGGGCAAAAATATTAAGTTATGCGGGTTCTTAAATTTCTTGGTTCGTAAGGCTTTTGCATCTTTTGAGATAGAGATAAACTTGAAGGAGTAGCCCTTGTAATTGGAAAGGTCTTTATCCAGGGCTGATTCAATCTTCTGTTTTATTGCTGTGGCAGAAACCTGTACAACGATTTTATTCGTTGTGTCTACTAAATCAATGCCAGGCGTATTTTGTTGCACTGTATTTATATTTTTTAGTTCCCAATTAAAAAGAAGATTAATGAAGTGCTGATAAAAATCTTCTGAATGCAGATTTAAGTCCAGAAGATTCATGCTTCCTCGCACCTCTATGCGCATGGCGAGTAAGCTGAGCGTTTCTTCAATGAAGTTGAAAAATTTTGATCGATTCATAATTACTTTTCACTTTTTGGACAGCATCATTTGTGATCTGGGAAAAATAGCATACGCCTGCTAACAATTAATCCGCGAATTGCATTTTTGGGGTATTTTTATAATCAAAGTAACACAATCTCTTCTTTCTTGGAATTATTTCTCCAGCATTTCCTTGACCGTGCGATAAATGCCATCTTCATCGATACCGTATTGCTGACGCAGTTGCGCCTGTGTCGCATGCTCTACAAATTCATCAGGAATGCCCAGCCTCTTCAGTTGCACACCGGTGATATTCTCTTGCGCAAGCAATTCCAGCACGGCACTGCCGAATCCGCCGTCCAGAACATTTTCCTCAATGGTCAGCATTTTATCAATGGATGCCGCCGTGCTTAAAATGAGTTCCGCGTCCAGTGGTTTAATAAAACGGGCATTGATGACTTTGACCTGGACTCCCTCCAATGCAAGCTTTCGGGCGGCTGCAAGCGCCGGATGAACGGTGACGCCCACGGCGATAATCGCCAGATCCGATCCGTCGTGCAACACCTCGCCTTTGCCGATCGACAAAGGCGCAATGGTCTCATCGAGCATAACGCCTGCGCCCCTGCCGCGCGGATAGCGCACGGAAACGGGTGATCCGCAGCCGATGGCCGTTTTGAGCATGTGACGCAGTTCGTTTTCATCTTTGGGCGCCATCATGATCAGATGGGGAAGATTGCGCAAATAGGAGTAATCAAAAAGCCCCTGATGCGTTGCGCCGTCTTCTCCGACAAAACCGGCGCGATCGACGGCAAAGACCACCGGCAGTTTCTGGAGACAGACGTCGTGCAGAATCTGGTCATAGGCGCGCTGCAGGAATGTGGAATAAATCGCGACCACGGGTAGAAAACCTTCAATGGCCATCCCTGCGGCAAATGTGACGGCCAGTTGTTCAGCGATCCCGACATCATATAAACGTTTTGGGAATTCCCGGCGGAATCTGTCCAGACCGGTTCCCTCGCACATGGCGGCGGTGACGGCAACGATCCGGGAATCAGCGGCAGCCAGTTCCATCAGGGTGGCGCCGAATACATCAGTGTAAGAAGGCGCGCTGCCGGAGGAAGGAAGTGTCCGCCCGGTTTCGACGTCAAAAGGCGCGATGCCGTGATAGGTCGGCGAATTTTCTTCGGCGAATTTATACCCCCGGCCTTTTTGCGTGATGACGTGAACCAACACTGGTCCTTTCAATTTTCTGACGTTTTCAAAATTCTTGATCAAATAATCCAGGCGATGGCCTTCCAGCGGGCCGATATAGGTAAACCCGAGTTCTTCAAAAATGGCGCCCGGAACAACGAAGGTTTTGAGCGACTCCTCGATTTGTTTGGAAAACTTGAAAATCTGCTCACCGATGCTGGGAATGCTTTTCAAAAAGGATTTGAGTTCCGTTTTTAGTTTGGTCACGCGGTCGCCGGTCATGATCCGGTTCAAATAGGAAGACATCGCGCCGACATTGGGCGAAATAGACATTTCGTTGTCATTTAAAACAATGACTAAATCCTTGTCACGGGCTCCTGCCCAGTTGAGTCCCTCAAAAGCCATTCCCGTGGTCATCGAGCCGTCGCCGATCACGGCGATGGCTTTGGAATGACCGCCTTTGAGGCACTGGGCTTCGGCAAATCCCGCCGCCGCCGCAATGGATGTACCGCTGTGCCCCACATTAAAGGTGTCGTAAATGCTTTCCTCCCGCTTGGGAAATCCGCTTAAGCCTCCCTTTTGGCGCAGGGTTTTGAATCGATCCTTCCGGCCGGTAACGATCTTGTGGGCGTAGGACTGGTGGCCGACATCCCAGGTCAGCTTATCTTGCGGCGTATCAAAGACGAAGTGCAAGGCCAGTGTCAGTTCCACGGTGCCCAGCGACGAGGCCAGGTGGCCGCCGGAGACGGCGACGGTGTTAATAATGAATTCGCGAATATCCTGAGCCAGACGGTTGAGCTCAGCGAGCGTCAGCTTGCGAATATCCGCGGGATCGTTCACATTCGGCAGTACGGCGCAATCAGCTATTTCCAGATGTTTCATCGGTTTTTATCAGCCTTTAGGTTTTTCTTTCCATAATGTAACGGGCAATGACCCGCAGCGGCAGCGCGCGCGAGTCAAAAGACGCAATGCAGGCAATGCCCGCCTCAACATGCCCGGAGAGCCTTATCCTTGACGCCTCCATGCCCAGCAAAGAGGGATAAGTGACCTTGCCGTGGGTGGCGTCGCTGCCTGTTTTTTTACCCATCAGAGCGCTGTCGCCTTCCACATTGAGAATATCGTCGGCAATCTGGAACGCGATGCCGATGTGGCTTGCGTAATCGGCCAGCGCCTGAACTTTTTCCTCGCTGGTTCCGGCCAGAAGCGCACCGCATTTGACGGCTGCTATGATGAGCGCACCGGTTTTCCGCCGGTGAATGTCTTCGAGCCCCTCGACATCCGGTTCAATTTTTTCCGCGCGGATATCCAGCGCCTGCCCTCCGACCATGCCGATCATGCCGGCGGCTGAGGCGATTTCCGCAATGACGGCCAGACGCCGCTCTGCGGGCGCCCGAACTTTCCCGGTGCGTGACAGCAGCGCAAAAGACTCGGTCAAAAGCGCGTCGCCCGCAAGAATCGCGAGGGCTTCGCCGAACGCTTTGTGGCAGGTGGGCTTTCCGCGGCGAAAATCATCGTCGTCCATGGCCGGTAAATCGTCGTGGATCAGCGAATAGGTGTGAATCAACTCCAGTGCGCAGGCTGTCGGCATGGCCGTCGCCATATCGCCGCCGCAGGCCTCGCAGGCCGCCAAGCACAAAATCGGCCGGATTCTCTTCCCGCCTGCGAAAACGCTGTAATGTACGGCGGTATGCAACTCCTGCGGATGGCTGTCTTCGTCCGGGAGGTAGCGCTTGAGGGCTTCTTCCACAATTTTCTGCCTGTCCTTCAGATATGCATCGAGAAAATCGTCATGCTCCATCGTCGTCATCCTGAAAGCTTTTGGTTTGCAGCGAGTTTTCTTTTACCAGCAGCTGCTCGACCCGGCGTTCGCTTTCTTCGAGTTTGGCTGAACAAAAGCGGATCAATCGGATGCCTTCCTCAAAGGATTTTAGCGCCGAATCCAGCGGCATTTCGCCTGCTTCCATTTCCCGGACGATGGTTTCGATTTTCTCCAAAGCATCTTCAAACTTTTCTTTGGCCATGGTTTTTACTCCCCGTGTATTTTTTCCACCCGCGCCTCAAGACCGCCCCGATCCAGTTGAATAGCGATTCTTTCGTTCAAAGTCAACCGGCTTGCCTGCCGGATGATTTCACCATTAGATAAGCGACGGGTAATGCTGTAGCCTCTTTGCAAGACGGCAAGCGGGCTTAGCGAGTCCAAAAGCGCGGCATTTTTGCCCAGCCGCTCCCTGCGATGGTTCAGATGCTGTTTCCAGCCGGTGGTTATATCCTTTTCCAGAGTGTCGAGCATCATTTTTTTTTCCCGAATATTTCTGAGCGGATTCTGATTTTGCAACCCCTGCTCCAGATGACGTAATCTGATTGCAGCCAATCGGGTATTTTGCAGCGCGGCACGCCGGAGCCTTTCGCGCAGATCGTCCAGATGAATCGTGAAATCAATCAAAAAGCGCCGGGGATCTTTGAATCGTCTCTGTAACTGCGCAAGGTTATCCTTTTGATCAACGATATATCGCCTTTTTGCGGAAATCAGCCTCTGTCTGAATGTTTGCAGCTTGTCTTGCAATTCCGATCGCAACGGCAAAACCAGTTCCGCCGCCGCGGAGGGAGTAGGGGCGCGCAGATCCGCAACGAAATCACAAATCGTAAAGTCGGTTTCGTGGCCGACCGCAGAGATAACGGGAATGGAAGACCGAAAGATTTCGCGGGCCAGGGCTTCGTCGTTAAAGGGCGCCAGGTCTTCGAGTGATCCGCCGCCGCGTGCGATAATAATCACGTCCACCTTGCCGTAAGCATGAAGGATCTTCAGGGCCGAAATCATTTCGCCTGCCGCCTCCGCGCCCTGCACACGGGTCGGCGCGATCAAAATGTTCACGGACGGGCAGCGCCTGCGAGTGACATTTAAAATATCCTTGATCACCGCTCCTGTGGGAGAGGTGATGATTCCGATGCGCTGAGGAAGATAAGGCAGGTCCTTTTTTCGGGCGCTGTCAAATAATCCTTCGGCGGCCAGTCTGGCTTTGAGCTGCTCGAAAGCCTTTTGCAGCGCGCCCACACCCTGCGGCTCAACTGAGTCCACAATCAATTGATATTCGCCGCGGGGCGGATAAGCGCTCAGGCGCGCCCGGCAGATAATCTTCATGCCGTCTTCCAGATCAAAGCCCGCCGCCCGGTTTCGGATATAGCCGTATTGACGGAAGTAAACAGCGCGAATCTGGCTTTTTTCGTCTTTGAGTGTAAAATAAATGTGGCCGGACTGAGGGCGGCGCAAGTTGGAAACCTCGCCTTCCACCCAGATCATGCCAAAGGCTTCCTCCAGGAAAGCTTTAATATCATCATTCAGTTGCGATACAGTCAGAATATCTTTCATCTGATCGTGAGAACTATCAGATATTAAAAGGTATGACAAGATTCAATTCTGTTGGATTCAGGCAAAGGTATTGACGTTGCCGCCCAGTCCCGAACCGGAGGCGTCTTCGGATTGCTGTTTGGGTGTAAAGGTGGTCTCCGTTTTTCCGCCCGCAACATAAATCCGCCCGCATTCCGCACAAACGCCATAAGAAATCGTCACCGTCGAACGGGCGGTCATGTCGGATTGTTCAGCTTTTTCGCGGTTGTTGGCGACATGTTCATTTTCATGAGCCGCGACGGCGAGCGCCGCCTCTCCCGGAGAGAGGTGCGTCGGCGACTGAAAAGATACGGATGGATCACTTGACCGATCCACGTACTTCCTGCTTTGTCAGGTCTTGCATTGCTGGGGATTGATTTCGGGTTTATCCGCCTGGGTGGCGGCCCCGATCCTTCCCGCATTGCCTGACTGAAAAACAGTCGGGTACATACTGGCGCTGTTTCCAATCGGTGGTATGGCCATACTTCATGACATCCTAAAAAAAGTTTCTTTTTTTGCTATAGAGTATATCGGATGCGGTTCTGAGTAACTTAAATATTCCTGATTTTTTGTGCATAATATTATATGCATATTGCAAACAGATCAACCGCACGGATAGAAGCATGCGGCATGAAAGGGTCGTTGAAATTTAAAATACGCAACATGGGGAGGTTTTTTAATGGCGGAAAGATATGATCTCGTCATCATCGGCGGGGGGCCGGGGGGGCTTTCGGCAGCCGAAATTGCTGCAACCAGAAAGAAGCGCATGCTGATTATCGAAAAAGACGGCTGGGGCGGCACCTGCACCCACCGCGGCTGTATTCCTACCAAGGCGCTCCTGACTTGCAGTAAGTTTTATACGGACCTGAAAAAACTCAAGCGCGTCGGAGTCAACCTGTCAGGCGACACCTTTGACTTTGCGGCCATGAAAAAGCATCGAGAACAGATCGTCAAGGTTGCGGCTCTCGGCGCGCAAAAGCTGCTGGCCGATGCGCAGGTGGAGACCAGGCAGGGTATGGGCGAAATCCTCTCGCCGCATGAAGTGCGGTTTACGGATTCATCCGGGCAAAGTCAGTGGGTTGAGACAGATAAAATTCTGATGGCCTGGGGGGCAAAACCTCAAATTTTACCTGGGATTTCGACGTCGGCAAAAATTCTTACATCCGACGATATCCTGAATCTCAATGTGCTGCCTGCGTGCATGATTATTGTTGGCGGCAGTTTTATCGGCGTTGAATATGCCACGGTTTTTGCCGAGCTCGGCGTTAAAGTCATTCTGGTGGAGCTGTTGGATCGCATTTTGCCTCTGGAAGATGACGAAGCCGCGACTTTTCTCACACAGGAACTGGCGCGTCTGGGCATTGCCATCCATACGTCGACTCAATTGTTGAGCCTCAAGGAATCGGCAAGCGGCGTGGTGATGCAGGTGCGGAAAAATAATGAAACAACGGAAATGCGGGCAGAATGCGCTCTGCTTTGCACCGGAAGGAAACCTCTTTTGCATCCGGCTCAGCTGGAAAATCTGGGAATTAACTATCATCATACCGGCATCAAAGTCGACGCGAAGATGATGACCAATGTGCCGGGTGTTTATGCGGTGGGGGATGTCACCGGTGGCATGATGCTGGCGCACCGGGCGGCAAGTCAGGCAAAAGTTGCGGTCGAAGACATGTTCGGAGGTGGAAATTCTATTTATAATGAAGACGTGATTCCGTCCGTCGTTTACAGCCACCCCCAGATCGCGCGCGTGGGCTACACACAAAAACGCGCCGAGGATGAAGGCTTATCCGTAAAAGTCATTAAATCCCAATACAGCGCCAACATCATCGCCCGAGCCGAGCTTCTGGGGCAAGGCTTTGTCAAAGCTGTTTTTCATCAAGATCAAATCATCGGGGCAACCGTTGTAGGCGACCATGCAGGCGATCTGATCGTGTCACTGGCGCTGGCGGTATCCAGCAAAATGACGAGGAAACAATTGCAGGCGTGGGTGATCCCGCATCCGACGCTCAGTGAAATATTTATGCCGCTGATCGGCAGTTGATCTTTTATTGGAAGGAGACCATCATGAAAAACATTCATTACACCACTGTTTTGCCGACCCAGTTTGACAACGAAGCGGCCAACGGTGTTGCGGGCCGCGTGGTAATCGGCAAGGCTGACGGTGCGGCAAATTTCTGTATGCGGATTTTCGAGATTACGACGGGAGGCCATACACCAAAGCACACCCATGACTGGGAGCATGAAATTTTTTTTCATGCAGGTGAAGGTGAAGCATACGGGGATAGCAAGTGGCAGAAGGTGACGCCCGGAACGGTGTTGTTCGTGCCGCCCCATAAAGAACACCAGATCCGCAATACCGGCAGCGAGCCCTTGGTTTTCGCCTGTCTTATTCCATCTTGCGCTCCGGAATTGTGATCGGCAACTGGACGTCAATTTCATTGACTTGTAAAACAGATTCTCCTATAGGCTCAAATCCATATGAGCTTTAATAAATATCGTTATCTTATTTTCGGCATATTGGGCGCCGCATACATTCTGGTTTTTTTCCATCGCCTTGCTCCAGCGGTGGTGGCCGTCGACATGATGACGGATCTGAAAACCGGCGGCGCGCTGATGGGCATCCTGGCATCCGCCTATTTCTATCCTTACGGTCTGATGCAAATTCCCGCCGGCCTTTTATCCGACTCCTGGGGGCCGCGCCGATCAATTTTCGTTTTTTTTATCGTTGGCGCCGCAGGCGCCATTGCCCTGGGTTTTGTCAATAGCGTGGGCGCGGCCATCGCAGCGCGGATTGTCGTGGGCCTGGGCGTGGCAATGGTTTTCATTCCAACGCTCAAAATTCTCACGCACTGGTTTGAATCCAAAGAATTTTCCCGCATGAGCGGTCTGCTAATGTCACTGGGCGGCGTGGGGGCTTATTCGGCATCCACACCGCTTGCACTTTTGAGCGATGCCATCACCTGGCGCGGCAGCATGATTGTAATTGGCGTATTGACGCTGATTGTCTCCGGTCTCGTCTGGCTTCTGGTTCGCGACACACCGGAACAAGCCGGTTATCCCCCCTTAAACGCCTGCGCTGCAACCGACACCTGCGATGAAAGAAAATTCGGTATGTGGGAAGGGATTCTTCTTGTCATTAAAGACCGATTCTTCTGGCCGACGGCCATGTGCAGTTTTTTCGGCGCGATTGTGTCTTTAAGTATCAGTGGCCTGTGGGGTGGCCCGTTTTTAATGCATGCTTACGGCATGTCTCGCACCAAAGCCGGAGCAGTGCTCTCAGCCATGGCCATCGGCATGATTGTCGGTGCGCCGTTTATGAGCTGGCTTTCCAACCGGGTATTTCGTTCGCGGAAGAAAGTATTGGTTCTCAGTCAGTTAGCGGGGCTATTTATTTTTATCCCACTGGCTTTCTTCACCGGAGAGTTCACTGAAATCCAGCTCTATATCTGGTGTTTTCTGTATAGTTTCTCCATGTCCAGCCTGGTTGTTGTGGGCTATTCAGCTATTAAGGATTCATTCCCGATGCAAATATCCGGCACGGCCACAGGGATTCTGAATATTTTCCCCTTCGCGGGAGCCGCGCTGGGCCAGCCGCTCATCGGCTGGTTTCTGGATTCCGTAGGACCCGTCGGCGGCCCCTATACCGTGGACGCCTATTCCACGGTATTCAAGATATGCCTGCTTAGTTTATTTGCGGCATTTGCAGCAAGCCTGCTGGTCAAGGAAACATTTCCCCGGTCATTACCTCCATCAAGCCCGTGAACAAACGCATTCATGTCTTTGTGCCTTTGATCTGCAAGCAACAGCTGTAGTCCGCCGCGCTCTCGCCCGCAACATATCCGGTGGAGAAAGCGGCCTGCAGATTGTATCCACCCGTATCCGCGTCGATATCCATCACTTCACCGCAAAAGTAAAGACCTGGGATCATTTTTGACGACATCGAACGCGGATCAATTTCAGCCAGCGCCACGCCGCCTGCCGTCACGATGGCCTTGGACAGCGATAGCGGTGCTTTGACATTGAACCTCAGAGCCTTAAGCAGGTCGATGATGTAATCGCGTTCGACGGCGCTGACCTGATGCGCAGGCTTTGCTTCGTCGATCCCGCTCAGACCGACAAAAGGGTCAATCATTTTGGCCGGCAGATATTCCTTCAATAGGGAAGCAATTTTTCGTTTGCCGAAGTTGTTTAAATCCGCAATCAGCCGCTTGCGCAATTGCTCTTTCGTCAAGGCGGGTTTTAAATCGATCAGGATGGAGACCGGACCTTTTTTCAGCGCGTTGACAACCGCCAGACTCATCAGCAGAATAATCGGGCCGCCGAGACCAAAGTGGGTAAAAAGCATTTCGCCGAACCGGCTTTCAATCACAGGCGGTCGGGGGATTTTCCTTTCACCACGGCCATGGTCGCACCCGGGCGTAAGCGCCGCATCTATAGATCCGGCCTCGCCTTGAAAGGCCGTGGCGCGCACGTTGCGTAAAGAAACACCCTGCATGGATTTGGCAAGCGCCTGTTCGTGCACGATTAAAGGTACAAGCGCCGGCCGGAGATCAGAAAGGGTGTGGCCCAGCGCCTTGCTGATCGAATAGCCGTCGCCTGTGGAACCGGTTTTCGGCCAGGAGGCGCCGCCTGTAGCGATGATTACAGATGATGTTCGATATTTTGCATGAGGAGTGGAAATGGCAAAGAGGGAATTTTTATCTTGGGCAACGGAAGTAACTCCCGTGCTGAGAATGGTGCGAACCTTATGTTCCCCCAAATACTTTTGAAAGGCAGAAACGACGTCGCGCGCGTCGTCGGAGACGGGGAAAATCCGGCCGCCGCGCTCAATCTTCGTCGCCACACCGTATCGTTCAAAAAAAGCAATGAGTTCGGGACGGAAAAAACGGGAAAACGCCCCGTGCAAAAAACGGCCGTTTGGGCCATACATGGCAAGAAATGCGTTCAGGTCGGCGGCGTTGGTCAGATTGCAGCGGGTCTTCCCGCTGATCAGTATTTTTTTACCCAGGCCATCCGTTTTTTCCAGGAGAATAACACGAGCGCCCTCTTCACCTGCTCGCCCTGCGGCCATCAGTCCCGCAGCGCCTCCTCCCACGACGATCACATCGGCATCCATATTCATTTCATTTTTCATTTGAGTCGAGCCCCACGGGTGGGAACTATCACGAATCAGCAAACCCGGTCAATTACCCAATTTGTACGGGTCTTGTCATCCACGAAGGCCTGTGTTAAGGATTCGCCAGTCTAGCGATCATAAACAGGAGCAAGGTTTGAAGGTACCCATCCATCTTATATCCCTGACCACAAAAATGTTTCTGAGGGTTCGGCCCGTGACACATCTCTATCTGGGGCAGTGGAAGGATCGCGCCCGAAGCATTCCCGATTCCGAACTACGCAGACAAGCGCTTGCAAGCATTGAAACCAAGACATTCCATTGCGAGGGCGGCGCACTTTTAGGCTTGCTGGCCTGTGATCATTATAAGGAGGCAATTCAGTTTATTGTCGCTTATCAGACCATCAGCGATTATCTGGATAATCTGTGCGACCGCAGCACGTCACAGGACCCTCAGGATTTCCGGGCACTTCATGAATCCCTGCTGCATGCCCTGACGCCGCATTCTCCGCTCACCGCTTATTACCGTTTTCGGCAGGAGCAAGATGACGGTGGCTATCTTGAAACACTGGTGAAGGCCTGCCGGGATGTTTTGGAGCGACTGCCCAACTATGCGCTGGGGGAAAAAGCTGTTCGGGAGCTTGCGGGTCTCTATGTTGATTTGCAGGTTCACAAACATGTTCAAAAAGAGGACCGCCTGACGCGCCTGCAAAACTGGTTTGACGATCACAAGCAAAATCTGCCGCCGATGTCCTGGTATGAATTTGCGGCTTCAGCCGGTTCGACGTTGGGTATCTTCTGCATCATTTCTCAATTATTCAATCCGAAAACGACAGCCGACCTTGTCGTCAGCATCAAGCATGCCTACTTCCCCTGGGTGCAGGGTCTCCACATTCTTCTGGATTATCTGATCGATCAGGAAGAAGACCGTGCCGGAGAGGATTTGAATTTTTGCTCTTACTATGAAGACGATGCGCAGTTGGCGCGCCGTCTCGGCCACTTTTACAATCAGGCACAACTCAGCGTTTTGAACCTGCCGGATGCTAAATTCCATCAATTGATTAATCGGGGGCTCCTGAGCATCTATCTGGCGGATGCTAAGGTCGCCCGGCAAAAAGACGTTCAATTGATTGCAAAAAAAATGCTTCGTTTGGGTGGCAGTGAAGCGTTTTTCTTTTATTTACATTGCTGGATTTACCGGCGACTGTAGAACCTGGCGCGCTAAGTATGATGAATTATGCCCCAGCCGTTGGGGCGTTATTCCCCTTTGAACCCATCGTAAAAAATAATGCAACAGTCTGTGAAATTAAATTCATAATAAATTATCGCACTTATAAATATTAAAGCGAATCCCGCAACTGGCACACTGGTTGCTATATGAAGCGCAGAGATGATCGGGAGATCGCTAAGAATGAAAAAAACGTTGGTTTGCATAGCAGGGGTTATTTGTGTTTTGGCGGCGTTTGCTTTTGCTGCCGATACCCCCGTAAAAGAAGCAAACCAGGGCGTTGCTCCGAAACAGGCAAATGTGAAAACGGCAAAAATGAATGCCAGGGGAAAGGTTGTAGAGATTTCCGATAAGGCCGTTACGATTGAACGAAGCATCAAGGGTAATGTAGAGAAAATGCAATTTGCCCTGGAAAATCCGGTTAAGGATATTGCGGTGAACGATTCCGTAAAAATTGACTACAGCGTGAAAGACGGGATAATGACAGCCGCCCGAGTTGCCAAACCGGGAGCAGACAAAGCAGCCGTCAAAAGCGGCATTAAACAAACGCAGGAGAAACCAGCATCAGCCACGAAGTAATTCGAATGATGCCTTTCTATAGGTGGAGTCCCTCAATAAAACAGGGGTAATCAGAAACTATTAACAAGGAGGATTTTAAGATGAAGCGTTTAGTACTGTTAGTTGTAGCATTGGTTTTCGCACTGTCCATGACCGCAATCGCAGCCGACAAAGCAGTAGCACCTGCCGCCGATAAGGCCGTAGCAGCAGAGAAAGTAGCTGATGCAAAAGCCGATGCAAAGGCTGATGTGAAGGCTGATGCGAAGAAAGCCGAAAAGAAAGTAAAGAAGTCCGCAAAGAAAGCCGAAAAGAAAGTCGATGCAGACGCAAAGAAAGCCGAAAAGAAAGTCGAAGACAAGAAAGAAGCAGTTCCCGCAGCAAAATAAGTTTTACACTACTTATATAATGCACCAAAAGGGACGGGTGAAAACCCGTCCCTTTTTTTATACGTAATACTCGACACTTCAAGGTTCTTTCAACGACCAAACTCGTCGTGGTCAAGTTCATAACTTTTTGATATAGGTTGGCCGCTATGCTGAACGATTTTCTTACAAAAGCGATTTACTATTATAGCAACCTGACGGTTCGTGTCAGACTGATTGCCCTGACGGTTCTGGGACTGGCCGTGACCATGGCCATCTGGGGAATGATTCAATTAACCGCGCTCGACGGCATTCTGGTCGATCAACAGGTAAAAAGACTCGAAGGCGTCGCGGAAACCGTCAGTACCTTTTATCAGCATTTTCCCACCCGGCAGGGCCTTGCCGCCCTGGATTCCACGTTGAAAGATCATATCCAGTCTGACGTCCGCCTGGCCCGCATCGATATATTTGACACGCGGCGAAACACGGTTAACTACGTTGCCGGCGCCAGCCGGATTCAATATGAATGGCCGGATTCCATGGTTGCCCAGGTCGGACGCAAAGGAAAATCCCGTTACGTCAAACTGGATACGGAAAGCGGGCCTTCGCTGGGTCTGCTTTATCCCGTCTCAGGAGAAACAAAAGATTCACGGATCATTGTCGGCATCATTACCTTCTCACGCGCCAACACGGAAATTCTGAGCCGCGCGCAGCGACTGCTGTTTTTCAGCGGCGCAGGATTACTTTTGGCCATTTTGTTACTGATGCTGCTGAGCTATGGCTGGATGATCGGCAGGCCGCTTCACACCATCATCGGGACCATCGATGAATTTCAAAGGGGCCGGTACGTCGAACGCATCCCGATTGTCAAGCGGGATGAATGGGGGCAACTGGCCGATCACTTCAACCAGATGGCCGATGAAATTCAAAACGTCATGGCCAGGAATATGGATCTCAACCGCCACCTGGAGGATCGGGTTCGCGAAGAAACCCTCAACGTCGTGCAACTGCAAAAGCAGGTGGATGACCTTAAGCAACTGACGGCTCTGGGGCATTTAACAGCGAATCTGGCTCACGATCTGGGAACCCCGCTGCATTCGATTGCGGGACTTGCCAGGCTGATGCTTGAGCGCGAAGGCTGGCCGCCGGATGTCGCACACAAACTGAACTTGATTGTTGAACAAACACAAAGACTGGATAATGTCATTCAGAATGTCCGCAAGGCCACGCGACTCCCGGATCCGCATTTTGAAGTGATGTCATTGCAACAGATTCTAAGTGAAACATTGCCCCTGGTGGAGCCACTGACACTTAAAAATCACGTGGCCATCGATGTGCGCGTCGAGCAGGCTCAGTCGCCTATCTATGTGGACCGTTACCGGATTCAAACAGCGCTTTTCAATATTATTCAAAACTCCATCGAAGCAATGCCGGGCGGTGGAAAAATAACCATCACCGCCGCGGACGACCCGGTGAAACAAAGTGTTATCATTTCGATTGCTGATACCGGATGCGGCATTTCCGCAGATGAACTCAAGCAGGTCTGCGAGCCTTTTTTCAGCTCCCACAAGGATGAGGGGATGCGGGGACTGGGGCTCGCCATTGTTCGCGATATTGTCAAGGTGCACGGCGGCCGGATGGACATTAAAAGCGAGCCGGGCCGTGGAACATCCGTGATTCTTGGTCTGCGAATGGCAACAGAGGATCTGGATTAAGCGGCTTTGTTTATTTTTCGTCCGCTAACCTGTAGCGCCGGATCTTCATGCGCAGGGTTTTGCGGTCAATGCCGAGGATCTCAGCGGCCCGGGTTTGATTCCAGTCCGTTTCGTTGAGGGTCTGCCTTATCTGTTCTCTTTGCGCTTCTTCCAGCGGCGTCAATTCCGGAAGTCCCACGCTCGTTTTGGCTTGTGTTTTCCGCCGGAAACGGTCCGGGAGGTTTTCCGGCAGAATCACCACAAAAGGCGAAAGCAACAAGGTCTGTTGCAAAACATTTTCCAACTCCCGCACATTGCCCGGCCAGTCATACACCATCAGCAGCTCCATCGCTTCCGGAGAGACCCTTACACCGGGATAGCCCAGTTTCTTGAGCATGGCCTCTATCAGCAACGGGATATCCGCTCTGCGGTCGCGCAGCGGCGGGATACGCAGCCGCACGATGAAGCGGTATAGAAGATCCAACCGAAAATGACCGCCGGCAACTTCTTCGTCGATATTCTTGTTGGCGGCCGCAACGACACGAACCGTAACGTGTCGAACCTCATGCCCGCCGATCCGCCGGACTTCTCCATCCTGCATAAAACGCAAAAGCTTGCTTTGCAGCGCCGTGGACATTTCTGTGATCTCATCCAGAAAGATGGTGCCGCCCTCAGCCGATTCGATCAGCCCCACGTGCTGATGATCGGCGCCGGTAAAGGAACCTTTTTCGTATCCGAAAAGCTCGGATTCGAGCAAATTGTCCGGAATCGCGCCGCAATGAACGACGACAAACGGCTTGGCGCGGCGAGACGACATGGAATGCAGCGAGCGCGCGGTCAGCTCCTTACCGGTTCCGCTTTCGCCTTCAATGAGCACACTCGCCTGCGAGTCGGCCACACGGGCAATTTGTTTGTAGAAATCCACCATAGCGGCAGAGGAACCTGTCAATTTGGCCTCTTCAGTCGCTTCCGGCTGCAAGCTCATCCGCTTCTGTCTTAATTCCCGAACCTCCAGAACTTTTTTGACCAGTGCACGGCAATCCTCCGGAGAAAAAGGCTTGCTGATGTAATCCCAGGCGCCCAGGCTGATGGCTTCCATCGTCGTTTCCAGAGACCCGTAGGCGGTCATCAGAATGACGGGAAGATTCGGCCATTTTTTATGAACTTCACTTAAGAATTGCAAGCCATCCATGCCGGGCATGCGGATATCGGACATCAGCAGATCATATTCCGATAAGTCCTGTTCCAATGCAGTAAGCGCGGATGTATAGGCAGCGACGTCATATCCGTCGCGCTGCAGAACTTCCTGAAGAAATTCACAGGCAACGGCGTCGTCATCAATCACGAGTATGCGGGCTTTCATAGAATACCTGTTGCGGTTCGAGAAGGAAAATAATCAGGGCATTGCTGCAACAAAAAAACCGTTGAGTTTTCTGCTGCCCTGAGCGTCTCGGGCAATGATCGCACAACGGACTCTTTTCTCGCCGTCTTTTTCGTACTTTTCGACCACCTGCGCGCTAATGGTGATCGTCGCCCTGTCTTTGGTGTGTTCAAAATCCGTGAGATCGACCGGTTCGGTCATACTCATAAAATGCACGGAAAATTTTCTCAGGTTCTTATTGTCGATCCAGGACGTGATAGCTTCTCCCGCGATGCCCATGATAAACATACCGTGGGCAATGACATTGTTCAGTCCGATGGCTTTAGCGAATGTTTCGTCATGATGCAGGGGATTGAAATCTCCGGAAGCACCGGCATAACGCACCAGATGGGTGCGGGTGATGGGCGGAGCCGTATAAGAGGGAATGGCGTCTCCCACCTGAAGTTGATTGAAGTCAATGGTCATTTTCTGTCCTATCTTTCCACAAAGGTGGTGCGCCCCCGAACGACCAGTTCGCCTCGCTGATTGATTACTTCCGTCTGCAAGACGGTGATCTCGGCATACCAGCCTTTTCTTTCCTTTTTTCCTCTATCGTACATTTCCACAACTTTCATTTTGCGGGTCAGCACGTCCCCGGCGCAGATCGGAGCAAAATACTCATACTCTTCTTCGCTGTGCAGAAGCTTGCTTAAATCGGCGCCCAGCGCATCGATCGTGGCCATTAAACCGCCGCCCGTCCAGAAAACAAAACTGGTGGGAAAAGTCGGCGGAAAGGGAATGCTTTCATATCCGGCGTTTTTTGCGGCTTCTTCATCGCGGTAAATCTCTTTAATCTGGTCCGTATCACCTTTTTGTGCCACAGCTGCGGCAAATTCGGAGATTTTAACTTTTTCGATTTTGAACGAGTAAGGCGGGAACTCCATGCCCAGTTTCGATTTATCCGCCATGAACACCTCCGGAATGATAATGGCATACGCCATACCATATCCGCCTTGGAATTTCACGTGTTAATGAGAGGAGGCACAGAACAAGAGGATGGTTATTGACAAAGATCAGTGGCGCACGATATGCTTTGCATTATGAAAAAATGCTCCGCATGTCAAAAAGAAATAACGACGGATCGATGGATCGGCAGGCAGGATCAATGCCCTTTCTGCGGAGCCGATCTTCACGTCTGCAGGAATTGCGTCTTTTATGAGCCTGGCGCTTACAATGACTGCCGCGAGCCACAGGCCGAAAGAGTTGTCGATAAAAACCGCGCCAACTTCTGCGATTACTTCCGATTCAAAAACTTCAAAGAAAACCGTGGCACACCGGTCGCCAATCCCAAAGACAAGCTCGACGCCTTGTTCAAAAAATAATTTGATCTGCCGAAATATCTGGTCATTTGAAACGAGTGAGCTTGCGCGCCAGTTGCGGCATCTGCTCGAGCAGTTCGTCTTCCTTGCCGGACGGGCATTTTAATGACCCCAGGGAGATCGTGCCCAGTGTTTGAATATCAATTCTTTTCACCTGCAAGATGCTGGTAGAACCCAGCACGGCCAGGGTTCCCGTGATGGCTTCGCTTGCGGCCAGCCATTTTCCAACCTTCACGACAGAATTTTCATCCACCGCCCCGGATTGCTGCATTTTATACTCATCCATGATCTTCAGAATATTTTCCCGATTAACTAAAAGAAAACCGCCGGAATGATGCAATTCCTCGCGCAAGGCTTCCGTCAGGATCAGACCGACTATTTTCAGGCGGTCTGTTGCATCAAAATCATAGACAACGAGTCGCAGGCCGGTGGATGGTTTTTCTTTGATGGTCATCTTTTCGGACAGTTCTTTTTCAAATACGGCTTGATCATTTGTTGTTTTATTTTCGGTCCGGACCGCTGCAGGAAAAACTGTCACGGCCGGTGGGATACCGAGTAGGGGCTCCAGGGCTGGCTTCTTTGTTTCTTCCGGCGGGAGGCCATTGGGCAACGACGCAGGGGTTTTCCCCGCTGAAATTTTACCTTTACTCAGAGCCGTCTGGAGCAAATCGCTTTTCGCGTCTGTAAATAAGCGGCGATAACTTATTTTGATGGCCTCTCCCCCGGCCAGCATTCTCTGATCATTGCTGTTCAGGCTCTTTAAGAAGGAATCGGACACATAGTTGGAGACGGTAAATCGTTTGCCTGTGCTCATATTAATCAGGTTCATATCCATTTGCAGATGAATGCGGTAACTTCGCTCCAGAATAAAAACATAATCCACATGAAGCGCCCGCCCGACATCGTGGGCCAGGGTGTAATCTTTTGCTGTCCATTCCCAGCTGGCAATGGACTGATCTCCGATGGCGCAGGCGACATCCGCCTGCGAAACGATTTCATAAATGCCCTGGGCTTTGAGAATGTTGCCGACGGCCTGCAAACTGATTTGCTTCATTTTTTCGGGTGAGACATGCCAGTGAGTCGATCCTTTGGAGGTTTTGGTCTCATGCGTCAATACCAGCACAAATACCCTCAGCTTTGCGGTAGGAGGAGGCTGAGGCAGCGAGGAAATTTTAACATCAGCCGAAAGCGGACCGACAAGCTGAAAAAACAAAACAATCGAAATAACGAAAAGCTTTAAAAATAATCTGTTCATGATTCAATCTCCCAGTTACCCTTTCAGGAAATGAAATTACGGCTTTTTACCCGCAATATTTTTTGTTCCCGTATTTTTGACAGGCAGTAGATTCCTTTTCCGGCGCGAACCGGCTGGTAGCAAAGATTATCAGACATGCAGGTTGAAGGCCTCCTATCATCATTCCTCCAGCGACTGATCAAATCCGGTTCGCGGATGAAAGGCCGGGCCATCGCTATAAAATCACAAATACCCTGCTTTAGGAAATTTTCGCCGACGTCCAGAGAGCGGAAACCTCCGACGAGAATCAAAGGCATGCTGATTTTTTCCTTGAAATACCGCGCGTCCTCTTTATAGTACCCTTCGGTTTCGCGCCTGATGAATCCGGGGCGCGCTGGAATCAGATTACCCGATTCCAGCGTACCGCCGCTCAATTCAACGGCTGTGACGCCGGCGTGTTCCAGCAGGGCAGCCGTCTTGAGCATATCGTTGACGCTCAGGCCGTTGGGCAGGAAATCGTTGACGTTCATTTTGACCAGAACCGGGTAGGTCCGGCCAACCGATCGGGTAACGGCCTCGATAACCTCCAGAAGAAAGCGCGCGCGGTTTTCCGGCGTGCCGCCGTATTCGTCCCGACGCTGATTGTAATGGGGCGATAAAAAAGAACTCAGAAGATAACCATGCGCGGCATGGATCTGAACACCGTCAAATCCGGCCTGTCTGGCCAGATCCGTTGCGACGGCGAATGCGTCCACTGTTTTCCGGATTTCAAGCCGGGTCATTTCACGGCAAATCATTCCGTCGTCTTTTGTCCGGATCACCGGCCCCAAAGAGGCCTCGCCCGTTAAGGTCGTGTTGGAAAAAATCCCCGCATGACTGATTTGCATTACGATTTTCCCGCCCGCCTCATGCACACGCACGGTCATGTCGGTAAGCGCAGGGAGGTGATCCGTATCCCACAGGCACAGCTGCCTGACTCCCGCGCGTCCTTCGGGGCTCACCGCCGTATGGCCGGTGATGATCAGGCCGACGCCGCCTACGGCCAGATCTTCCATGAGTTTTGTTAAAAGCCGCGAGCAAAATCCCTTCGGGGTGGCCAGCCCTTCGCTGGTGGCAGAACGAATGAAGCGATTGGCCAGAGATATATTCCCGATCGTTGCGCGTTCAAATACTTTCATGGGTGTTGTCCTTTAGCCAGTGAGAATCTCTAGAGATCATATAGCGCTTCATCCTGGCGGGGTTTTCGTGAAGCGCTTGTTTTGCCGCCCCGCTTTTCCCCGAACGGCTTTTCATCTGAAAGAATGTCACCCAAGTCTTCGTCGATTTTATCCGGATCTTGACCCGCCGCAAGGCGTTGAAGCGCTTCTTGAAAACCATCCCCCAGCTTCATTCCGGTAGCTTCCGATACTTTTCTCATCAACTGCGCGGCGGCGCGCGGGTCGTCGTCTTTCATTTTTTCAGCTTCGGCTGCCAGGTGCAGCATGGCTTTTTCCATTTTGCTTTCACTTACGCCGCTCAAACACTCGTCCCCTGCTGTGTCTGCTTTTGCACCACCTGTCAGGGCGGCAAAGACAGACATCCGCCTTGACAGGGGAGCATTTTTGCACGTCGGGCACCTGGGAATCTTGCTGGTATTAACCGATTTGGAAAAGAAATTATAAATCGTGTTGCATTTTTTGCAATAAAACTCGTAAATCGGCATAATGCTTCAAACTCCTATTGATTAGGGCTCTTATATTCCATTGCCTGCAAATACTCAATGCGTTCAACAAGGGGTGGGTGAGAATAATAAAACATCGCATACCAGGGGTGAGGATGGAGATTGGTCAGGTTGTCTTTGGCCAGGCGTTTGAGTGCATTGATCATTGGCCGGGACGAGCCGGTCAAATCAAAAGCCATCCGATCGGCTTCACGCTCATAACGGCGCATGATTGCTGCACCGATGGGACTGAGAAAAAAACCGGTGGCGCTCAGGTAAAGTGAAACTAAAAATAAACCGGCGTAAACAGGCGTCTGGCCGATACGGAAAGCGCCGTATAGAGGCGGCCAGTTCACAACCCCATAAATCAGATAAAACAGGATCAGCGACGCACAGATCATAAATGCTAGTTGCTTGAGAATATGTTTCTTTTTCCAATGGCCGATTTCATGTGCCAGAACGGATACGATTTCTTCCTGCGTGTGAGAAGAAAGCAGTGTATCGTATAGAACAATTCGCTTGGTTTTGCCAAGGCCTGTGAAGTAAGCATTGGTGTGTTTGGAACGCCTGCCCTCGTCCACCTGATAAATACCCTTGGCTTGAAGGCCTGCCTTATCGAGCAGGGCCGTGATTTTTCCGCTGAGTGCTTCGTCCTTGATCGGTTCGAATTTATTAAAGAGCGGCGCGATCAGCACCGGGTAGAGCCAAAGCAAGACAATTTGAAACGTGGTGAAGAACGCCCACCCCCAGAACCACCAGCTTTTCGGCAGATAGGTAATGAAGGCGATAAGCGCGCTGACAATGATGGTCATCAAGATCGCGGAGACGACTACGGATTTGAGTAAATCGGCCAGCCACAACTTCCAGGTGATCGTGGAAAACCCGTATTTTCGTTCGAGAACAAACGTGTGATACAGGTCAAACGGCAGTCCCGCAAGTCCGCTTACGGCTGCCAGAACGGCAAAAAAGATCAGAGCCTGTGGGATCATATGGAAATTCAGATCGGTAAGCCAGCAGACTAAAACGGGAAGTACAAGAAAAAGAACAGCCAGTTCAATGATATCGGCCGATAGGTTTTCTTTAGATTCCAGGCGCAACTGGTCATGGGTGTAGTCCACCATTTTGCTAAGCGTCGCTTCATCGATCTCACCTTCAAAAACCGGCGGAATTTCTTTGCCGTGTAATTTCAAATTCTGAATATTAAGCTGCTGCAAGGCATAGCGTAAGAAGATGCGCCCGCAAAACAATATGAGAAAAAAAATAATCAGCATTTTTTCCATTAGTACGTTTCCATTCGAGAAATAGTGTTTACAGATTACATAATCGGCCTGAACGGTCAAGCAGTTGATGGTAAGAAAAAACCCGGCCGCGCAGAGTAAAACTCTGCCAACCGATAATGCATTTTAAATACAACTTATTTTTCACAACTTCGTTTTTGAATACATTGGGTGTTAAATTGCTAACATTATTATCTAATTATCTATAGAAAATTAAAAATGCTGCAATGGGTTGTTTTCAACAAATTGTTCACCATGCGCGATGCCGGCTTGATAGGCGGCGCGCAGTGGTGCTTCGTCTTTGGTGGTTCGGCCGATATCCAGACCAGCCGGCGGGGCGATTTCTCTAATTCGGACGCCCTGCGGCGGGTTGTGGATAAAGAAAACAGCCGTGTTATAGCTTTGCGCTCGCTTTTTAAAGGTTTCTACAAGCTTTGGATATTTCCGGAAGTACCAGCAGAAGATTGCCAACGCGAGAGGACTTTCCTTTTTCACATAATCAGCCGGGCGTGACCGGATGACGGTGATGTCTGTTGCGCCAAGGCGACAAGCTTCGCGCGCCGGAATGGAATCGGCCATTCCGCCGTCAGTCGCTTTTTCACCCTTTACGTCCAGAACATTGCGATAGAGAATCGGCAGCGAACTGGATACTTTCAGATAGTGCTCCAATGTGTTTTCATCGGGACGCAGATAAAGCGCCTCACCTGTTTCCATCGAAGTTGCAACAATCAGGTATTCTTTGTTCTGAGTGTGGAGTTTTTCGTCAATATGCTTAAGATTCAAGCGATAATTGGTAATGGTTTGCTCCCACATCCAGTCCAAATCCATCAGATGGCCACCGCGCAGAAACCGCCAGGGATTAATGAATTTGGACGTCATGGAGTAGCGCAAGGTAATATCGAAGTTGCGGTTATTTTGCCCTGCCAGATGGGAGGCCAGATGGCAGGCCCCGGCAGACACTCCGATATACAAATCGAAGGGATCGAATCCGGCCTTGCCGAAAGCGTGCAGAACGCCTGCGGCAAAGATGCCGCGCATCCCGCCGCCTTCCACAACAATCGCTGATTTAGGTTTATCGCTCATAGGTAATTGCAAGGACGCCCCGGAGTTCGTTGAACTTCGGGGCGTCCTTATGAAAATCGCCTTTGAGGCAGGGAAAGCCTCGGCAGGCGCGCTTAAACTGAGTTATTTCTTGTAGCTGTACCAGCCTTCGCCGGTCTTCTGTCCATACTTTCCTTCGCTAACCAGCTTGACGATGCTCGGGTTGGGCAGATCAGCGAAATTGCCGGTCTTTTTGAATTTGCCCATGTTGATGTCATAGGCCAGATCGATACCGGTCAGATCCATCAAGCGGAAGGGGCCCATCGGATGGCCTGCCCCATAAACACAGGCTTTGTCGATGTCTTCAAACGAGGCAACTCCCATTTCCAGCATCCACTGAGCTTCTCTACCGATGACAGAGAAAATACGGTTGAGAACAAATCCATCAACTTCTTTCTTAATGTGGATGGGTTCTTTTTCAATCTTTTTGCAAAATTCCATTAATATCTGGGCTGTCTCATCAGATACATGGGGTCCCTGGACGACTTCAACCAGTTTCATCACCAGCGCGGGGTTGAAGAAATGGAGGTTGGCAACCTTTGCGGGACGACCTGTGACATGGGCGAATTCGGAACTGACAATGAAGGAGCTATTGGTGGCAAGAATCGCGTGAGCCGGAGCAATCTTGTCCAGATCGCCGAATACTTTCTTCTTGAGATCGATTCTTTCCAAAACGGCTTCAATGACCAGATCAGCATTGCCGGCGGCTACTTTCAGATCGCCGGTGAAAGAAATATTGCCACGGGCGGTCTTTGCCGCGTCTTGCGTCATTTTGCCTTTCTGTACGCGACCGGCCAGGTAGCTGTCCACGAATTTTTCGGCTTTCTCCAAAACGGCCGGAATAACATCCGTGCAAACCACTTTGTAACCATACAAAGCACAGTGCAGAGAAATCTGGTGACCCATGTTACCTGCCCCAACGATACATACGTTTTTTACATCTTCAATCTTCATGTTTGATCCTCACTTTCGGTTAATTTTTTTATGCATGAGGCCACTTCTACGATGGCCCTGACTCGAACATCTCTTTTAAGCGGTCTGTTTTCGGCTTTCTGAAAGATTTTCTCCGGTCTCTGCTGGGAGCAAGCCGAATTTATGGTGGAAATTCAATGAGCAGAGACTCCTCGTTATACTAATGGTCATTGTGTTGTCAAGACATAAATTTGAAAAATCCAGTTGCGCACCTCGGTTTACCACCCGACATAAAATTTCCGGATTCAGGATTAAAACACAGACCATTGCACGCTCCGGATAGAAACGAGTTCCAAGAGATGCAGGGCGATGGGACATGCATAATCAATCTCACTGAAAAACATTGACAAAACCTGTAATCAATATATAGGTAGCTTCAAATATATTGAGGAGATATGTGTTCATGTTTGGGATTGGATGGCAGGAGCTGATTATTATCGCGGTGATTGCACTGCTCATTGTGGGGCCAAAAAAATTGCCTGATCTGGCGAAGTCTCTGGGCAAAGGTTTCAGTGAATTTAAAAAAGCAACGGAAGGGGTCACCGACGATCTCAAAGATGCCATGAAAGAAGAAGAAAAACCCAAATCCGATGATGGACTGAAAGATTCGCTGCTCACGAAGAATACCGGCGCTGTCGGTGATGAAACCGGGAAAAAACAAAATCCAGCATAACGCCTAATATTTCAATACTCAACAAAATGGTTCACTATGGAAAGCAAAGAAGATTCTAAAATGTCTTTGACAGAACATCTCATTGAGCTGCGCAAGAGGCTGACCCATTCGCTGATTGCTCTGGGGCTCGGTTTCCTGATCTGTTATTTTTTTAAAGACCAGTTGTTCGCAATCATTACCAGGCCCCTGACGGATGCCTTGCCTCAAAGCAGCTATCTGATTTACACCGGCCTGACACAGGCTTTTTTCACTTACATGAAAATTGCTTTTTTTGCCTCTCTGGTTTTGACCTGCCCTTTTATTATGTATCAGGTCTGGAGATTCATTGCCCCGGCGCTGCTGCCGCAGGAAAAAAAACTGGTCGTCCCTTTTGTCTTATCGTCTACCCTGCTCTTTTTAGGCGGTATTTCATTCGGTTATTTTGTCGTGCTGCCGCCCGCTTTTGCTTTTTTTGTCAGTTTCAACAACGAATACCTGCGAGCGATGATTTCCTTCAGCGATTATCTGTCGCTTTTCATGAGATTTCTTCTGGGATTCGGCTTATCCTTTCAATTGCCTGTGATTATTTTCTTTCTCGCCAAATTAAAAATCGTCAACGATAAACTGCTGACCAAGCATAGAAAGTATGCCATCCTGCTGCTGTTCGTCGCCGCCGCGGTTCTAACACCGTCGCCGGACGCGCTCAGTCAGATCTTGATGGCTATCCCATTGATATTTCTCTACGAAGTGAGTATATTTGTTGCCAGATTTGCCGCAAAGAAAAAAGAGCTTCCCGAAGACAATGAAGCAAAAGAAGAATAGGGGCTAAGCGATGTCCATACGCAGAAGAAAAAAAGAAGAGACGGGATCGGGAGTCGGTCTGTCCAAAATTTTCAAAGTCCTGTTTGCCGTCGTCTTTATCATCCTGCTTGTGACCGTCGGCGGAACAGTGACTTATTATGTCATGACGCTCGATCTGCCGGGCATCGATGCGCTGAAGGATTACCGGCCCAGCATTGCATCGAGTGTTTATGACGAAAATAACGAACTTATCGACGAGTTTTTCCTGGAAGACAGAAAGGTCATCAAGATTACCGACGTGCCGAAGATCGTCCAACATGCTTTTGTTGCTGCGGAAGATTCCCGCTTTTATCAGCACAAGGGGTTTGATCTGCAAAGTATATTCCGAGCCATGTTTAAAAATGTGGAAGCGGGTAAAATCGTGCAGGGCGGCAGCACGATTACACAGCAGGTTGCCAAGCTCATGTATCTGTCACCGGAGAGAAAGTACATTCGAAAGATAAAAGAAGCGATTCTCTCCTATCGCATCGACAAGTATCTGACCAAGGACGAAATTCTACATTTATATTTAAACCAGATCTATTTGGGGCATGGCACATACGGCATTGAATCCGCATCGATTGGCTACTTCGGTCGCAGTGCGAAGTATCTGACACTGCCGGAGGCCGCGCTCATGGCCGCTTTGCCCAAAGCGCCCAGCACCTACTCGCCGTTTCTGTATTTCGATCGCGCCAAGCAAAGACAGATCTATGTTTTAAATCGCATGATGGAAGAAGGCTACATCACCAAACAGCAAATGGACGCCGCCATTGCCGCGCCACTGAAACTGCGCCCCATGAAACCGAAGGACAAGGTCGCCGCGTACTTTGTGGAACATGTCCGCCGCTACGTTCAAGAGAAATACGGCGCAGATGTTCTATATAAGGAGGGGTTGTCCATCTATACCACCCTCAATCTGTCCGCGCAGAAAGCCGCCCGCGACGCAATGGAAAAAGGGCTGACGGAGATGGAAGAGCGCGGCAAATATGAAAAGGGCCTGGTGCAGGGCGCAATTTATTGCATGGAGGTTAAAACCGGCGCGATCCGGGCGATGGTGGGCGGACGTGATTACAACAAAAGCGAATTTAACCGGTCGACACAGTCGCGTCGTCAGCCGGGCTCCGCCTTCAAACCCCTGATCTACACGGCAGCGTTTGACAAAGGGATGAATCCGTCCACCGTGTTCGTGGATTCGCCGGTTGTTTTTGAAGATCCCTCGCAGGAAGACGGCCTGTGGAAGCCGAAAAACTTTGACGAAAAATTCCTGGGACCCATTACCATGCGAACCGCCCTGGTTCAGTCCCGCAACGTTGTAACCGTCAAGATCCTTCAGGAAATCGGCATGGATTACGCCACATCCTACGCAGCGAACATGGGCATTGCGTCTCCATTGACCAAGAATCTTTCGCTGGCGCTGGGAGCGTCGGGGGTGACCTTGCAGGAGATGGTCCGCGCCTATGGTGTGCTGGCCAATGCAGGCAAAAAAGTCACGCCGCACTTTATCCGAAAAATCGTTGACCGCACCGGCAACGTTTTTGAAGAGACCAAGGTGCTCTCCGAACAGGTCATCGACCCCCGAATCGCTTTTATGACAACCTATGTGATGCAGGACGTTGTGGAAAGCGGCACGGGTCGACGCGTCAAAAGCATTGGCCGACCGGTCGCCGGCAAAACCGGCACGACCAACGATATCCGCGACGCCTGGTTTATCGGTTTCACACCGTCCTTGATTACCGGCGTCTGGATCGGTTTTGACCAGGAGAAATCTCTGGGCAAGCACGAAGTCGGCGGGCGGGCGGCTGCGCCCATCTGGCTCTACTTTATGGAAAAAGCTTTGCAGGGCAAGCCGGTGGAGGCATTTCCCACGCCGGAAGGCATTGTTTTCGTCAAGGTCGATCCCAAAACAGGCGCGGCGGCTCCCGGCGCAGGCAAGGGAACCATTTATGAATGTTTTCTCGATAACGCCCTGCCCACCGAAAAAACGGAAGGTGCGACTGAAGATAAGGAAGATTTGTTCCGATAAAATATTCAAGGCGAGTGGAATGTCTCTTGACAAGACAACGTTTTTTCGCTAAAAGGAACGAAAATTTAACAGGAAGTAGCCATGTTTCTTAAAGATTTAGGCAGCGGCGGAATTTCGATACTCGCCATTATAAGATTGCTCATCGTAGTAGTCGTACGCATGGGGTCTGCCGCTTAGTATCTTTAAAGAAAGAAAAAGATACAAGCCGCGGGCCCCGAGAAGCCCGCGGCTTTGTTTTATACAGACGAAGCCGCTTTTTCCGAAAGAAACAGGCGGCTTTTTTAGTTTGAAGATGGATCAATTGAAGGAGTTCTGAAAACATGAAGATGAAAGGCACGCAAATCCTGCTTGAAGTGCTCAAAGATGAACAGGTGGATATCATTTTCGGATACCCGGGTGGAGCCGTTCTGGACATCTATGATCAAATTTATCGCAGTAATATGAAGCATATATTGGTTCGGCATGAACAGGGGGCCGTGCATGCGGCAGACGGTTATGCCCGCGCCACAGGAAAGGTCGGTGTCTGTCTGGTGACGTCCGGACCCGGCGCCACCAACACAGTGACCGGTATCGCCACAGCCAACATGGATTCCATCCCCCTGGTTGTTTTTACAGGACAGGTGCCCACTGGCTTAATCGGGAATGACGCTTTTCAGGAATGCGACATTACCGGCATTACGCGCCCCTGCACCAAACACAACTTTCTGGTGCGCAGCATTGAAGACCTCGCGCCGACGATTAAAGAAGCCTTCCATATCGCGCGTTCGGGACGCCCGGGACCTGTGCTGGTTGATTTGCCGAAAAACGTGATGGTGATGGAAACGGATTATGATCCCGCCAATGTCAAGATTCGAAATTACGAAGTGGTGCATAAGCCGGCTCCCAAAAAAATGGCCAACATCTATGAGATGCTTTTGCGCGCCCAAAGACCATTGTTCATGACCGGCGGCGGCGCCATTCTGGGCAGGGCTTCCGAGGAACTGACGCATCTGGCGCGTAAGTATGCCATCCCCGTGACCGGAACATTAATGGGGTTGGGGTCTTTTCCCGGAACCGATTCTCTGTGGCTGGGGATGCTGGGCATGCACGGTACCTACTACGCCAACATGGCGGTCAGCCACTGCGACTTGCTCATTGCGGTCGGCGTCCGGTTTGACGACCGCGTGACCGGGAAAATCGAAACATTTGCGCCCAATGCCAAAATTGTTCAAATTGATCTTGATCCCTCGTCCATCAACAAAAATGTGGTGGTGGATTTGCCGATTATCGGAGACACCAAAGCAACGTTGAAGGATTTAATTAAATTCCTGACCGAACATAATTACGAACAGGATCAAACCGCGCGTGACGCGTGGCTGGGACAAATTGCCGATTGGAAGGAAAAAGTGCCGCTAACCTATTGCCAAAATGGCGAAGTTATTAAGCCGCAGCATGTCATTGAAACCCTGCACAGGCTGACAAGCGGCAACGTCCTCATTACGACCGAAGTCGGTCAGAATCAGATGTGGACGGCCCAGTTTTTTCCGTTTGACAAACCCAACTCTTTCATTTCCTCGGGAGGTTTAGGCACGATGGGCTTCGGCCTGCCCGCAGCCATCGGCGTCAAATGCGCTTTCCCCGACCGACAGGTTGTGGATATCGCCGGCGACGGCAGCATTCAGATGAATATTCAGGAACTGGCCACCGCCGCCCAATATAACATTGCCGTGAAAGTGGTATTGCTCAACAACGGTTATCTGGGCATGGTGCGCCAATGGCAGGAGCTGTTTTACGAAAAACGCTATTCCCATACCGATATGACCTATGCCCCCGACTTTGTTAAGCTGGCGGAAGCGTTTGGCGTTGTCGGTTTGCGAGCCACGAAACCGGATGAAGTGGAATCTGTTTTAAAACAGGGATTATCCGTCGATAAACCGGTGCTCATGGATTTCCGTGTGTCGCGCGAGGAGTGCGT
This sequence comes from uncultured Smithella sp., assembly GCA_964547345.1. Lineage (GTDB taxonomy): Bacteria > Desulfobacterota > Syntrophia > Syntrophales > Smithellaceae > UBA8904. The sequence continues at coordinate 19,583 of CAZJMX010000001.1, read as the reverse complement.
CTATCCGATGGTGCATCCGGGCGAATCCATCAGCGAAATGACGCTCGGGGGCAGAGAAGTCGTCAACTAACATGGGAGAGGCCTTGGGGCTGGTCCCATGAATATTTTGCATTTCAAGAAAGGTAGAAAGGATGGATAAAAAAGAGCACATCATTTCAATCCTGGTTCACAATAAACCGGATGTGTTGGCAAGAATCGCGGGAACGCTGGGAGGCAAAGCCTATAATATTGACAGCCTCTGCGTGAATACCACGACGCAAAAAGACATTTCGAAAATCGTCCTGACCACCGCCGGAGCGCAGGCAACGATCACAAGAATTGAAAATCAGCTCCAGCGAATTCTGGATGTCATTTCCGTCGATGACCTGACCAATGTCGAATCCATTCACCGTGAGATGGCGCTGGTCCGTCTGAATCTAAGCGCGGCCAATTCGGAAGCTGTGAAAAATGCGATTGACACCAATCAGTGGAAAGTAATAGTCTCGGGCGACACGTATGTCATTGTGGAAATCACAGGAGATTCAACACAGATCGATTTTGCTCTGGCGCGACTGGAGCCGCTGGGCATTGCGGATATCACGCGAACGGGCCTTGTCGCCCTGAAGCTGGACGATTAAAAATAAATTAAAATAATATTAACCAAAGCAACATTATGAACAGGGGGTTTTATGGCAAAAATTAATTTTGGTGGCACGATGGAAGAGGTGGTGACCGCGGATGAATTTTCAGTGGAAAAAGCGCGGGATATTTTGAAAAAAGAAGTTATTGCCGTGCTGGGCTACGGCGTACAGGGGCCGGCTCAGGCCTTTAATATGCGGGATAACGGCGTCCACGTAATTATCGGACAGTCTCCCGAAGACAAGTCTTACTGGGACAAAGCCATCGCCGACGGCTGGGTTCCCGGCCAGACATTGTTTACAATTGAAGAAGCCGTGAAAAAGGCGACCATCATTCAATATCTGGTCTCCGATGCGGCGCAGATGATCCTGTGGCCCAAGGTCAAAGCGAATCTGAAGAAAGGCGACGCGCTGTATTTCTCGCACGGCTTTTCCATTGTGTATAAAGATCAGACGGGTGTTGTACCCCCGGCGGATGTGGATGTGATTCTGGTCGCGCCGAAAGGGTCCGGCACCAGCGTTCGCCGCAATTTTGTGGATGGCAGCGGGATCAACTCCAGTTACGCCGTGCATCAGGACGCGACCGGCCATGCGCTGGAACGCACCCTGGCCCTGGGCATTGTCATCGGCTCGGGATTCCTTTTCCCGACCACATTCCAGATGGAAGTATATAGCGATCTCACCGGCGAACGTGGCGTGCTGATGGGCGCGCTCGCGGGCATGATGGAGGCGCAATATGCTGAACTGAGGCGTCACGGCCATACGCCCAGTGAAGCGTTCAACGAAACCGTTGAAGAACTGACGCAGAGCCTGATCCGTCTGGTCGGAGAAAACGGCATGGACTGGATGTATGCCAACTGTTCGGCCACCGCACAGCGCGGCGCTCTGGACTGGCGTCACAAATTCCGCAAGGCGGTAGAGCCTGTTTTCGCCGAACTCTACAATTCCGTCGCCACCGGCAAGGAAACCGAAGTGGTGTTGCGCGTCAACAGTGCGCCAAACTACAAGGAACTGCTCAATGCGGAACTCAAGGAAATGCGCGAATCCGAATTGTGGCAGGCCGGCGCGGCTGTGAGAGCGCTGAGACCGGAAAAAAGAAATAAGTAATATTTACGGCAGGGAGCAGTTTTGTGCTGTTCCCTGCAAACGAGGGAGAAAAAATGAGAAGCGATCTCATGAAAAAGGGACTGGAGCGCGCACCGCACCGTTCGCTCTTTAAAGCAATGGGCTACACCGACGAAGAAATCGCGCGTCCGCTCATTGGTGTAGTGAATGCCGCCAATGAAGTTGTTCCCGGACATATCCATCTGGATTTGATCACACAAGACGTCAAAGCCGGCATCCGCATGGCGGGCGGGACACCTTTAGAATTTCCGGTCATTGGCGTCTGCGATGGCATTGCGATGGGGCATGCGGGCATGAAGTATTCGCTGGCCAGCCGCGAGTTAATTGCCGACTCGATTGAAATCATGGCCATGGCCCATCCCTTTGACGCGCTGGTTTTCGTCCCCAATTGCGACAAGATTATTCCCGGCATGCTCATGGCGGCGCTACGGCTCAACATTCCCTGCATTTTCATCAGCGGCGGGCCGATGCTCGCAGGCAGGCTGCAAAATAAAGCCGTCGATCTCATCAGCGTTTTTGAGGGTGTCGGCGCGGTGAAAGCCAAAAAGATGACTGCCGCCGGCCTTAAAGAGCTCGAAGACTGCGCCTGCCCGGGGTGCGGTTCCTGTTCGGGGATGTACACGGCCAATTCCATGAACTGCGTCACCGAAGCGCTGGGTCTGGGTCTGCCCGGTCACGGCACGATTCCCGCAGTGCTTGCCGCGCGGCATCGTCTGGCCAAACACGCGGGAATGAAAATCATGGATCTGCTCAAGAAAAACGTCAGGCCGCGCGACATCGCAACACTGGCGGCTTTCAAAAACGCCATTGCCGTGGACATGGCGCTGGGTTGCTCCACCAACACCGTCCTGCATATTCCCGCCATTGCACACGAAGCGGGCATCCGACTGGATTTGAATCTTTTCAATCAAATCAGCGGCAGGACGTCCAATATTTGTAAGCTCAGTCCCGCCGGGTTTCACCACATCGAAGACCTCGATGCGGCGGGTGGTATTCAGGCCGTGATGAAAGTAATCAGCAAACTGGGCGTCATTGACGAAAAGGCGATGACGGTTTCGGGAAAAACGGTGGGGGCCAATTTGAAAGTTGCCCGCGTTTTGAATGACGACGTGATCCGGCCCTTGAACAATCCATATTCCAAACAGGGAGGCATTGCCATTCTGCGGGGCAATCTTGCGCCGGATGGTGCGGTGGTCAAGCAGTCCGCCGTGGCGCCTGCGATGCAGGTCAACGACGGCAAAGCCCGCGTGTTTGACTGCGAGGATGACGCCATCGCCGCAATTCTGGGTGGAAAAATAAAAGCGGGAGACATTGTGGTCATCCGCTATGAGGGCCCCAAGGGCGGTCCCGGCATGCGCGAGATGCTCTCCCCCACGTCGGCGATTGTCGGCATGGGTCTGGACAAATCCGTAGCCCTTTTAACCGACGGACGTTTCAGCGGCGGGACACAGGGCTCAGCCATCGGTCATATTTCACCGGAGGCGGCCGAAGGCGGTCCCATCGCGCTGGTTCGGGAAGGCGATATCATTTCCATTGACATTCCGGCGAAAAAACTGGAGCTGAAAGTCAGCGATGCCGAACTGGCGCGCCGCCGCAAGGCACTCAAGCCCTGGACGCCCGCCATTACGACCGGCTATCTGGCGCGCTATGCGAAACAAGTAACATCCGCCTCAACGGGGGCTGTTTTCAAAGACTAATACGACCGTCGAGGCAGGTCTCATGACCTGTCTCGATTTTTTTTGCCGGACAACCGTTATCCTGTCTTAAAATCATTTATCACAATAGCATCCTGTGATCACATCATAAGGATCACAACCATCTTCCCCGGGCCGTGCATCCCTTTGAATTGGCCGCCCTGGATGTCGGCGGTCATGCTGGGGCCGGTGGTGAATGTGAAGTGGCCCGGCAGTTTGTTTTTATCGGCAAAGACGCGATCGGTCACATGTTCATAAACAGGAAAAAGCCTCTCGATGGGAAGCACGACAATGTGCAGGAGAGGAGCGATGGAAATCAGGCGCGGCTGATCTTTGTCGTGGAGAAGGCAGAGGGTGCCCGATTCCGCAACGGCATAGTCCGCACCCGTCACGCCCGCCTGAACCTTATGAAAGACCGCTTCCCTGTAGGCTTCGCGGTCGGCGAAATCTTTCACTGTCAATATTTCCACCCCGACTCCCGATCCCCAATCGGCTAGGTTCAAAGGTGCAATGACGGCATCGGTGGATGTCATGATCGTTTTTAGATTTTCCTGAACTGCAATTTCAGCAAGCTTTGCTTTTACCTCTTCTGTACCTTTCACTCGGTAAACCACACCCGTTTGCTCGGCGAGGTTTTCTGAAAAAATGGCAATCCGTTCGTCTTGATTTAAAGACAGCACATGCAAGGGCGGCAAAGAAGGCCGTGGCCTTGTTTGCGCGGCAGGTGCACGTTTTAGTTTTTGCAGAATTTCTTCTCTTGCTTGTTGTGACATGACCTCTCCATTGAATTACAAACGCAGCAGGCAAGCGAAAGAGGTTTGGACAGCAGGCCACCTCTTTCTTCTATACTTTCCTGCTCTTCTCCCAACGCTCATGAAAAGTTTGTTTTGCTATCGCGGGCAAATTCCGCGATTTAAACCAGCCGTCCAGCGGCTTTACCATTTTGCCGATCACGCCGTCCTGGGCGTAAAGGTTAATGAGCGGCCGCAGCAACCGAATACCAAGGTGCCATCTCCCCGCACTTGCGGACCCCCAGCCCCATAACTTGAAAAAAGCGGTCTGTTTATCCAGCAACCTTTTGTCTTTATCGACTTTTTTTGTTCGATAATGGAGAAACAGGCCGGGATGATCAATGCCGGCGGGACAGACTGACCTGCACGCACCGCAAAGCGTGGTGGCGTGGTAGAGATCGTACGTTTTATCCAGGCCGAGCAACAGGGGATTGAGCATTTGGCCCATCGGGCCGGAATAGGCCCAGCCGTAAGGGTAGCCGCCGATCTTGCCGTAAACGGGGCAGACGTTCAGACACGCACCGCAGCGAATGCAGCGCAGTGCTTCGCGCGATTTGAAATCCAGGTAAATGTCCGAGCGGCCGTTGTCCAGAATAATAATATAAAGTTCTTCGGGCCCGTCGATTTCGTCATCCCTTTTCGGGCCGCAGTCAATGGAAACATAAGAAGATAGCTTCTGCCCCGTGCAATGCCGACATAAAAGCCGGGTGAGATGAAGGGCATCAGGCATGGTTGGAACGACTTTTTCCAGGCTCATGATCGAGACTTGAATTTTGGCGGAAGATTTCCCGAGGCGGATGTTGCCTTCGTTTTCCACGTTGAGAATCGCCCCCGTATCCGCCACCGCCATGTTCACGCCGGTGATTGCCATTTGCAGGTGACGAAACTTGTCGCGCAGATAAACCCGGGCGGCGGCCCCCAGTTTGATGCGATCGGTGGTCGGCTCGGCCATCACGCCTTTAGCGATAAACAAATCACGGATTTCTTCAACACGCAGGTTTATGGCAGGGCCGACGATATGAAAGGGCGGGCGCTCTAACTGCTGAATGATGAATTCACCCAGATCCGTTTCAAACGGCTCGATGCCATTGTCTTTGAGAAAGTCGTTTAACCCCATCTCCTCCGTCACCATAGACTTGCCTTTGATGACGTATTGGATACCGCGCTTTTTCGCCAAGTTTAAGATAAATTCATTCGCCTCAACGGCGGTTTTTGCCCAGATGACTTTAGCCCCGTTTGCGATGGCATTCTTTTCAAATGTTTCAAGCAATTCAGGCATGCGGGCAATTACATCGGCCCGGATAGCCCGCCCGTATTCAACAGCTGCCGCCGGATCGGGAAACGTCTTCATGGCGGTCCTGCAGGAATGGGCAAAGTAAGGTGCCAGCCGACTCAAAAACGTCCGGCTGCTGGTGTTTTTCAATTCGCGGTTGGCTGTGGCGACAAAGTCTTGCGTTTTAATTTTCATCGTCACCGGTTCCTCAAATCCGTCGATCCGCCATAAGCCAGAAACTCTGCCAGGTGCATTACTTTTTTATCGGGGTGATTCCGGCTAAGATATCCGCCGATATTCAAAAGACAGCCCGGCTCGCACAAAAGCAGGACATCCGCGCCGGAGGCCAGATAGTTTTCGCATTTTTCCTTTACCATGGCTTCGGAAATGTCGGGATAGTCGTTGGCAAATTCGCCGCCGAACCCGCAGCAGGTATCCGCCCCCGTGAGGGCGAGGAGCCTTGAGCCCTTCACGTTTGAGATCAGCTTTTTGGGCTGCTCTGAAACGCCCAGGCCCCGCAGGATATGGCAGGATTCGTGATAAGCGACTTTGCCGTTGAAGGTCGCACCGCAGTCTTCAACACCTAACACATCCACAATATATTGCGTCAGTTCATAGGTGCGGGCAGCCAGTGCCTCGGCGCGCAAGCGCCAGTCGGCTTCATCGCACAAAAGATCCGGGTAGTGATACTTGACCGTGCAGACGCAGGAGCCGGACGGACTGATGACCATCTCGTCCTCGCCGAAGACGTCGATAAAATGTTTAGCCGCTTTGCGGGCCTGGGAAAGATAGCCCGCGTTAATCGCGGGCTGCCCGCAGCAGGTCTGCTCCGGATGATAGATGGGATGAGCGCCCAGGCGTTGCAGCAAACGATAGGTGGCTTCGCCGATTTCCGGCAAGAACAGGTCAACCGTGCAGGGAATGAACAGCGAAACCGTTTTCATACAGCGTCCATATTCAGTTATTGCCGATAAGCTCTGAGCTGTTTACTTTGTGTTATCAATTTCTTTTTTGGAACTCTCCATCAGCTCCTGCTTCTTCATCATAATGAGCACCGCGGAGATGGCGCCTTCGGTCATGCCGGGGATGCGCTGCATCTGGCCGATGGTCGAAGGCGCGATGCGCGCAAGCTTGATGCGCAATTCGTTGGAAAGGCCGGGAACGGACGAATAATCAAAATCCGGCGGAATTTTCTTTTTTTCCTGATCTTTTAATTTTATCGTCGCTTCAAACTGCCGCTTGATATAGCCTTCATACTTGATTTCGATCTCAATCTGCTTTTTCACGAAGGGATCATCTTCGGCCTCCCAACCGGGAAAACCTTCCAAATCGCCGTAAGCGATTTCATATCTTTTCAAAAGTGCATAAAGTGTAGAGGCCTGAATAAGGGGCGGTGATTGCCGCAAAGCAAGCTTTTCATTGATTTCCGGCGATGGTTTGACCGTGACGGATTTAAGATGTTGAATGCCCTGCCCGATGCGGTTCATTTTATCCTGAAGATCCGCATAGTGCGCGCGGTCGATCAGGCCCAGCTCGCAGCCCTTGCCCATCAGGCGGATGACGGCATTATCTTCACGCAGAATCAACCGGTATTCAGCGCGCGACGTAAACATACGGTAGGGTTCATCCACACCTCTGGTGACCAGATCATCGATCATGACTGCCATGTAGGCCTCGGAGCGATCAAGAATAAAAGGCGGCGCGCCCTGCAAGGCGCGCACTGCGTTGATTCCGGCCCAGAGACCCTGCGCCGCTGCTTCTTCATAACCGGATGTGCCGTTGATCTGACCTGCCAGATACAAACCGGACACTAATTTTGTCTCCAGGGTAACCTTGAGCTGGCTGGGTTGAATAAAATCATATTCGATGGCATACGCCGGGCGCATGATTTCGGCCTGCGAAAGCCCTCTCACACTTTTCACAATCCGGTACTGCAATTCCAACGGCAGACAGTTGCCCAGGCCCTTGGCGTAAACTTCCTGCGTGTCGAGACCTTCATGCTCGAGCACGACCGGATGGCTCTGGCGTTCGCCGAAACGCATGACCTTGTCCTCCAAAGACGGGCAGTAGCGCGCGCCAACGCCTTTGATGACGCCTGCATAGAGAGGGGAATGCTGAATGTTGTCACGAATCACACGGTGCGTTTCAGCAGACGTGCCGGAAAAATATGAAGGCAGGCGTTCCGTCCTGAGCACACGGGTGGTAAACGAAAAAGGCGCAGGGTCGGCATCGCTGTCCTGGCGCTCCAAAACGGAAAAATCAATGGACGAGGCGCGAAGGCGCGGCGGCGTTCCGGTTTTCATCCTTCCTCCTTCAAAGCCAAACGCCCGAAGTTGATTGGCAAGACCCACGGAGGCCAATTCACCTGCCCGTCCCGAGGGTGTCTGCGACGTGCCGATATGCACCAGGCCGTTCAAAAACGTCCCCGTCGTGATAACGACTTTTTTCGCGCCATAAAAATGGCCGCTGGCATCAAGCACGCCTAAAACCTTGCCGTCTTCGATGACAAGGCTTTCCACCATCGCCTGACGGATATGAAGATTCTGCTGATTTTCGACCGTGGCTTTCATGGCCAGGCGATAGAGTTGCTTGTCGCACTGCATTCTTGTGGACTGGACGGCAGGCCCTTTGGAGGCGTTAAGCAAACGAAAATGCACGGCGGTTTTATCGGTTACCTTCCCCATCTCACCGCCCAGGGCGTCTATTTCTTTCACGAGCTGGCTTTTAGCCAATCCGCCAATGGCCGGATTACAGGACATGAGCGCGATGGAATCCAAATTGATGTTAAACAGAAGCGTCCTGCAACCCATGCGGGCCGCAGCCAGCGCAGCCTCACAGCCGGCATGACCGCCGCCGATAACCAGTATGTCGTAAGAATCCATCAAATGCGTTGCTCCTTCAATCTCGCCCTTGCGCTTGTTTCAAATCAATAGTATTCCATCAAAAAAAACACAACATAAAAAGAGGATGCATTTGGGCAAGCCGGAATTCTGGAAAAATAGTAAACGATACTATGATCTGAAAAGTTACTGGCACAACCTGTTTGGTTGCACGGTCCACAAACTTCAGATCGATGCCGGATTCACCTGCCCCAACCGCGACGGACACGTGGACGCAGGCGGCTGCATCTATTGCGACGGGCGGGGCTCCCAGCTCCGGCAACGAGGTGCGCTTCCTTCTGCTTCCGCTCAAATGACGTCCGGCAAAAAATACTATAAACCGGCCGCCTCAAAATTTGTCGCCTATTTCCAAACCTTTACCAACACCTACGCGCCGGTGGAAAAATTGAAGGCGCTTTATGATGAAGCGCTGTCTCAAGAAGACGTCATCGGCCTGTCCATCGGTACGCGGCCTGACTGCCTCGGACCGGATGTCGTCGAGCTTTTGACCGGCTATGCACAAAAATATCATATCTGGGTTGAATTGGGGTTACAGTCGGTTCACGATAAAACACTGCAATTCATCAACCGAAGGCATGATTATTCACAGTTTCTCGATGCGGTGAGCAGATTGGCCGGGCACGGCCTGAACATTTGTGTCCATATTATTATCGGTCTTCCAGGCGAAAGTGACGAAGATGTACTGACCACCGCCAAGACCCTGGCCGCATTGCCTGTGAATGGTATCAAAATTCATTCTCTTTTGGCGCTGGACGGCACGTTGATGGGAGACATGTATCGACAAGGCTCCATCCCTATGATCACAAAGGAAAAATATGTGGCGCTGACGGCGGACGTGCTGGAAGTTCTGCCGCCTGAAATGGTCATTCAGCGCCTCACTGCCGACGGTTACCGGGATATCTTCTTGGCCCCCGCCTGGGCGGCAAACAAACTCGATGTGCTCAATTCCATTCATAAAGAATTAGAGAAAAGGGACTCTTATCAGAGTAAATTCTATAGATAAAAAGGCTTTTTCATCATCCAGGCGCAGATCGGAGTCCGGTTTTCATGGCTATAAAATTCGCAGACATTCATTACTGGATAGCGGCCTGCGCCGGGATGACGACGTGAATCCTGATGGTCTTCTCCACTGAAACTGTGGAGTCAAGATAAAATAATTGTTGGAAGTTCAGCATAAAAATTGCTAGAGGCACTATGGGCAATTTTGTTTAAAGAGAGAACATATGATCGCAATTATTGATTACAATGCAGGTAACATCACGAGCGTGGCGCGGGCGCTGCACAGCATCGGGCAAGCGTTTATCATCACGGATGACACAGCAAAGCTCGATAGAGCGTCGCATGTCATTTTTCCGGGCGTGGGCGCAGCGGGCGAGGCGATGGCTTATCTGCGTCAAAAAAAACTGGATGCGTGGTTGAAAAGCTGTTTTTCAATCGGAAAGCCACTCATGGGCATCTGCCTGGGCACGCAGATCATACTGGATTCCTCAGAAGAAAATCAAACCGACTGCATCGGTCTGGTTCCCGGTTCGACCAGGCGCTTCCCCGAGAATCTGGCGGCGGCAGGCCGCGCGCTGAAAATTCCTCACATGGGCTGGAACAGCGTGGCTTTGCGCCGCAATCACCCTGTTTTTGCTGATGTCCCCCCGGAGGCTGAATTTTATTTTGTGCATTCCTTCTATCCCTCGCCGTCTGATGACGCTGCGGTTTTAGGGATAACCGAATATGGAATAACTTTTTGCTCTGTGCTCGCGATCAGGAATCTGGTGGCTATGCAATTCCATCCGGAAAAAAGCGGCAGACCGGGACTTCAAATTCTAAAAAATTTCTGCGCATGGAGTGGAAAATGATCTCAAAAAGAATCATCCCCTGTCTGGACGTACGCGCAGGCAAACTCACCAAGGGCATAAAATTTCAGGGCAATGTCGATATCGGCGATCCGGTGGAAGCGGCTCGCTCATACTATGAGCAAGGAGCGGATGAAATCGTCTTTTACGACATCACGGCATCGTCGGACAAGCGCGATATCATGATCGATGTGGTAAGGCGCGTGGCCGAAACGATCTTCATTCCTTTTTCGGTAGGTGGCGGCATCCGCAACCTCGAAGATATGAGGCGTGTGATTCTGGCGGGGGCGGAGAAGATCAGCGTCAATTCCGCCGCGGTCGTTGATCCTCAAATCATTACGCAGGGTGCGCGGGCATTCGGCAGCCAGTGCGTTGTGCTGGGCATGGATGTAAAAAAAGTGGATGCCTGTAAGCAGACGCCTTCCGGATATGAAATCGTCATCGAAGGCGGACGAAAATTTACCGGCATTGATGCGCTCTGGTGGGCCTGCGAGGCCGAGCGCCTGGGCGCAGGAGAGATCTGCCTCAATTCCATTGACGCCGACGGGACGCAAGACGGTTATGAGCTTCATTTAACGGCATTAATTTCTGACAACGTTCATATTCCGGTGATCGCTTCCGGCGGCGCGGGCATCCCTCAACATCTGGCCGATGTCCTCACGGAAGGCAGGGCAGATGCGGCGCTCATCGCTTCGATGGTGCATTACCGGACGTACACCATCTCGGAAATCAAAAACTACCTTCACAATCAACAGATTCAAACCCGAATGCTGTGGTAGTCGCCCAATTATATTACTTGACGAAAACAGCTATTTGTATTTTTAGTAGCGATTGATTAAATTAGTCAAAATTGCTGAAAACTATAAAAAGTATATATTTAAAGGTCAGGAGGCGTATTTAAAGTGGATTCAAAAAGATATGAACTAAATGTCCAGTTGGCGCAAATGCTCAAAGGCGGCGTCATCATGGATGTCACCAACGTAGAACAGGCGAAACTCGCAGAAGAAGCAGGCGCTGTGGCGGTCATGGCGCTGGAACGGGTGCCGTCGGATATCCGCAAGGATGGTGGAGTCGCCCGTATGTCCGACCCGGCGATGATTGCCGAAATCAAGAAAGCGGTTTCGATCCCCGTCATGGCCAAGGCCAGAATCGGTCATTTTGTGGAAGCGCAGCTGCTGGAAGCCCTGCGAATCGACTACATTGATGAAAGTGAAGTGCTGACACCGGCTGATGAAGAATGCCATATCGATAAGACAAAATTCTCGATTCCGTTTGTCTGCGGAGCGCGCAACCTGGGCGAAGCGCTCAGACGCATCGCGGAAGGAGCGGCAATGATCCGCACCAAAGGCGAAGCGGGCACGGGAAATGTTGTGGAAGCCGTCCGCCATATGAGAACCATGAACCGCGAAATTCGTCAAATCGCGCAGATGCCGGTGGAAGAAGTGACCGGGTTTGCCAAAACGAATGGCCTGCCCTACGAACTGGCGCTGAAAGTCAAAGAGCTGGGACGTCTTCCGGTGGTCAATTTTGCGGCCGGCGGCATCGCCACCCCTGCTGATGCGGCGCTGATGATGCAGTTGGGCTGCGACGGCGTTTTCGTCGGCTCCGGCATTTTCAAATCGGCCGACCCGGCCAAACGAGCCCGCGCCATCGTCAAAGCAACGGCTTATTTCAATGATCCGCAAAAAGTCCTCGAAGCATCCATCGGCTTGGGCGAGGCGATGCCGGGCCTGGAAATCGGACAGATTCCGCCGGAACAGATTCTATCAGGGCGAGGCTGGTAAAAAACATCATGTCTGTGCATCTGGTCAAACATCAACCGAATCTGATCGGGGTTCTGGATTTACAAGGCGGCGTCCACGAGCATCTGACACACCTCGACAGGCTGGGTCTGCCTTATGTAAGGGTCAAGCAGGAAGCTGATTTTGCGGGCCTTGCAGGATTGATTATCCCCGGCGGTGAAAGCACATGTCTGGCCAGACTCCTGCACATTTTCGACCTCAAAGATGTCATTTTACGGCACCATCGGCAGGGGATGAAAATCTGGGGCACCTGCGCCGGCGCCATATTGCTTGCCGACAAGGTTGCAGGCGAGAAACCCTGCCTGGGCCTCATTGATATGGAAATCGAACGCAACAGCTTCGGTAGCCAGCTTGACAGTTTTGTCAGTGAAGCCCGCATTGCGTCTGTTTCGCCCGATCCGATCCCCTTGACTTTCATCCGTGCGCCGAAAATCCGCCGGGTGGGAAAAGATGTTAATGTTTTACTCCAAATAGACGATTATATAGCGGCGGCGGAAAGCGAAAGCATTTTAGTCACGGTCTTTCACCCGGAATTGACAGGCTGCTTGGCGCTTCACCGGTATTTTGTCTTGAAGTGCGGACTCACCCCCGCGACCGAAAGCCAGGCTACCGCAAATCAGAACTGGGAAAATTTGAGTTGGATGAAGCTTGCGCGCATTGCGCTGTAAGATCCTCTATTTATACATTGCGAATTTCCCGGCATTAAGATAGGTTACGCGCATGGATGTCAAATTTATCAATCCTTTTATATACGGCACGATGGATGTCATGGAGAAAATGGCTTTTATGAAGCCTGTTGCCGGCAGGCCATATGCCAAAACCGACGACACCGCCTGCGGTGACATTTCCGGCATCATCGGGATGACGGGAGATGCATCCGGATCGCTGGCCATCAGCTTCAGCGAAGCCTGCATCATCGGCATTTGCGAAAAAATGCTGGGTGAAAAACACACGGAAATCAACCGAGCCGTGCTAGATGCGGTGGGAGAGCTCACCAATATGATTTCCGGTTCATCCCGCAAGATGATGGAAAAGGATGATCTGAAGGTATTTGCCGCGATTCCAACGATTGTTTTCGGCAGGGCCCATACCGTGCGACACGTCATCAAAGGTCCCAGCATCGTCATTCCTTTCACAACCGAATGCGGCGACTTTGTCATTGATGTCTGTTTGAAATCCAATATCAAGCCCAAGCAGGAAGAAGCGCCGCAACCGGCTGAAAAGAAAGCTTTTGATCCGAAAACGTTCAACCCGGCCGTATTCGGAAAGCCCTCCATGCCCAAAGCAGGCCCGGATGTTCTTCAGGAACGCATTGAAAAAGATCTGTCCAAATCCGTTGCCCCCGAACAGCAAAATGCGGCAGAGCGTATGGACTCCCTGCGAAAATCTCTTGCGGAAGCCAATTCAACTCGCAACGCGATCTTGAAGCAAATGAAAGAACAACCCTTCATGGAATGGACGCAAAGGCAGCGCTACAAAAAAGCGCTACCCGCGTATGATGCAAAAATCAAAAGACTCAAGCTGGATATATCGGCTGCGGAGACGATTTTGAAAATGTCCAAAGAGGATCTGGAAAATCCAACCATCAAACCGCATTACCAGCATCATCCGAGTACAGCCGGTCCTTCAAAACCTGACACTAAAAAATAGTTGTTTGATTCTCCAAATAGGTCATGTCCACTATTTCCGTCATTGAAAATACTTTTTTTGCCAACGCCCGTTACTGGGGCGGCCTCGATGCCTCGCTATTTCATAGCCATTCGATCTGGTCGATGAAGACGGGGATCGACTCCGCCGACCTCAATATGGCCTGGAGCGAAAAACCTCTCGCCTCGGAAGACATAGACCCTCTGCGTCAGATTAAAAGTAATTATAAAAATGACGGCCTGCCTTTCTGGTGGTGGGTTTTCCCCTCTGCAAAATCCGCAACGACCATCGACATCCTCAAAGATGAAGGGTTTTCGTTTGTGCTCAGCGTACCGTGCATGCTGGCCGATTTAAAAGCGCTGAGAGATGGGGCATCCTGTGACGCCGGAATCACCATCCGCCGCGTCAGAGATCAAGAAGACCTGAACCTCTGGAAAGACGTATCCTTTGCCGGATTTGATTTTCCGTCGGAGACAAGCGCGCAGTATACCCGTTTTGTCGACACTTTTAATCTGGATGCCGATTCGCCGCAGAGATTTTTTCTGGCATATGCAAACGGACAACCGGTGGCCACTTCTTTACTATTTCTGACAGAAAACGCAGCCGGCATCTACTTTGTCACAACGCTTGCCGAACACCGGAAAAAAGGCATCGGCCTGGAATTGACGCAGGCAACCCTGCGAACAGCCAAAATAGCCGGAGCGCGTTTTGCCACCCTTCAATCCTCGCCCGACGGATTACCTGTCTATGAGCGGGCGGGATTTAAAGAGTACTGCCGGGTGGATGTGTATAGCCTGTAATACCTTATGGAAGTTTGATTTTTCTTTTTTCCGTCTGCGGACAGGGTCGGAAAAAGATGGCAATGTTGCCGATGAGGCCGACCAGTTCGCTTTGGGTGGCGTTGGCGATTTCTTCTGAGATTTCATTTTTGGCTTCTTTGAATTCGCCGAATTTGACTTTGATGAGTTCGTGATTTTTCAGCGCCAGATCGACTGAGCCTAACAACTGTTCGGTGACGCCTTTGGTTCCGATCATCACCAGCGGTTTTAAATGATGCGCCTGCGCCCGCAGGTATTTTTTTTGTGAGCCTTTAAGCGGTTCCATGATTACTTCTTTCCTTTTGTTTAATTCAATTTTCGTATAACACACAAAAACCTATTTAAGAAACCCTATATTTGATTCCCCCTCCCCTCAATTTCCATTCTCCGGAGACTGCGGTCGCAATTCATTTTCATTTCATTTTGAAGCGAAGCGAGAAAACCTGTTTTTAATAAATCCAGGGCATTAAGATTCCTCATATGCGTTCGGAACGCGTGACCTGAAAGGTTATGGCAATTTCATCAATGATGCCAGAGTCTAACAAAGGCTTTGAGTCACTGAGAAAGGGACGCGGAAAGAACTGGAATGACAAAACCTGTGCGAAGGACATAAAATCAGTAGAAATATCGTCAAAACGGTGTCATGATCCCCCATCCAACAGAAGGGAGCCTTTGAGGTATGAAAAAAAAGATTTCTTCTTCGAAAACACCCACCCGTATCAAATTTGATCCCGATTTCGGGACGGCTACCCAAGCCATCAAAGCCATTCAGGCCGGAGTCATCTCGTCTCGCGAACTGACCCGCCACGTTTTTAAACGTATCAAAAAACACAATGAAAAAATTAACGCCTTTGTCACACTCAATGAAGAACAGGCACTCAAGCGCGCCCGCAAAGCGGATGACGCCCTGGCCGCAGGAAAAAATTGGGGACCGCTGCATGGCCTGCCGATCCTCATCAAAGACCAGTTTCGGACGGCCGGATTGCGTACAACCTGTGGATTTCCGGAGCTGGCCGAGTATATTCCCAAAGAAAATGCAGTCGCCGTGGACCGTCTACTGAACGCGGGCGCTCTGATCATCGGAAAAACCAACACACCGATCGGCGCAAGCGACATTCAGACCTACAACAAGGTGGCAGGCACGACGAACAATCCATGGGATGTGACCAAAACCTCCGGCGGCTCCACGGGCGGGGGAGCTGCGGCACTGGCTGCGGGTTTTGGATTTTTGGAGCTGGGCGCGGATCTCGCGGGATCGATCCGCACACCAAGCAACTTCTGCGGCGTTTGCGGCCATAAGTCGTCCCTCAATATCGTACCCTATCAGGGCGCTATCCCCCCTCTGCCCTCTTTGATGCCATCTTCCATCAATCTCGCCGGATTGAACGATCTGGCGGTGGTCGGTCCGCTCGCTCGCTCGGCTCGCGATTTGAAGCTGGAGATGGAAATCATCGCCGGCCCCGCACCCGAAGATGCCGGCGCTCATTTCTGGAAGTTGCCCAAAGCCCGCAAAGTCACGCTTAAAGAATATAAAATCGGTTATGTAACCGATGATCCCTTCTGCCGGGTCAACCCCGAAATTGCTTCCGTCATGTTCGACACAGTCACCACCCTGCGCAAAGAGGGCGTGAAAGTGAAAGAAGGATGGCCCGAAGGCATCAACCCTGGAGAGGTTTTCGATATTTACTTTAAGCTGATGGCTGCCTATGTTTCCCAATCGCCTGCCTTCACCGACACCGTGATCAATATGCTCAAACTGCTGTATTACATGCCTTATGGGGATACTCAGCGAAATTTCGTGGAGGGTCTGACGATCTCTCACAAAGACTGGTATGCACTCAGTGTCCGCAGGCTGCAATCACGTTTAGCCTGGCAGGAATATTTCAAAACGTTTGACGCTTTCCTGATGCCCGCAAACTGTGTGCCGGCTTTTGACCACAATCACGAACGCAATATGTGGGGACGCATCATCGAATCATCGGACAAGCCAAGGTATTACGCTGAGACATTTAAATGGATATCGATTGCAACGCTGGCAGGTTGTCCGGTAACCGTGATTCCTGTGGGCAAAACAAAAGACAATCTTCCGGTAGGCATTCAAATTATGGGACCTTACATGGAAGACGGCACGCCGCTGGATTTAGCGATGAGAATGGAAAACGTTTTTGGCGGCTTCACTCCGCCGCCGGGCTTTGAGTGAAGCGTGAACCGTATTTTAAATTTTGTGCCTGCCAGAAGGAGTAAAAATGCTTGAGGTCTTCTCCACCTATAGCCCCGGCGATATCGCGGTCATCAAATCTGTCCTCGACGGTGAAGGAATCGACTATTACTTTCAGGGCGAAAATGTCAATGTGATGATTGCCGCAGGCTCATACGCCCGCCTGCTTGTTGAAGAAGATCAGGCCGAACGCGTCCGGGATATTCTAAAAGAAATGGGCTTCTTATAAAAAAGGGAACGGTCTTGCCACCTGTAGCGGTGGCCACCGACCGTTCCCTTTTGTTTTATCTTGATCCTTTTGCCTTGTTCCTCGAACCTAGTCTTTACTTAATCTCCGCATGATAACTTTGCAGGGATTTCGCCCGTCCATGACCCTGACGGAAAGCGGCAATGCCTTTGACTGCGGCAACCGCTGCGGCAACCGTCGTGATATAGGGAATCTTGTATTTGATGGCCGCCTTGCGGATGTAGGAGTCATCGTATTTGGAGAGACGTCCGGCGGGCGTGTTGATCACCAGCTGAATCTCGCCGTTTTTGATCGCATCCACAATGTTAGGTCGGCCTTCATGCATCTTTAGAATCCGTTCGCATGCAATGCCGTGATCCGCAAAGAATTTCTGGGTGCCGTCGGAGGCTTTAATTTTGAAACCAATGCCGGCAAAGGCGCGGGCGACTTCGAGAATGCCACCCTTGTCCTTTTCTTCAACGGTGATGAGCACCGTGCCATAGGCAGGCAGGCTCTGACCGGTGGCTTCCTGTGCTTTATAGTAGGCCAGACCGAAAGAATCCGCCAATCCCAGCACTTCGCCGGTGGAGCGCATTTCCGGTCCCAGAATCGGATCGACTTCTTGATACATGTTGAAGGGGAAAACGGCTTCCTTGACGCCATAGTGTCTGAACGTGCTGTGTTTTAAGTTTAAATCCTTTAATTTTTTACCGAGCATGATCTGTGTGGCGATCCGCGCCATGGAAATATTGCAGACCTTAGATACCAGGGGTACGGTGCGCGACGCGCGGGGATTGGCTTCCAGAATATAAACCACGTCACCCGCGATGGCATACTGAATGTTCATCAGGCCCACGACGCCGAATTCCACGGCAATCTTTTTCGTGTATTCATTGATCGTGTCGATGTGGCGCGCCGGAATGCTGATGGGCGGAATCACGCAGGCGGAATCGCCGGAATGCACGCCCGCCAGTTCGATATGTTCCATCACAGCCGGAACAAAAGCATCCGTGCCGTCGGAGATCGCGTCGGCTTCCGCTTCAATAGCGTTTTCCAAAAACTTGTCGATCAGAATCGGTCGTTTCGGCGTGACGCCGACGGCGGCGCTCACATAACGCCTAAGCATTTGCTCGTCATGAACGACTTCCATCCCGCGCCCGCCCAACACATACGAGGGGCGAAGCATCAGCGGATAACCGATGCCGTTGGCGACGGCAATGGCCTCTTCCAGATTGCTGGCCATGCCGGATTTGGGCATGGGAATGCCCAGCTTGTCCATCATCATGCGGAAACGGTCGCGGTCTTCGGCCAGATCAATGGTTTCCGTTGAAGTGCCGATGATTTTCACGCCGGCTTTCGCGAGATCCGCTGCGATGTTGAGCGGCGTCTGCCCGCCGAACTGGACGATGACGCCTTCGGGCTTTTCTTTTTCATAAATGCTTAAAACGTCTTCCACCGTCAGGGGTTCGAAATACAGTTTATTGGAAGTATCGTAGTCGGTGGAGACGGTTTCCGGGTTGCAGTTGACCATAATGGATTCGACGCCCTCATCGCGCAGGGCGAATGCCGCGTGCACGCAGCAATAGTCAAATTCGATGCCCTGGCCGATGCGGTTCGGGCCGCCGCCCAGCACCATGATCTTGCGGTTTTTAGATATGCCGACTTTATCGGGCGCGTTGTAGGTGGAATAATAATAGGCCGCGTTTTCGACACCGCTGACCGGCACCGCGTCCCAGGCCTCGCAAAGCCCCGCGGCCAGACGCTGCTTGCGAATGTCTTCTTCTTTTTCATCCAGAATCTGCGCGAGATACTTATCGGCAAAACCATCTTTCTTGGCCTGGATCAAAAGTGCGTCAGGCAGCGCTTTTCCTTTGTAAGCCAGAATTTTTTCTTCGAGCTCGACCAATTCCTTCATCTGCCCGATAAACCATTTCTTGATGTAAGTTTTGGTGTGCAAGGCGTCAACCGTCGCCCCCTTGCGCAGGGCTTCATACATGATGAACTGCCGCTCACTGGACGGTTCGCTCAGCAGCTCCATCAGGTCATTGAGCGATTTGGAGTGGAAATCTTTGACAAAACCCAGGCCGTAGCGTTTCTTTTCCAGAGAGCGGATGGCTTTCTGGAATGCTTCCTTATAATTTTTACCGATGCTCATGACTTCGCCCACGGCGCGCATCTGCGTGCCCAGCTTGTCGATCGCGCCGGGGAATTTTTCAAAATCCCACCGGGAAAATTTGACCACGACATAATCGCCCGATGGCGTGTATTTTTCCAGTGATCCGTCGCGCCAGTAGGGAATCTCATCCATTGTGATGCCGGAGGCCAGGATGGCTGAGATCAGAGCGATGGGAAACCCCGTCGCCTTGGAAGCCAGCGCCGATGAGCGCGATGTGCGCGGGTTGATTTCGATGACGACCACGCGGTCCGTCTTCGGATCATGCGCAAACTGCACGTTGGTGCCACCGATGACCTCAATGGCCTCAACAATGTCATAGGAGTATTTCTGGAGTCGTTTCTGCAATTCTTCGGAAATGGTCAGCATCGGCGCAGTGCAGTAGGAATCGCCCGTGTGCACGCCCATCGCATCGACATTTTCAATAAAGCAGACGGTGATCATATTATTTT